>JBDSDN010000174.1:0-2507 GCA_039920545.1 Ferruginibacter sp. | reverse complement strand
TTTTAATAGAAAAAAAAATTACAACACTTATTTTCCAGGGAGATAATATGACGACTGCCTTGCAGGTGCAAAGAGCAGCAGCGAATGCGGGATGTAAAGCAATACTGCATTATCATGGCTCACCCTTTGGATATCTGAAAAAGTATATTTATAAAACTGATATCCTCATGAATCCTTTCCTCATTTTTAAATTGATCTGGGCGGCCATTCTTTATCCTTTTAAAAAAATTAAATTACAAAAGGTTATAAATAATGCAGAAGATGGCTTTGTGTGTGTAAGCTACGGAGCGGCAAATGAAATTCATGCCATTTATAATTTAAAGCAAACAGTAAGCAGTAATATTAAAACGATCCACAATCCGTTGACTTTTAAACCGGCCGAAAGTGTGAATAATTTTGAGCATAAGAAAAAAATTATTGTATATATATCCCGGCTGCACCGCAAACATAAAAATTCTATGCTGGTATTAAAAGCCTGGCAAAAAATTGAAAAAGAAAACCCTGATTGGCAGCTACAAATAATTGGCGATGGGCAGCTAAAAAACAAAATGATAAAGTATGTAGAAGATGATAAAATAAAGAACGTATTGTTTACAGGCATGGTAAATAATGTTGATGAATTTCTCATACAATCATCCATCTCGGTGCTCAGCTCAGACTGTGAAGGCCTGGGCATGGGGCTTTTAGAATCTGCAGTATATAGAAATGCAATTGTGGCTACAAAAAGCGATGGAGGTGTGGTAGATATTGTAGAAGATCATATTACAGGCTACCTTGTACCCCGCAATAACAGTTTGCTGTTTGCAGAGAAGTTGCAGGATTTAATCTCAGATAAAAATACGAGAGAGCGGATGGGAAATTCACTGTATGAAAAAATGCAGGGTTTCTCCGATGAAAAAATCCTGGCAGAATGGAAGTTGTTGTTAACTTAAAATTGATATATTTTAACTGGCTCAATGGCAAAATGTTCACTTCTTATATCAACTTATAACTGGCCCGCTGCCCTGGGCCTCTGCCTGCAGAGTGTGCTGCAGCAAACGGTTTTGCCGGATGAAGTGATTATTTGCGATGATGGTTCCGGGAATGATACCAAGAATTTAATTAATGCATTTACTGTAAAATACCCAATCCCTTTAACTCATGTGTGGCAGCAGGATAGTGGCTTTCAACTTGCGCAAATAAGAAATAAGGGTTTTGCAATCGCATCCGGTGATTACCTGATTCAAATAGATGGAGATTTAATTTTGCATAAACATTTTGTCCGGGATCATTTAAATTTTAAAAAACACGGGTTTTTTTGTACCGGTAGCCGGGTGCTTATTTCTCCTGAATTAACTGCTAAAATGTTTTCACTGAATAGTCTTGAGGTAAACAAACATTCTGCTGGTAACAATAATTATTTTAACGGGCTGCATGTTCCCCTGCTGCAAAATCTTTTTGCCACCCGCTATAAAAATACTGGCAAATGGAAATATTATGTGAAGGGCTGTAATATGGCTTTTTGGAAAAAAGATCTGCTTACTGTAAATGGTTATAATGAAGACTTTACCGGCTGGGGAAAAGAAGACAGCGAATTGGCCATACGCCTCATCAATAATAAAGTACAAAAAAGATTTTTAAAATTTGGTGCCATCTGTTATCATCTTTACCATGCAGAAGTATCCCGGGAGATGGAGCAAAAGAATACAGAAATAATGCAAAGGGCAGCAAATAATAATACAACTCATGTGGCCAATGGTATGGATAAATATCTCTAGTTTTTAATTAAAATATTTTTGATGTTATGTGGGAGCAAATGAAAAAAGATATTAGCGAAGGCAACATAAAAGTGTTGGCCCGGTGCATATCCTTAATTGAAAATGAAGCGGAGGGATTCCTTGATTTTTTACAGGGCCTGACTGCTACTAAAGCAGTAATAATAGGCATTACAGGTCCGCCCGGCGCAGGCAAAAGTACCCTGGTGGATGCCTTGATCGGAAAATTGCTGGCCGAAAATAAAAAGGTAGCTGTGCTCTGTGTAGACCCCTCTTCCCCATTTAATTTAGGTTCTTTACTGGGAGACAGGATCAGGATGAGCCAATGGTACAAAAATCCAAATGTATTTATCAGGTCATTGGCCACCAGGGGTTCGCTTGGTGGCATGCATCCAAAAATAATTGAGATAACTGATGTCATTAAAATGGCGGGGTTTGATTTTATCATTATAGAAACGGTGGGCGTAGGCCAGAGTGAAATTGAAATAGCCGGCCTGGCAGATACCACCGTGGTGGTGTTGGTGCCAGAGTCGGGCGATGAAGTGCAAACGATGAAAGCAGGTTTGATGGAAATTGCAGATATTTTTGTGGTAAATAAAAGTGACAGGCCGGGAGCAGATATTTTTTTAAAAAATTTAAGGATGATGTTAGCGCCAGCTTTTAATAACCATCAAAACGAAATTCCTATACTTGCCACGGTTGCTTCTAAAAACGAAGGCATACAGGCGTTGAAGGAAAAAATATTGCAAAACC
>JBDSDN010000173.1:0-16859 GCA_039920545.1 Ferruginibacter sp. | reverse complement strand
CAGATAAGGGGGGCTATTTCCGACACACCTATCTCTCCGGCTTTTTCCAGGAACCATTCCAAACGGTTGGTATTTTTTATCAGCGAAATAGCAATAGTTTTATTGTGTAACGAAGGTTTATGGTTGACAGCTGCTAGTATTTCGACCTTGCATTTTTTTTTATTATCATCAATAATCCGGGCAGTAAATAAATTTCCATTGCCATCTGTTAATTGCAGTTGCTCGCTTTTTTGCATGCGAAGAACCTGCAGTGCATGCTTAGAGGTTTCTTCATTTAATTCCAAAAAATCCGGCGTACCAACTATATGTTCAATGTAAAAAAAAGGGAGTGTCATAAGTTAGTTTATGGCAATTATTTATTCAAAAAGTTCTCTTCATTTTTAGTCTTGATAACTTTTATAATTGCAAGTATTAATGATATAATTATTAAACTTCCGGAAATCTTAAATAATAAATCAGCATTTGCTGTATGAAGAATTTTAGATAAGTATTGCTATTGTTTGAAAAATAAAGCCAACTAAAAATAATGCAACAATGTATTTATATTTCATATTTATTTTCAGAAAAAATAAATGGAGAATAAAAATTTATTCTCCATTATAAAGTTATCAATTATCAATTTTTAAAAAGGTGATTCTTCATCATAACCTCCATCATTCATTTTGCTACCTTTTTGAATATACATCCTTGCTTCATCATCTACACCACCGCCGGTATTTACCGGCTTCCAGTTTCCACCATCACCTGCCGGGCCTGTGTTAAAATCACTGCCCGCTTCATCTTCCACAAATTTCTGAATATGCAGCAGGGCACGCAATTTTATAGTTTCCAAACTTCCGTTTCTATGTTTAGCAATTTTTACATGCGTTTCTCCTTTATTACTTTCTCCAAATTCGTTAGCAGTAATATCATAATATTCCGGGCGGTATAAAAACATAACCATATCAGCATCCTGCTCAATAGCACCTGATTCCCTAAGATCACTTAACTGCGGCATCTTATTGCCTTCTTTTCTTTTTTCCACCTCACGGCTCAATTGAGAAAGTGCTATAATGGGCACCTGTAATTCTTTTGCCAGCCCCTTTAAATCACGGGATATTTTACTGATTTCCTGTTCCCGGTTACTATTTCTATCCGCACTGCCACTCATCAATTGCAGGTAATCTATAATGATCATGCCAACGTTATGTTTATTTTTTAGCCTGCGGCATTTTGCCCTTAATTCAAAAATATTCAGGGCGGCAGAATCGTCAATGAAAATTGGAGCTTTGCTAAGGCGGTCTATGCCTTTTTTATACAATTGCTTCATCTCATGCTCCTCTAATTTACCCCGGGCAATTTTTTCAAGCCATATTTCACTTTCAGCACTTAAAATTCGTTGCACCAATTGACTGCTACTCATCTCCAAACTAAAAAAACCAACAGCCGTAGGCTTGGTGGGGTGCAAGGCGGCGGTACGGGCCAGGTTTAATGCAAACGCAGTCTTTCCTACCGAAGGCCGGGCGGCCAAAATAATTAAATCGGTGGGCTGCCAGCCATAAGTAATCCGGTCAAGCGAAGCAAAGCCAGTGGGCACCCCGGTTATATCATCCTGGCGGGTACGCATATCTTCAATGCGCTGAATGGTTTTTACAAGTACCGTATTGATATCATCAAAATTTTTACGGAGATGGTTATTTGTTATTTCAAATAATTTAGTTTCTGCATCGTCCAGCATATCAAAAACGTCAGTGCTGTCTTCATAAGCATCTCCGATAATTTCCCCGCTGATGCGTATTAGTTCCCGCTGTATAAATTTTTGTAAAACTATCCTGGAGTGGGCATCGATATTAGCTGAAGACACCACAGCATTCGTAAGCCTGGTTACAAAATAAGGACCCCCAACCAAATCCAGTTCTTCCCTTACTTTTAATTCTTCCACCACTGTCAGCAAATCTATTGGCAGGCTTTTAATTGCAAGACCCTGCATGGCCTTATAAATTTTCTGGTGGGCATCTACATAAAAGCATTCTGGCTTCAGAATTTCTATTACTGTATCCCAGGCACTTTTTTCCAGCATTATTGCGCCTAAAATAGCTTCTTCAAGGTCCTTGGCCTGGGGAGGCACTTTACCAAACATCATTGTCCCTAAATCGAGTTTGGATTTTCGTATTCCTTTTCTATCCTTATTATAATTGGTTAATTCCATGTGGTTCAATTACTGGTTGTAATGTTAAGTATTGAGGACCTCATAACTTGTACGCATACCCGCTCTCTAATTCAGAATACTTACCGCTATTTTTAGTGCCTTAATAATTTATAAAATTTTTTAAGGGCAGCAGCTAAGATAAATGCAAATGGTTAATGATTACTTAACATATCGTTGTTATCAACTTCATTTAACTGTTTATCCACCGAAAATCCACCGATAAAATTAGTTTATTCACCCGTTATAAACATAACAATTAACAGCGTAATTTCACTCATCTTTGTAAAAACTCCAATTTATCAACAAACTTTTAAGACTGTTTTTCTTTTTATGCACTGTACCTTTTTTCCCTTCATTTGACAATTTGCTTTCCTTTATTTACCAATGCCCTTTATTGTATCTGCAAAGTTTAAGAATTGTAAAAACTATATTTGCACTTAACATTATTTTTTATTCATGATAATTTCTTATAACTGGCTCAGTGAATATTTACCTGTAAAAGTAGATCCTGGAAAGTTAAGCAAGATACTTACTGGTATAGGACTTGAGGTAGAAAGTCAGCAGAAATATGAGTCTGTACAGGGTGGTTTAAGTGGCTTGATTACTGGTGAAATAATAAGCTGCGAACCACATCCGGATGCGGAGAGATTAAAAGTTACTACTGTAAATATTGGTACCACCCCGCATTTACAGATAGTTTGTGGCGCTCCTAACGCAGCCTCAGGTCAAAAAGTTATTGTAGCGCCAATAGGTACAACGCTTTATCCCATAAATAGTGAAGCTTTGACAATTAGAAACGCCAAAATCAGGGGCGTAGAAAGTCAGGGAATGATTTGTGCTGAAGATGAAATTGGTATTGGCTCCAGTCATGATGGAATTATCGTATTGAGCCCAGCCACCGAAATTGGGCTTAATGCCTCTTCAATTTTTGATGTTTTTGAAGATGTAATTTATGAAATAGGCCTGACGCCGAACCGCATAGATGCCATGAGCCATATTGGAGTTGCAAATGATGTTTGTGCATATTTATCCCATCATGAAAATAAAGAAATAAGGGCACAGTTACCTTATAACAAAAAGTATAAAGCAGACAACAATAATTCTGTTTTTACTATTAATATAGAAAATTCCAGGGCCTGCAGAAGGTATTGTGGCGTTACAATCAGGAATATAACGGTTACGGATAGCCCATTATGGCTACAACAAAAAATTAAATCTATCGGTTTAAGAACGATTAATAATATTGTAGATATTACCAATTTTATATTACATGAAAGTGGTCAGCCACTTCATGCTTTTGATGCAGATAAGGTTAAAGGAAATACGGTTATAATAAAAAATGCAAATACCGAAAAGAATTTTATAACCTTAGATGAAAAAGAACGTAAACTATCGGGCGGGGATTTGATGATTTGTAATACGGAAGAGCCAATGTGTATTGCCGGGGTTTACGGCGGTTTACATAGCGGGGTAACTGCTGCAACTACAAATATTTTTCTCGAAAGCGCCTGGTTTAATCCCGAAACAATACGCCAGACCTCAGTGAGGCTGGGTTTAAGAACAGATGCCGCCACCCGCTTTGAAAAAGGTGTTGACATAAGTAATACAAAAAAAGTTTTGGAACGTGCTGCAATATTAATTAAAGAAATTACCGGCGGAGATATTTATGGTGATGTGATAGACGTATACCCTGCTCCTTTGGAGCAGTTGCCAATTGAGTTGAAATATGAGTACCTTAAAAAACTAAGTGGAAAAAATTATACTTCGCCGGCTATAAAAAACATTTTAATTTCCCTGGATTTTAATATAATAGAAGAAGGTCCAGATGCAATTCGGGTTACAGCGCCGTACAGCAAACCTGACATTTTTTTACCAGCCGATTTAGTGGAAGAGATAATGAGAATAGATGGCCTGGATAATATACCAATTCCTGAAACCATAAATATTTCACCCTCCATAAATACCTTATCCAGGCGCCTTGAGGCTAAAGAAAAAATTGCAGATTACTTAACAGGGCAAGGGTTCTACGAAATATTTACAAACAGTATTACCAACAGTGCCTATTACGAACCCGGCATTTTAGAGACTTCAGTTAAAATGGTAAATAACCTCAGTGCTGAACTTAATATAATGCGCCCATCAATGTTGCAGACAGGGCTGGAAGTAGTAGCACATAATTTAAACCGCAAAAATGCTAATCTTCAATTATTTGAATTTGGTAAAACCTATACCACTAGCGCAAGTGGCGAATACCAGGAACATCATCACCTAAGCCTTTATATTACCGGGACAGTTAAGGAAGGGGGTTGGCAAAGCAAACCTGTTCCTGCAGACTTTTACTATATTAAAGGAGTAGTTGAAACAATCTTCGACGCCTTAGGTTTGGCGGACGCAGATTATAAAGATACGGTTGCGCCGGATTTTGAAGCCGCTACCGGCATATTTGCGGGTAAAGTAATCCTAGGATTGTCGGGAAATATTAACAGGAAAATTCTTTCACAATTTGATATTAAAGAACCCGTTTTTTTTGCTGATATTTTTTGGGATGTACTCTTGTCATTGAAAAATAAAAAAGCTGTAAAATATAAAGAGGTTTCCAAATATCCCCCGGTAGAACGGGCGCTGGCAATAATAGTAGATAAAGAAATTTCCTATGCACAAATTGAAAACGTTGTAGCAGAATCAAAAATTATTTATCTTAAATCACTTAAACTTTTCGATATATTTGAAAGTGACAAAATAGGGACAGATAAAAAATCTATGGCCATAAATTTTACTTTTTTAAATGATGACAAAACCCTTACCGATAAGGAAACCGATGAAATGGTGAGCAGGTTGACACGTAATTTCCAGGAAATTTTAAATGCAGAGATAAGAAAATAATAATGGTCGGTTTAAATGAACATATTACTACAATTAATTTAAAGCTTCAGCAATTGTTGAAGCAGCATGATGCGCTCTTAAAGGAAAACCAGCGATACAGGCAATCTGAGGAAATAATGCAAAAACAGCAGGAAGATATCCAGGCACGACTGAATGAAATACAACAACAAAACTTAATTTTAAAAATGTCGGCTGCTCCCTTAAATACCCTGGATAAAAAAAACATGGAGCATAGAATAAATGAATATATAAGAACCATTGACAAATGCATTACCATATTAGGCCAATAAAATAACGCTTATGCCTGAACTTATTCCTGTAAATATTTTAATTGCCGGCCGCTCCTACCGCATAAAAACTGAAGCTAAAGATGAGGAGGCCATACGCAGCACTGTAAAAATTATAAATGATAAGATCATTGAATTTAAAACTCAATTTGCCGGCAAAGACATGCAGGACTATATAGCTATGGTCATAATCTGGTATGCCACACAGGTTCCTGGAGACACTTCCTCTACTCAACAAAAAACTATATCAGAAAACCTAACCAAGCTGGAAGCTCAACTGGATAAATATCTCTCCTAAATCAGGGCACGCATTACATTTAGAGCTCCTCCCTTTGCGTCTTACATAAATCTAAACCTAAAAATCTTATCTTCGCTCATTCACCATCTAACCTATATTGCTTGGGATAGATTGGCCATATTAAATTTGAATCAGCTTAAAACTTTAATCATTAATGGAACCGAATATACTTTACATCATTATCGGTGTGGTTGCCCTTATAGTGGGTATCATCTTAGGTAAACTAATTTTTGCAAAAAATGCTGGCTTACAGGTTCAGGAAGCAGAAATTCAGGCAAAAAAAATTATTGCAGAAGGTCAATTAAAGGCAGAAACTTTTAAAAAGGAAAAAGAACTGGAAGCCAAAGAGAAATTTGTGCAGTTACGGGCAGACCATGAAAGGGATGTTCTTCAACGGACACAAAAAGTCACTGAAGGAGAAAGCCGTATAAAGCAAAAAGAGCAAGGGCTTAACGCTAAGGAAGGTAACCTGGAAAAACAGTTAAAAGAAAACGAGGCTATAAAGGACAACCTGAACCGTCAGATAGAAGTAGTAAACATAAAAAGGACAGAATTAGAAAAGCACCAGGAAGAACACATCCGCCGACTGGAAAAAGTTTCCGGCCTTTCCGCAGAAGATGCAAAAGCACAATTAATTGAAAGCCTGAGACAGGAAGCTCAATCCAAAGCGCTGGTTTTGCAACAGGAAATTATAGAAGAAGCAAAGACAAAAGCAAATAAAGAAGCCCGTAAAGTTATTATTCAAACTATTCAGCGTACAGCAGCCGAAACCGCCATAGAAAATTCTATTACCGTTTTTAACCTTGAGAGTGATGAAATTAAGGGCTCTATCATTGGGCGTGAAGGGAGAAACATACGTGCCATAGAGGCGGCTACCGGTGTAGACTTAATTGTAGATGACACACCAGAAGCCATTGTTCTATCGTCTTTTGATCCTTTGCGACGGGAAATAGCCAGGCTTTCTCTTCAGCGTTTAGTTGCTGACGGTCGTATTCACCCTGCCAGGATTGAAGAAGTTGTAGAAAAAACAAAACGCCAGTTAGATGACCAGGTAATGGAGATTGGGGAACGAACTGTTATAGAATTAGGCATACATGGGCTGCACAAAGAATTGGTGAGGATGGTAGGTAGGATGCGGTTCCGGTCTTCTTATGGCCAAAATCTACTCATGCATAGTCGTGAAACAGCTAATCTTTGTGGCATCATGGCCGCTGAATTAGGTATGAATCCGAAATTAGCAAAGCGTGCGGGTCTTTTACACGATATTGGTAAAGTGCCGGATGAGGAGACAGAATTAAGCCATGCACTCCTGGGGGCAAAACTGGCTGAAAAATATGGAGAAAATCCTGCGGTGGTAAATGCTATTGGAGCTCACCACGATGAGATGGAAATGCAATATGTTATTTCTCCGATAATACAGGCCTGTGATGCCATTAGCGGGGCACGGCCGGGGGCAAGGAGAGAAATAATGCAGCAGTATATTCAACGGATTAAAGACCTTGAAAATTTGGCTTTGGCATATAATGGCGTAGAAAAAGCATACGCAATTCAGGCCGGGCGGGAACTAAGAGTAATTGTTGAGGCTGATAAAGTTACGGATGCGGATAGCGATAAACTCAGTTTTGAAATTGCGCAAAAAATTCAAACTGAAATGACTTTTCCTGGGCAAATAAAAGTTACCGTTATCAGGGAAAAAAGAGCCATCAATATAGCCAGGTAAAGCTCAGGAACACTTGCTATAAATCACTTTCCCTATTTGAGATCCGTCAGCAAAATTTGTTTAAAATCTAAAAGAATAATTACTATCAGGTGCAGAAATTCTGAGGATTTTCCCTACCTTTGCCGTCCGTAAAAAAGAAAAATATGAACGCAATTGATTTTGTTCATGAGCAGCTGACAACTAAAGCTAAGCTCCCGACATTCAAAGCAGGTGATAATATTACCGTTAATTATAAAATTGTAGAAGGTACTAAAGAGCGTATCCAGAGCTTTAAAGGGGATGTAATCAAACGCCAGGGCACAGGAGCCACAGCTTCTTTTACCGTAAGGAAAATAAGCGATGGCGTAGGGGTTGAAAGACTGTTCCCGGTATTTTCGCCGAACATTGAAAGTATTGTACTCAATAAAGTAGGTCGTGTACGCCGTGCAAAACTCTATTTTCTGAGAGAAAGAAGCGGTAAGAGTGCTCGTATTAAGGAAAAACGTATGGCCGTTGGAACGAAAACAAAAAAATCGAAAAGCTAATTATTTAGTTTTCAGTATATTAAAGCGTAAATGTAAATATTTGCGCTTTTTTAATAGTTTTTTATTTGATGATGAGCACGATTTTAGTAATTTCATCGTTTAATCGTCAAATAATACTTTCGCTTTTGATTAATTAATACCTCAAATTTTTTCTGCTTACCCTTTTTTATTAATAAATCTTGTCTACCATGAGAAGTATTATTTTAGTATGTTTCGTTGCCATTTCACTAATTATTTTTTTAGGCTCCTGTGCCCGTGGCATTACTACTTATGAAGCGGCAAATGGCAAAGCAAGATGTGGCAGGTATATAAGGTAAGCGCCCGTTAATCCCCCGTTAAACAGTAATATTATTAAAATACTCGGATAGGTCTTTAGTAAATATCTTTATCTTTACGTTTCAATTTACTATTATGATACTTAGTTTTTTAAACACGATTATCCTTTTTTCAATGCCGGGCGGCAGCGAATGGATTTTAATAATACTTGTTGTACTGCTGATGTTTGGGGGCAAAAAAATTCCTGAACTAATGAGGGGAGTTGGAAAAGGCATCCGGGAATTTAATGACGCAAAAACAAATGTAAAAAGTGAAATTGAAGAAGGGATGAAAGAAAAAGAAGCGAAACCTGAAATGCCTCAATAAAATACCAGGCTTAAATTTTTTCAGCCGAAGTGTGTCACGCAAATTGTGTAACATGCTTCGGCTGATTTCATAATATAAAACCAGCTTTTCTATATATGTTTTCCTTTACAAATATAAAAGCTTTTCATAAGGAGCTTTTGGAAGGTAGTACCACATGTGTAGACGCAGTACAACACTTTATTGCTAAAATTGAGGAGAAAAAACATTTAAATGCATTTGTAGAAGTCTATGATTCAGAGGCTTTAGAAAAAGCCTCAGCTTTAGACCTACAAAGAGCACAAGGACTTCCTTTAAAGAAATTGCATGGGGTCGTAATTGCGATCAAAGATGTTATTTGTTATAAAGGCCATCATACAACAGCGGCATCTGCTATTTTAAAAGATTTTACTTCTTTGTATACGGCCACGGCCTTGCAATATTTAATCAATGAAGAGGCAATCATAATTGGCACTTGCAACTGTGATGAATTTGCAATGGGAAGCACAAATGAAAATTCTACTTATGGAAATGTCTTAAATCCATGGAATGAATCTAAAGTGCCAGGGGGTTCCTCGGGCGGTAGCGCAGTAGCTTTACAATCAGGAATGTGTATGCTCAGTTTAGGGAGTGACACCGGAGGTTCCGTAAGACAGCCTGCAGATTTTTGCGGAGTGATTGGCTTAAAACCAGGCTATGGCCGTATCTCCCGGTATGGGCTGATCGCTTATGCCTCTTCTTTTGACCAGATCGGCATTTTTGGAAAAAATATTGAAGATATTTCTTTGCTCCTGAACATTATGAGTATCCCTGATTACCATGATAGCACAATGCAAACCCTCCTTATGAGGCCATTACATAATGCAGGGGCTTTGAATAGAAAATTTAAGTTTTGTGTGTTTAAAGAGGTTTTGGAACACAGTTCTCTTGACCCGGAAATAAAGGCCAGTCTTAAAAAAGTAGAAAAAGAATTGAAGACTCAAGGGCACCAGGTAGAACAGGTAGATTTTGATCTGCTGGAATATATAGTACCAGCATATTATGTAATTACCACAGCTGAAGCCAGCAGCAACTTATCCCGGTATGATGGTATAAGGTTTGGGCACCAGAGTACCCAGGCAGCAGAAAGTATTGATGCTTTTTATAAAAATAACCGCTCGGAAGGATTTGGCCCTGAAGTTAAAAGAAGAATAATGCTTGGAACTTTTGTATTAAGTACGGGATATTATGATGCCTATTATACTAAAGCACAACAAGTGCGAAGGCTGGTTATGCAAAAAGTGGAAGCAATATTTAACGAATACGATGCAATTATAATGCCTTCCAGTCCCGGTACTGCACCCTCTATTGGAGCAGCTGGTAATGATCCCGTAGCAATGTACCTCGGGGATATATTTACAGTTTTTGCAAACCTTGCCGGTTTACCCGGCATTGCCCTTCCCTTATTCTGGCATAATGTTAATAATTTGCCTTATGGCCTCCAGGTTATGACGAATAAGCAAGATGAAGTAACTTTGCTGGAGATTGCTGATTTAATATTGCAGCAGTATCCGCCCCGATTTTAGCTATTACAAATGAAAAAACTATTAATCATATTTCTATATTTATTCTGTACACTATCCGTATTTTCTCAATTGAAAGTAGCACCTGAAACAATCTCTTCCAGTAGTAAAGATTCTTCTAAAAAAATTGAAAAGGCAGAGGATGCCGTTATTGATGAAATAGCTGTTACAAAAAAATTGCCACCTAAGGATAAGGTTCAGTATTTTAGCCAGCTTACCCGCTATGGTTTTAAAAACCTGTTTTCCAAATATACTTACAATCCATTATTACCTTATTCATCCCAGGTAAATCCCCAGGCTGAAGGTTACATGCAGGATTACTTGCGCTCCCACACTGCCAGCCTGGTAAAAATGAAGACATGGGGCATGCCCTATTTTAATTTAATTGATAATATTTTTTCCCAATATGGTTTACCGAGGGAGCTAAAATACCTTGCGGTAATTGAAAGTAACTTAAGCACTGCCGCTACAAGCTGGGTAGGTGCGGGCGGGCCCTGGCAGTTTATGCCCTACACGGCCAGGGATTACGGGCTTGTTGTAAACGGGCCTTTTGATGAAAGGAGAGATTATTATAAAAGTACGCATGCGGCGGCCAGGTACCTATTGACTTTGTACCGGCAAATGCATGATTGGCTGCTGGTAATTGCTGCGTACAATGGTGGCCCCGGCAGGGTTTACAGTGCTATGAAAAAAAGTGGAAGCAAGAATTTTTGGGCCCTCCAGTATTATTTGCCGGAGGAGAGTCGTAACCATGTAAAAAAGTTTATAGCCACCCACTATATTATGGAGGGCACAAATGAAGGCTCAAACAATGCATTTAGCGGAGGTTTAGGAACCAGCAGTCCCGGCCTCAGCAACCCTTATAATAATAAACCAACGCTTTCAGTCGAGGAAATGGAACTTGCAGAAACCCAAACTATTTCAGGTAAATATAATTCTGTAATTATTGCAAAAAATTTATCTGTAGATATTGCTTTATTCAACCGCTATAATCCCCGGTTTGACGACCTGTTAAATGCAAATGGCCAATACGAATTGATTTTACCAGCAGACAGAATGCAGTTATTTTTAGCGACCAAATACCAAATACTAAATGAATGTGTACAAATGATGTTGGGTGATAGCAATATTCCGGATAATAAAACCATATACCCGAATAAATATAAATTAAAAAAACGGAAGGCTTAAAGCTTTAATACAGCCAATAGCGGCGCTATTTTGAGCTGGCATTCCTCGTATTCATCGCATGCATCACTATGAAATGTAATGCCACTCCCCACCATAAATGATAATATATTTTCCTGTTTATTATAAAAAATACTTCTTATCACGACATTAAAGTCGCAGTCACCTTCCGGGTTCACATAGCCAATACTCCCGGAAAACAAACCTCTGGAAACAACTTCATTTTCTTCTATTAATTCCATCACCTTTTTTTTTGGTGCCCCTGTCATAGAGCCCATGGGGAAGGTTGCCTTTATGGCACCGACCCAATCAATATCATCATTTAAAATTCCTTTTACAGTACTCACCATTTGGTGTACCTGTGGAAAGCTGTATAATCCAAAAAGCTCATCAACAATTACTGATCCTTGTTTACAAATTTTACTGAGATCATTTCGTACCAGGTCTACGATCATAACATTTTCGCTTTTTTCTTTTAAACTATTGTGGAGGTAGTTCCTGTTATCTTCATCAAGTCTACTATCTTCTAAGTTCCTTCGGCTGGTGCCTTTCATGGGTTGAGAGATAACAATTTTATCGGTTTTTTTAATATATCGTTCCGGGCTGGCACACAAACAATATTTATCGTTTAATTTATAAAAAGCAAAAAAAGGATTTGCAGAAATCACGGCCAGATTGCTGTAAATAAAAAGAGGATCAATTAAAGCATTTAGAGCAAAATATTCCTGGCAAAAATTTATTTCATAACAGTCTCCCCGCCGGATGTGTTTTTGCAGGCGGTGGATGGTATCAATATATTGCTCCCTGCTTAACTTATTTTGTAAAAAAACATCGCTTGGTACGCTCTGTAAAATTTCTCCCGATTCTATACAGATAGCCTCGTAAATTTCATTTTCCGGTTGTAAAGAACATATTACAGAAAATTTTCCATTTTTAATTTGTATAATTATTTCCGGTTCAAAAAATAATCCTAACCCAAAATCTATTAAAGGTTTTTTAAGTGGCGCAAGTTTTTCTATTTCATTTTTCAAATCATAGCCCAGGTGGCCAAAGAGCCAGCAGGGTTTTTGATCATAAAAATGCTTTAGAGCGTTAAAACTATCACCCGGTTTTAATTCGATGGCTCTTTTGCAGCCAACGGCCAGTATACAATCAAATGAATGTTGTTCAAAACGATATTCGTTATTATCCAAAAAACAAAAAATGTTGAACCGGTTTGCCCAGTTCAACATTTTATTTTTGAAAATATTATAATCCTCACCCGGAAAATCTTGAAAATTAATTTTCACCTGGAAATTTAAAAATCATCATCATCATCAAAACCACCGCCACCATTCATATCATCAAATAAACCAAACTCCTTAAAATCGTCATCAATCTTTAAATCGTCTTCATCTGTTTTTTTAGTACCGGCTTTTTTTCCTTTGGATTTAGGTACATCAAATTCATCAAAGTCAGGATCCCAGGCATCCCCCTCTTCCGGCTTCTCCCATTCATCTTCTACTTCTACCTCTGCCTCATCATCATCATCGTCATTATCATCGTCTTTCGTTTTCTTTTTAGATCCTTTGGGCCGGCTAGTTATTTTTTTTGGTTCCTCGGTACTTGCCACGTCATCGTTGTCTTCATCATCCTCATCAACCTTTGCTGATTTAGAATCATTTTTTTTTGAAGTATCCTGTGCGGGAGTAGAATTTTGTTTTGCTACAGCCTTTTTTTCATTATCAGATTTTGTTGTCATACCAGGAGAATTAATACTGTAAAATTTCCACGAGTTTTTTAATTAGCCAAATTTTTATTCACTTTTTTTTATTATTTTTTTTAAGCTACGATTATTTGTTCACGTCCGGGACCATTACTAATATATTTTATAGGAACTTTTAAATAATTATTAAGAAATTCTATGTAATCTTTCATTTGAGATGGCATGGCATCGTAGGCTGCAATTCCTGTAATGTCTTTGTTCCAACCCTTGAAATCTTTATATATAGCTTCTATATTTACCCGGTTCATTTGAAAGGGAATATAATTTTTTTCTTCACCGTTTATTTTATACCCGTTACAAACTTTCAGTTCTTCCAGGCCATCGAGGATATCTGCTTTAGTCATTACCAATTGAGTTACGCCGTTTATCATACATGCAAACTGCAGGGCTACGAGGTCTATCCAACCACAGCGCCGTGGCCGGCCGGTAGTGCTCCCAAATTCATTTCCCGCATTTCTTAAAAAGTCGCCCTTTTCATCTTTTAGTTCCGTCGGGAAAGGACCGCTCCCTACCCGGGTACAATATGCCTTGGTAATGCCAATAACCTCATTAATTTTTTGCGGTGCCACTCCCAAACCGGAGCAGACACCCGCAGAGATAGTACTACTGCTTGTAACGAATGGAAAAGTACCAAAGTCCACATCCAGCATGCTTCCCTGGGCACCTTCTGCAAGTATCCTTTCGCCTTTGCTTATTCTTTCATTTATAAAATATTCGCCATTGACAATATTAAATTCCTTTAAAAATTCGAGTGCCTCAAAAAATTCTTCTTCCCATTGACTTATGTCTTCCTGGAAATTGAAATTATCTAATAGCCGCTGGTGTTTTAATCGCAGCTTGATGTATTGTGTTGTAAAACTTTTATCCAATAAATCGCCCACCCTTAAACCATTGCGACCAGTTTTATCCATGTATGCAGGGCCAATGCCTTTTAAGGTACTCCCAATTTTATCATTACCCTTAGAAAGTTCGCTGGCTTTATCGAGTGCCCGGTGCGTAGGTAATATAAGATGCGCCCTTTCACTTATATACAACGCCTTTTTATAATTTACACCTAGGGCAGCCACAGCCTTGCATTCATTTTTTAAAGTAATGGGATCCAACACTACACCATTACCAATCAGGTTAGTTTTTCCCTCGTGAAAAATGCCACTTGGTATTTGATGCAGTACAATTTTTTTATCATTTACATACAATGTATGCCCCGCATTTGGCCCCCCCTGGAAGCGTGCTATTACATCGTAATCTTTAGCAAAAAAATCTACAATCTTTCCCTTGCCTTCATCTCCCCATTGCAAACCTAAAATAACATCTACCATTAATTAGAATTTTATTAGTTTAAAAAATGATTAGAATTTCACTCGGTGAAAACTTATTCATTTTTATAATTCCGTTGTGACTGCAGGCGAAAATAAAGTGAAAAAAAACAACCACCTAAAATGTGAAGTATTAATATAAATGCCCCGGTACTTTTACCAGGGCATTAAAAAATAATGAGAAAGTTTAAGCTACTTTAAGCATACTTAATTTACTGGTACTAAACTTACGTTGTGCATAATCAAGGGTCACCTCAAAGTTCTTTACTTTCTGGCTGGGCAATTCATACATGGCATCTGTAAGAATGCTTTCACAAATACTCCGAAGGCCACGGGCGCCCAGTTTATATTCCAAGGCTTTTTCTACCATAAAATCATAAACTGCAGGTTCAAACTTTAAAACGATGCCCTCAATTTCAAAGAGACGGGTGAATTGTTTCACCAGGGCATTTTTAGGTTCGGTAAGTATTTTGCGTAAGGTTTCAGCATCCAGGGGATTTAAATAAGTGACAACAGGTAAGCGGCCCAATAATTCGGGTATTAAACCAAAATGTTTAAGGTCTACCGCATTTATAAATTGCAGGAGATTTTTTTGTTGATACTCCTGCATTTCCTTATTCACATTAAAACCAATAGCATTGGTATTTACCCGGCGGGCAATTATACGATCCATACCATTGAAAGCGCCGCCGCAGATAAATAAAATATTCTGAGTATTTATTTTAATCAATTTCTGTTCGGGATGTTTTCGTCCACCTTGCGGCGGTACCAATACCTCACTTCCCTCCAAAAGTTTCAGAAGGCCTTGCTGCACACCTTCGCCGCTAACATCCCGAGTTATTGAGGGGTTATCACTTTTCCGGGCAATTTTATCAATTTCATCAATATAAACAATCCCTTTTTCGGCGGCCTGTACATCGTAGTTGCAAGCCTGCAATAGCCTCGTAAGCATACTCTCTACATCTTCTCCTACATAACCTGCCTCTGTAAACACTGTAGCATCTACAATAGCAAACGGCACATTAAGCATACGTGCTATGGATTTAGCCAGCAGGGTTTTCCCCGTACCGGTTTCACCCACCATAATGATGTTGCTTTTTTCAATCTCTACTTCATTATCTACTTTTTGATTGAGCCTCTTGTAATGATTGTATACAGCCACAGCCAATATTTTCTTTGCATCATCCTGCCCGATAACATATTCATCAAGAAATTTTTTGATCTCTATGGGTTTTTTTACAGTAAGCTTATAGGCTGAAGAAGCCGGATGTTTGCTATCGGGGCTGTTGGAAATTTCCTGTGAAATTATTTCCTGGGCATGCTCAACGCAATTTTCGCAAATGTGCCCATCCTGCCCTGCGATAAGTATTTTAACCTCATCCCTGTTTCTTCCGCAAAAGGAGCAGTGCAATATTTGTTGTTTAGCCATGTACCGGTATTAAAATGAACAGTTTACTTCGTAATTATTATTGAAAAACTTCTTTAACAAAGGTAATAATCTTTGTCAGAACAGCTAATTATAGACAAAATGAATAGGAGGAAAGATGCATATAGGACAATAATTTAAGATTTGTTGGAATTTAGGGCCCCGGATGGCGGGCAGGCCCTTTTAGTTTCACTGATTATTTTTGTATCTGGCTTAAATGCTTCAATAAAAGTTGCTTCAGCTGGCGTTTAACAATTGAACCCATAGTCCTGCATTTGGAAAAATAAGTAGTATTAAAATGTATATCGAGTTCGGTGCGTAGCATTTTTATTTTGTGGTATTCTGAAAGCTCATCCTTCATCATAAGATTAAGTAATTCCATGAGTTTTTTACCACTGCGTACCACACGGTAAGCCATGCTCGTTCTTTCTTCTGTACGGTATTGTTCAATAACATCAGCACTTAAATTTTTAAGAACCAGGTCTACATACTCAAAATTTTCTTTGTAAAACTGAGGAAGATAAAGATTCAATTTGCCTTCATAACATTGCTGATCAAAGTCTATAGCCCTAATTCGATACTGGTAGTCTTCTACATCCGGGGTAATATCCAAGACGAAATTATAACTCCTCATATCTCCCAGTAATCTTGCAAAACAACGCTCATTAAATTTTACAAACTCTTTGGCAATCCTGATTTTATTCGTCTCAGGTAATTGTAGATGCTCCAGTAAAAAAACATCCCCTGGTATGCCGGGAATATGTTCTTCTATCAGGGTATTTTTATGGTAAAGAAATGTAATGCTGTTAGGAGATAGAATATGTTCAAGTTCAAGACCATAAATCCGTGATGCGTCAGCATATTTCACATAAAAATAATCATAATTATCATTTATTTTATTGATAACCCTGATGCGGAACGGGACACTGTTGCCAAATTCGCAAAAATCTATACGGCCAATTTGCAGATGTTTAATATAGCTCAAATCTCCCTCAGTTTTAAGAATGGCATAGGTTTCAATCAAGGCCTCACTTAAAGTTTCCATTTCTTTTCCATCGTAAATAGCAGTTTCCCAATGGGTAAGTTT
>JBDSDN010000172.1:0-2634 GCA_039920545.1 Ferruginibacter sp. | reverse complement strand
CTGGAAAAGAGCGAACGAATAGTAATGAAAGGCAAAATGCGTAATGATTATTTTGAATGCAATGACATTTTATTAAAATGCCCCAGTAAATACAAAGATGATAAACAGCAACTGCAAAAAGACTTCGAAAATCAAACGGTTGCACAATAAATTCCTGCACAACTAACGATTAATAATGATTTTTGAAGGCGAACATTTATTACCCGGGCAACTGGGGCATTTTTTTGTAATCTTTTCTTTGGTTGCTTCTTTGGTTGCAACATTTTCATTTTATACGGCAGGCGCTCAAGCCGATGCACTATTAAGAAAATCCTGGCTGCGTTTTGCACGCACTTCCTTTTTTATGCAGGTGGCCGGTGCCCTCATTGTATTTGCCATTATATTTTATATATGCTCCCATCATTTTTATGAGTATATGTATGCCTACAAACATGTTTCTAAAGAGTTGGAGTATAAATACCTGCTGGCATGTATCTGGGAAGGCCAGGAAGGAAGTTTTTTATTATGGGCAATCTGGCAAAGTGTATTAGGCTGCATATTGATTTTTAAAAGTAAAGAATGGGAAGCACCGGTGTTGACTGTTATAAGCTTTGCCCAGTTTTTTTTATTCTTAATGATTTTAGGCGTCTATATTTTTGATGTACGCATTGGCAACAGCCCCTTTACATTAACAAGAAACGAAATTGTAGCACCTATTTTCAGCCAGACAAATTACCTGAGTTTTATAAAAGATGGGATGGGGTTAAATGTCTTGCTACGCAATTATTGGATGGTGATACATCCGCCAGTATTGTTTTTAGGATTTGCCTCTACCATAGTTCCTTTTGCCTATGCATACGCAGGCGTGCAGACAAAACGTTTTGGAGATTGGATAAAACCTGTACTACCCTGGACATTAATGAGTGCTACTGTTTTGGGCGTGGGAATAATGATGGGCGGAAAGTGGGCCTATGAGTCTTTAAATTTTGGGGGTTACTGGGCCTGGGACCCGGTAGAAAATGCTTCCCTGGTACCCTGGCTTATTTTAATTGCCGGCTTGCATACTATGGTGGTTTATAAAGCAACCGGCCATTCTTTAAGAGCGAGTTATCTTTTTGCTATCCTCAGTTTTGTCTTTGTTTTATATGCGACTTTTTTAACCCGGACCGGAATCCTTGGAGATACTTCCGTTCATGCATTCACGGAAGCCGGCAAGGCTATTAATATTTTGATTGGCTTATTTGTTTTATCCTTTACTGTACCAGCCCTGGTATTGCTTTTCATAAACTATAAAAAGATACCGGCCATTCACAAAGAGGAGAATACTAACTCACGGGAATTCTGGATGTTTATCGGGTCTTTGGTTTTCTTCCTCACCGGGCTTTTTATTATTGCAAAAACTTCAGTGCCGGTTTATAATAAAATCTTTGGTACCCAGGTAGCTCCACCGGAAGATGTAGAGTTTTCATATAATAAAATAATGGTGCTGGTTGCTGTTATTATCGGCTTACTTACGGCCATTACACAATACCTTAAATACAAGTCTACCGGCAAGGGATACCTGCTAAAAAATATTACCTGGCCTACTCTGGTAGCAGTTACCATTACCGCCTTGCTGGCAATTTTTTATCCTTTTATTTTCCGGAAACATGGCGCCGGCTTTTTAGCAGCTATATACCTGGCGGCTTTTGCAGGCATCTATGCGGTTATTGCGAATGCATTTTATATCTGGAAAGTTTTAAAAGGTAAACTTGTTAATGCCGGTGCATCTATTGCCCATGCAGGTTTTTCATTGATGCTGGTAGGTATTTTAATTTCTGCCGGTAACAAAGAAGTTATCAGCAGCAGCATGGTAAATGGCATAAACCTCCCTATGGGTAAAGATCCTATGACAAAGCAGGATGATGACCCGAGAGAAAACCTTACACTTATTCGTCAGTTGGGTACCCGCATGGCAGCTTATGAAGTGACTTATTTAAAAGATTCTTCGGGCAATGAAAAGGGGCGGAAATTTTATGAACTGCAGTTTCAAAAGAAAGATCCGCTAACCCAAAAAATTCAGGAAACTTTTACCCTGCAGCCGGATGTGTATATGATGAAGGATAACAACATGAGCAGTAATCCGGACACTAAATCATACCTAACTAAAGATGTTTTTACGTACATTTCTTACGCTTTAAATAAAGAAAACAATGAGGATACAGCAAAGTTTAAAGAAACTGAATTAGGTGAAGGTGATACATCTTATTATAGCAATGGAATATTTATCCTCAATAAAGTGGTAAAAAACCCAGTAGATTCAAAATTCCATTTTAAATCTTCTGACGTAGTATTGCTGGCCGATGTTACGGTAATAAGTAAAGATAGTTTGCGGTATAAAGCAATGCCTTTAATACAGGTAGACAGCCTGGGTATTACTAAAATAGATGATACCGTATTTGCACAAAATTTATATATCCGCTTTGCCGGGGTAACAGAAAACAAAAAAATTAAAATCGGTATCAAAGAATCTGATAAACTTATAGATTTTGTCACGGTGAAAGCTTATGTATTCCCATTCATTAACCTGGTGTGGCTGGGCCTCATCATCATGGCAATTGGCCTTATAATGAGTATGATTAAAAGAGGAAGCTTTTCCCGTGTGCAATCAGTTTC
>JBDSDN010000171.1:0-2949 GCA_039920545.1 Ferruginibacter sp. | reverse complement strand
CCGTAACTGAATTTGCTTACAAATAAAAAATCATTAACCAGCAACGTTTTTTCCATTGAAGGGGTTGGAATCGTATAGGCTTCAAAAACAAAAGTGCGTATAAGCGTTGCCGCTACCACCGCAAAAGCAGCAGCGTCAATCCATTCCCGGGCGGCAGATTTTTTATAATTGTTAACGACAAGCTTACCGGCATATTTTTCATTTTTTGAAAAGCCTAAATAAGGAAAATAGATGAACGGCACCAGGACTGTGGCGGCATGATGTAAAAAACCAAACCTCCCGAAATGTTCTACAAATTTAATCGTAATCCAGATGGTAATAAACTGCCCGGCTATGGGAATGAACTGCAAAAAAAACCAGGCTTTTTGCAGATCCATTTTTTCTACCATGCACCAGGTGTTGTAAAAAGGAATAAATGCTTTCCAACCATCTATCCCTGCTTTTTTAAACATTCCGTACATCCCAATGTGCCAACCAAGGGCAGCAATGATGAAAATAACCCATCCTAAACTCATAAATAAAATTTTAAAGGGCTCAAAAGTAGTGATCCCCAGTGGATATTAGATGAATGCTACAGTAATTTGTTACAACAGTGAAGTAAAAAAAGGAGATAACAGGTATTTTTACAAATGTACTGTGAGTAAACTAACCATTTGGCAGCACATAAGTATGTATATCATCAGCAGATATAATTTTGCCGGAAAGAATTACTAACCGTTCCACAACATTCCTCAATTCACGGATGTTGCCCGTCCAGTTATGTCCCTGCAAGGCCGACATTGCTTCTTTCTCCATTATTTTTGTGGCTTGGCCATATTCTGTAGCAATGATGCTTAGAAAATAATTTACCAGGAGGGGCACATCTTCCCTCCTTTCATTGAGCGATGGCACATGAATAATAATTACGCCAAGGCGATGATAAAGATCCAGCCTGAAATTTTTATTATCAACTTCTTTCAGTAAATCTTTATTTGTAGCTGCTATAACCCGTACATCTACATTTATATCTTTATCTGCCCCAACCCTGCTTATTTTTCCTTCCTGGAGTGCACGCAAAACTTTGGCCTGAGCATTCGGGCTCATATCCCCTATTTCATCCAAAAACAACGTTCCGCTATTGGCCTGTTCAAATTTGCCGATCCGTTGTTTTATGGCCGAGGTAAATGAACCTTTTTCGTGACCAAATAGTTCACTTTCTATTAATTCCCCGGGGATGGCAGCGCAATTAACCTCTACCATAGGGCCATTGTTACGATTGCTTTTTTCATGTATCCAACGGGCAACTAATTCTTTTCCCACCCCGTTCTCGCCAGTTATCAGCACCCGGGCATCTGTATGTGCTACCTTATCAATAGTATCTTTTATTTTTTGAATGGCGCTGCTTTCGCCTACCATCTCCTGTACCCTGGCTACTTTTCTTTTAAGCACTTTGGTTTGGGAAACCAGTTCCTGCTTTTCTGTGGCGTTCCTTAAAGTTATCAGCAGGCGGTTAAGATCCGGCGGCTTACTGATATAATCAAATGCGCCTTTTTTTACAGCCTCCACTGCTGTATCTATATTACCATGACCACTGATCATAATAATAGGGATATCGGCATTCAGCATTTTTGCTTTTTCCAGGAATTCAATGCCATCGAGCTTCGGCATTTTAATGTCGCATAAAACCAAATCGTAAGACTTTTCGCTGAAACGTTTCAGGCCTTCTTCCCCATCGCCTGCTTCATCAATTTTGTAGCCTTCAAAACTTAAAATTTCTGTAAGGGTTTTCCTGATGGATTTTTCATCATCAATAATTAAAATATTGGTCATTCGGTTTTAAGGTTTTCTATGGAAACTTTTTACTAACGCTTCCTAAAATGGTAAAATCAAAAATAAACATTTATCTACTCTAAAACTATCACTGCAAGTAAACTCGATATTTTATTTCGTGTAAACATACAAATTCTCAAAATATTATCTCTTACTGCTGAAGAGGTAATGATAACTTCTATAACGAACTTGTATGCAATGAAATTGCAGAGTTATCTATCCCGACAGGTTTTTGCCACGCTACCGCTTAAGGGAGGACATTAGTGAAGAATGTTTTTTTTAATTTTATCAATTGCCTATACATTTGCATTCCCTATTCATCGGGACAGAGTTCTCCTAAAAAGCAGGGTCCAGTTTAAAATTTCGGGACGTAGCGCAGGCCGGTAGCGCACCAGGCTGGGGGTCTGGGGGTCGCAAGTTCGAATCTTGTCGTCCCGACTTCACAGGACAAAATGGATTTTCCCCCGTTTGTCCTGTTTTTATTTTCAATAAAACCCTTGCCGATACTGTATATTAGCGGGAAAGCCTCGTTGATCTGAAAAGTTCAAACTTTTAAGCCCACCAGCCCTGAGAATTATTTTAAGTGACTATCTCTTTGCGCTTCAACTGCAGGAAATGCACAATTATAAAGAGCCACCAGGCTATTTGCAACAATGAGCCAAGCAACAATATTTAAGGACGAACTATTATGTCGGTGATACAATAACTAATATCCCGTATTGAGGTAATGGGTCTACAACAGCTGACATTCATTTACTGCGTTAGCTAAAACAGACGGAATAATTATAATATCCCAACTGATATACAAGCGACTTAAGTTTATTTAGCGTTAACAGTCACAACAAGCAAGTTCTGGATGCATATATGCACTACACTTATTAAAACAAAAATGCTGATTCAGTAATTTCTTAAATATATTTTATCACTTAAAAATAAAAAGTATGGAACGCAATATTAAAAGTTTAACCGGTTATACAATTGGCGCAACTGATGGAGAAATCGGTAACGTAGATGAATTTTATTTTGATGATAAAGATTGGATAATCCGTTACCTGGTTGTAAAAACAGGAAGTTGGCTGTTTGGGCGTAAGGTGCTTATTGCACCACAGGCTGTGCAAAAAATTGACTGGGAGTTAAAAA
>JBDSDN010000170.1:0-6940 GCA_039920545.1 Ferruginibacter sp. | reverse complement strand
TACAAGATAGCAGCAAGAGATAAATGGAATAATTTTTAAGAATAGGTTAGTTGCATTTATACCCGCAATTTTGCAACAGTGAATTTATGATATGCATACAAAAAGAAAAGCAGCAATAGGTTTTATTTTCGTTACCCTCATGATAGATGTTACGGGCCTGGGCCTGATTATTCCCGTTCTCCCTAAACTTATTGAACAACTGATACATGGCAATATCAGCGAAGCATCAAAATTTGGTGGATGGCTTACAGGCACCTATGCAATTATGCAATTTTTGTTTGCTCCAATCATTGGAGGGTTAAGTGATAAATATGGGCGGAGGCCCGTGTTGCTGCTATCGTTATTTGGATTCGGGTTAGATTATTTATTTTTATCTTTTGCCCCTACTATAGGTTGGTTGTTTGCAGGCCGGGCCATAGCAGGTATTATGGGAGCCAGTTTTACTACCGCTACAGCGTACATTGCCGATATAAGTACCAATCAAAACAGGGCTCAAAATTTTGGTATGATCGGTGCTGCCTTTGGCCTTGGGTTTATTGTGGGGCCGGTTATAGGCGGTTTACTAGGTTCATTTGGACCACGGATACCTTTTATGGTAGCTGCAGGTTTAAGTTTTTTCAATTGCTTGTATGGTTATTTCGTTTTGCCGGAATCGTTACCTAAAGAAAACCGGCGTCAGTTCAATTGGAAAACTGCTGTGCCCGGGCGCTCCTTATTACAATTAAAAAGGTACCCCGCATTGAGCGGTTTAATTATTGCGTTTACGCTTATATATATAGCTTCTCATGCAGTGCAGAGTAACTGGAGTTTTTTTACTATTGAAAAATTTGGCTGGAATACGAAAATGATTGGCATTTCACTTGGTGCTGTAGGTTTACTTATTGCTGCGGTGCAAGGCGGATTAATCAGGATTGTAAATCCCTGGCTGGGGAATGAAAAAAGCGTTTACACGGGGCTGTTATTATATTCCCTGGGGTTATTTCTTTTTGCTTTTGCATCTCAAAGCTGGATGATGTTTGTCTTTTTAATACCTTATTGCCTGGGGGGCATATCAGGCCCCGCCCTTCAATCTATTATATCGGTGAGTGTACCGGCTAATGAGCAGGGGGAGTTACAAGGTGCCCTGGCAAGCCTTATCAGCCTTACCTCTATGGTGGGCCCGCCACTAATGACAGGACTCTTCGCTTATTACACAAAACCCGGGAGAACAATTCATTTTTCCGGAGCAGCATTTTTATTGGGCGCTGTGCTCATGCTCACAAGTGCCGGCATAGCCTACAGAACTTTACACACATCAAAATTACCGATTAAAGGATAATTACGTTTCAATTTTGTCGTGTATTCTATACCGTTAGTTAGTACTTTTACCTGAAAATATATTGCTTTAAATTAAATATAATGCGCTGCGGTGTTATACACAATAAAAGACAGTTATAAACGCTTAATACGTATCATAGCAATTGCTTAACCTTTCAATTGCATCATGAAAAACCACAAGAAATCGATTTTATATTGCTAACCTATGTAACTATTCGTTTGCCCTCTATAACAATCATCACCTCTATTGGTTTATACATTTAAGATACATTCCCCTGGGTTTTGACCAGGGGCGATAAGACTAATAATAAAGATTATTTTTGTTAGGTACTACAGGACAACGAAGAGCCCCGGTATTGGACGGGGCTTCTTCTATTTGGAAATGTCTGAAATAGGATTTCATCAGATAATAGCACTCGCAAATAAAAATTTACTATCGGGCAGCGTAAAATAATAAAGATTACATAACAACAAAAGCTGCAATAAACTGGCAAAGCATTCCGATGAACAAGCCGCTATAAATTTCTTTTTGCGTATGATCACTAATAAGCAACCTGGCAGTGCAAACGAGCCCGGCAACTAACAAGACTGAACTCAAAGGCCAGGTCATTAGCATACTGGTGCTGTTTGTTATTATAATAAATAAGCCAACTAACCCACCAACACCAAGGGCATGCATGCTGATTTTAAAATAAATATTTGCCAGTAATGCCCCGCTTGAGGCCAAAAAAATACCAAAAATAAACGATGATAAAACAGGCGGGTACAAGCCTTGTTCTTTAAAAATAGTATATCCCCAAAAAAAGAAAATACCACACGCCATGTAGGGGATTATCCGGTCTTTTTGGGTGCGTAAAAAAATAGAGTTTATAAAACCAACCGCTTTTAAAAGTAGGACACTCAATAGGGGAAAAAAAACCAGGTTAAGACTGATGATGATAATGGTTTGTTTTTTAGCAACGGCTGAAAACCCGGAAAAATAAGATGGGTGAATGTAGACTAAAAACCAAACCGCATAGAGTGGAATAAAAATGGGGTGGAAAAAATAGGAAATCAATACTGCCATCCATTTTATAAGGGACCTTGGGTTATTTGCCGTCAGTTGCTTTTCTTCTAAAGCACTAATCATCATAAAAAATTTACAAGATTTTTCTGAGCCGGGCCACGGGAATATTTAATTGCTCCCTGTATTTGGCTACGGTGCGCCGGGCAATGTTATAACCTTTTTCCTGCAGCATTTCCGTTAGTTTTTCATCGCTATAGGGGTGTTTTTTACTTTCTTCCTCAATAATATCTGTAAGTATTTTTTTTACTTCCCGGGTACTGACTTCTTCGCCACTGTCAGTCTGCAGGCTTTCACTGAAAAAGAATTTAAGCCGGTAAGTACCAAACTCGGTTTGAACAAATTTACTGTTTGCTACCCGGCTTACGGTTGAAATATCGAGATTTGTACGCTCTGCAATATCTTTTAAAATCATCGGGCGCAAATCAGTTTCATCCCCTGTTAGAAAAAAGTCATGCTGGTAGTTCATGATAGCTTCCATGGTATTAAGCAATGTATTTTGTCTTTGCTTAATAGCATCTATAAACCATTTTGCAGAATCTATTTTCTGTTTTATAAATAATACTGCTTCCTTCTGCCTTTTATCTTTCTTGGTACCTTTATCATAATCCTTTAGCATATCCCTGTAACCTTCGCTTATACGCAAGTCCGGTGCATTTTTGCTATTGAGTGTAAGTTCCAGTTTTCCGATATTATTTATAATAAAAAAATCCGGAATAATATAATTTGCACCTTTGCCACTTTCCCCGGTAATACCCCCAGGTTTTGGATTAAGCTTTACAATTTGCCCGATAATTTCCCGCAATTGATCATCAGATAAATTTAATGCCCGTTGAATTTTTTCGTAGTGTTTTTTTGTAAACTCATCAAAATACTTTTCTAAAACTTTCATGGCCAGCTCTACTGATTTCCCCTGGTCTATTTTTCTTTCCAGTTGCAGCAGTAAACATTCCTGAAGATTTCTTGCTCCCACACCTGCGGGATCAAACTGCTGAATCTGTAATAACAAATCACTAATTTCCTGCTCGTTGGTATCTACATTTTGCCTGAAAGCCAGGTCATCAATTATAGCGGTGATCTCCCGGCGGAGGTATCCGTCATCATCCAGGCTGCCAACAATTTGTTCTGCTATTTTTTGCTGGTGTTCGGTTAATTTCAGCATGCCTAATTGCTGAAGCATAATTTCTATGAAACTGGTTTCCACTTTATGAGGAATCACCCTGTTATCATCTTTCTCCGGGTAGTTATCGTCTCGTAATTTATAATCTCCTACATCATCATCCCCCTCATGGACATATTCGCTTATATCTATATTTTCATACTCCTCCGTACTGCCATCCACTTCAAACTCATCTTCAGTAGTTTCCTTAAATTCATCATTTTCAAATTCATCCTCATGGCCTTCTTCCCCCTGTTCTAAAGCGGGGTTTTCTTCCATTTCTTCTTTAATACGCTCATCCAATATAGCAGTAGGCACCTGCAACAATTTCATTAATTGTATCTGTTGCGGAGAAAGTTTTTGAAGTAACTTTTGCTGTAAGCTTTGATGTAATGCCATTGGTTAAGGTTATAGCCGAGGATTATCTATGTTTAAATGCTTTAAAAAAAACTGAATTCATCATTATAAGCCTTATGTATTTATTTCCAATTTCATATATAAAAAGTGAAAGATAAAAGGAAAAATTTAATTTTTGCATGATTTTTGATAGAAAAAAACTTTTCAGTCATCTTCCGCTCCTGCAAGCCAACCCCCATAAGGGTTTTAGCTAAAAGTGAAAATTTTACAAAGTGGACATAAAAATGAAAATACTTCACTTTTATAGCCGATTACTTTTTAGGCCTATTTTATTTCATTTACGTTATACTATGTACAGGAAGGCAGGTGCTTAAGGCAGTTTAAGTGCTGATTGTGGCATTAACGTTATAAACAGAAGTTGAATTAATTATTGAGGAAACGAAGAACGTTATTTTACTTTAGGCAAAGGAGCAGGATCTTTAAAGTAATTCAACCGCAGACTATCGCTCCAACCGTTTGGGTTTTTTTCAAATGTTTTACTGCTGAAAAAAGCCATGCCCTGAATATTAGGCGTATTTCTTATTAACCTTATTTGCCTTGGCAACTGATTTTTATCTTTCCACGCTTCCCCGGTACCCCCTTTGTAAATACCTAAACCGATATAGCAATTTTTTCCATAAGTATGTTTGCTCCACCAATCTACAAGCACTTCAAAGGGAGCGGCTTTGTGACCAAATTCCCAATATAGTTGTGGGGTCACATAATCTATCCAATCATTCTTTAACCAGAGCAATATATCGGCATACAAATCATCGTAATTGGTTTGGCCAGCTTTAGTATTACTGCCGTCTGCATCTTTATCACTATTTCTCCAAACGCCGAAAGGGCTTATGCCGAACTGGCATTTTTTATTTGTTTCTTTTATGGTTTGGCTCAAGAGATGAATAATGGAATCTACATTGCTTCTCCGCCAGTCATCCTTGCTTATTCCTTTACTGTAAAGCCGGTATTTTACTTCATCCGGAAATTCTTTTCCTGCAATACGATAGGGATAAAAATAATCATCGAAATGGATGGCATCCACCTCGTACCGGCTCACAACATCTTTTACAACAGCATTTACATATTGCTGTACTTCTTTGTTTCCGGGATCAAAATATTTTTTATCACCATAGTTTAAAAACCAATCAGGATGAAGTTTAGTGATGTGGGTTGGAGCAACAGAGGAATTATAAATATTGAAAACCGCCCGGTAAGGATTTAGCCAGGCATGAAATTCCATACCACGTTTATGCGTCTCCGTTATCATAAATGCCAGGGGATCATAATACGGAAAAGGAGGTTGTCCCTGTCTCCCTGTAAGCCATTGGCTCCAGGGTTCGTAGGGTGAAGGGTAAAGGGCATCGGTGCAAGGTCTCACCTGCACTATAACTGCATTCAACCCATTCATTTTATGCATTTCCAGCAGTTTTATAAATTCCGCTTTTTGTATTTCGCTGTTCGGGGTAGGGTGGTCGGGCCAGTCAATATTATCAACCGTAGCAACCCATACGGCCCGGAATTCTGGCTTTGACACCGGCTGGGCCCTGGCAGAAAAAATTAAATTCCAGCTAAAAAGAAAAATAATTAGAAAAGTTTTCATGATCGTTCAGTTGACAGCAGATCGTATTTTATCTAGTAGTTTATTAAATGATTTAGCTTCTGCTTCTGAAAGATTACTTATGATGCCGTCCATCTCCTCATTGTATTTATCTATTTTTTCCAGCAATTTTTTCCCCTTGTCGGTTATACTTACATCAACCAATCGTTTATCATTGGCACACACATTTTTCCGGGTCAATCCTTTCGTCAACAAACGATCAACTATCCGGCTGGTATCACTCATTTTATCCAGCATACGTTGCCGGATCTGCAAAGTAGAAATTGGTTTGCCTGCACCTCTTAAAATACGGAGTATATTAAACTGTTGGGGAGTAATACCTTCTCTTTCAAAAATAACTTTAGTTTTCTCATGCATCCAGTTAAAAGTATAAATGAAATTGATGGCTGCTTTCTGGTATTCGTTCCTGAATTTTGTTTGATTGATATCATTTTCTATTCCCATAATAAGTGAAAGTACAATAATAAAAAAAGTCTGCCAACATCTTTCCTGCAGCAGACTAATCCCGTAATTATTTTTTATCTAATTATTATAATAGAATTTTTCTTCAATGATTTTACCATTTTTCCAACGCTGAACGCAAACCTGGGTATAGTTACGAATTCCGTATTCTGAATGGGTATAATCAAACCACCATTCTACCACTGCGATGCCATCGCTGATTAAAGTATTAACAACTTTTACCCCACGGAATTCTGAAAGACCGTTAACAAAAGCTTCTTCATATTGCCGGTTTACTTCTTTACCTACACGTATGGGATAATCATTATCCTGCATAACTATATCATCTGCATAAAATTTTTCAAATGCATCCATGATTTTTCCTTCCAAAATCATTTGATTGAGCTCATCAACCAATGTTCTTAAATCTTTCATATTTGTATTTATTAATGATTGAAGAACAAAGTTAATGTTTAAACATTGAACAAACAAAAATTATTCGTAAACTTTATGCCGGAGCTTTTTAGTCTTTCCAAACAGATACTCCTTCGCTGCAATTGGCACAGATATCAATATTCTTACGGCCCTGCATAAGATCTGCCCGGAATTGTTTGTAATTGCTGTTATGCCAGATGGTTTTAAAAGATTCATTTTTTAAATTTCCAAGACGGTGTTGCGCATCTTTATCAAAACAACAGGGTACTACCAGGCCATCCCAGGTAATTACATTTGAGTGCTGTAGCTTCCAGCAGCGGTTTGCTAATTTATTTTTTGGGGTAAAACTGCCATCTAAGTTTTTATTGTAGCGGCTGAATTTATTATTAACCGGGATTAAATTATTGGGATCAGTTTTATAATCATATACCTGGGCCGTTTTAAAACGTACTTCGTCAACCCCTACTTCTTTGGCAAGTTTTTTTATATCCTCTACCTGGTGTTCGTT
>JBDSDN010000169.1:0-5061 GCA_039920545.1 Ferruginibacter sp. | reverse complement strand
ACCGGAAAATTCAACGCCATCACCGATGTAAAAGGCGTAGAGGTTGGATACAGCACCATTATTTCCGGTACGGGAAAAAATATCCGTGGCAAAGGCCCTGTTCGTACGGGTGTTACAGCAATACTGCCAAGGGGAAGAATAAATAATCCTGTTTATGCAAACTGGTATACACTAAACGGCAATGGTGAAATGACCGGAACTACCTGGTTAACTGAATCAGGTTTTCTGGAAGGCCCGATTATGATCACCAATACCAACAGTGTGGGCGTGGTACGGGATGCAGTGTTGAAATGGTATGTAAAAAAAGGATGGTATAAAGAGGATTTCTGGTACACGTACCCGGTAGTAGCAGAAACTTATGATGGTTTCTTAAATGACATCTATGGTTTTCATGTAAAAGAAAATAATGCCTGGGAGGCATTAGACAGTGCAAAATCAGGATTTATCAAAGAAGGAAATGTCGGCGGTGGTACCGGCATGATGTGTTTGGGCTTCAAAGGCGGCTCGGGAACTTCATCAAGAGTATTTAAAATAAAAGACTCTACCTATACTTTAGGGGTTTTTGTACAGTCTAATTTCGGAAGAAAAAGAAATCTAACTATTGCCGGGGCGCCGGTTGGCAAAGAATTAATTGATACTTTAAATAATGAATTGAAAGCTCCCCCTTCTTATCAACCGGGTGATGGTTCTATTATCGTGGTGGTTGCCACTGATGCCCCGGTATTACCTCACCAGTTAAAAAGAATTGTTCAACGGGTTTCATTAGGTATCGGGCAAGTTGGCGGACAAGGAACCAATGGGTCAGGAGATATTTTTATCGCTTTTTCAAATGCTAATAAAAGCGCTTTTCAAAGAAAGGATTTTACAAAAGTTGAAGTGTTGCCAAATGATGAAATAAACCCGTTATTTGAAGCCACCATACAGGCAACCGAAGAAGCTATCATCAATGCCATGGTTGCGGCAGAAACAATGGAAGGTATTAACGGAAATAAATCTTATGCGCTGCCGCATAAAATGGTAATTGATGTTTTGAAGAAATTTAACCGGGTTAAATAAACACCCTTTTAAAATAATTTATATGATGAAAAGAATTGTTTGGCTCTGCTGTTTTTTATTCAGTGTGCAGGCATCTAAATCCCTGGATTCCGCTGATCATCAACGGCAAGTAGATAGTTTTAAACGAGTGCTTGCTGTCACCACCAAACCTATCGACCGATTTACGAATTTGCTTGCCCTTTCAGAAACCACCAGCTTGCATAACGGTGATCCGGACTCATCGTTGAGTGCGGAACTTTTACAAATTGCACGGCACCTGCAAAACGATTCCCTGCTGGCCATCAGCTATGATTTGATAGGTCAATACTCCAGGGTAAACGGCGACAATACCGCCGGGCTGGAATACTATTTTAAAGCCATCCCCCTGGCAGACAAAGCGCACGATAAGCGACGGTTAAGTTCCATTTATTTTGATATGGCTACCGTGTATTTCAACCTGCAGAACAATGAAGAATATGGGAAGTACATAAAGAAAGGCGGCGAAAATATGCCAGACAAAACACACCCAAAATATGATTTATTACTGGCTCAATATCAACGTGGCATGGCGACATACTTCATACAAATTCATCAGCCGGATTCCGCACTTGTATACGCACAACCGCTTATTGCTACCAGTCAGCGCTTACAAAGCCAGCTCTATGCTTTCAACGCATATTATTTAAATGCCGCAGCACAAGATGCTTTGGGAGATAAAGAAATGGCGGCCTTGTATTTCAAAAAAACGCTGGCTATGTCGCCCAATATAAAGAGCTTTTACTCACAGCTTCGCTTTGCCAGTATCTACATTCCCATTTTAATTAGCAATAGAAATTTTACCGAAGCAAAAAAACAGGCTGCCGGAATGCTGACAGGGTTTGCCTCAGCCAACAATGATTATAAATTGAAAGGTGCCGGCTTTTTACGCCAGATTTACGAGCTCTTACATCAACCCGACAGCGCTTACTACTATGCCAAAATGGAAATAGAACTGAGCCAGGTGCTTTTCAATCAAAATAATATTAATAAAATACAATCCCTGGCTTTTAACGAGCAAATACGAAACATAGAAGCAGACGCCCGGCAAAAACAGGAAGCAGAACAACGGCGGCAAAACATACAGTTCGCCTTGATTGCATTCGGGATAGTAACCTTCATCGTTGTCTTTTTATTGTTCAGCCGCAGCATTGTAGCCAATGAAAAATGGATCTCATTTTTTGGCATACTGGGCTTATTAATTGTGTTCGAATTTATAAACTTACTCATTCACCCGTGGCTTGCGCACTACACACATGAATCGCCTGTGCTGATGTTGCTAGCCTTGGTAATTATTGCTTCACTGCTGATTCCATTGCATCATCGTTTGGAAAAATGGATAAAAGAAAAAATGATAGAAAAGAATAAAGCGATAAGGTTGGTAGCGGCGAAGAAAACAATTGAGAAATTGGAAGGTAAACAAAATTGATAATTCTATGACGAACGATAGTTTCTTGCCTAAATGTTTTAAAGCAACATTAATTATCCTTGTTTTTTTCTATTCTTCTGCCTGTGGGCAAAATCCATATATAAATGTAAACACGGATATTGCTTCTATAAATAACAAGCTTAACGCAAAACTGAAACCCTTAGAGCGTTTCGACTTATTAAACCGAAAAGCTGGTTATTTCGTGGCTATTGGCAAACTGGATAGCGTTAGTTTTGTTAACCAGGAGCTCTTAAAAATAACACAGGCCCTTCAAAATGATTCGCTTGCTGTAATTACATATAATCTAATTGGTTCTTATTTTGGATTCAAAGGGGCGCATACAAATGCCTTGGAGTATCTATTCAAGGGAATGCCCTTCGCAAAGCAAACAAAAAATAACGGTTATCTCTGTTCACTCAACCTCGATGCTGCCTGGTCATATACTTATTTCGGTGATTTTTCAAGTGCGTTAAAATATATTCGAATTGCACAATCATTTCTAAAGGACAGTTCTCTTTTAAAAACAAATTTGCCGTTGCAGGTCTATAGCGTGTTTACAGAAATTTTTACGCTGACCGGTAAAATTGATTCTGCACTTTACTATAACCAGCGGGCTTATGATGCAAATCTGAAAGTAAAAGATGATTTTCAGGCAGCCGGCATTTTCAATTCGTTCGGCAGGATCTACCAGGTCCTCAATGATGCAGATTTAGCTGAGGTCTATTATAAAAAAGGAATTCGGTTTACCGATTCGCTATCCCTGTTGTCAGCCTCTGCTGATGTAAAATATTCTTATGCAACATTCCTTTATAGCCGTGCAGAATATATAAAAACTTTAAATTTTTGTAAACAAAGTCTTGATATTTCAATTCAGCAGCACAATTACAGGCTTTCTGTAGATCGTGCAGAGTTGTTAAAGAGAACTTATATTAGTCTTCTAAACAAGGACAGCATTATTTATTATGCATTATTAAAAGATGCTTTTACTGACAGTCTGAATGATGAAACCAAGCTCAGTAAACTACAGGATATCACAATAAATGAACGGTTGCATGAGATAGAGGAAGAGGGTAAACAAAAGCAACTGATACAAGAGAGGCAACAAAATATTCAATACACTCTAATAGCCTTAGGGCTTGTAGGTTTTATTATTTTGTTTTTATTATTGAGCCGCAGCATCATCACCAATACAAAAGTGATTTCTTTTCTTGCAATACTTGCTTTGCTGATTGTGTTTGAATTTATTAACTTATTAATGCATCCATTTCTAGAAAGAGTAACCCACCATCAGCCGGTATTGATGTTGGCTGCTTTGGTTTGCATAGCAGCTTTATTGATACCTATTCATCATCAATTAGAAAAATGGATGACGCATACCATGGTGGAGAAAAATAAAAGGATACGATTAGCTGCGGCGAAGAAAACCATTGCAACACTGGAAGGATAACAAGTTAACTGACTGATTATGAAAAAAATATTTTTTTGTCTTTGGGTTTTTTGCTTTGCAAAAATTGCTTACAGCCAGCCGCTGCCCGATAGTATATTGTCCCGGTATAATTCTGCTCCTACGTTAAATGCGAAGGGCGACTATTTAGGGAATTATCTGCAATCACTTTCAAAAGACAGCAATGATGTAACCCAGGCACTCAAGATTCTGACATATTTTAAAAATCAGAAGGATGAAAGCGGTGCCGCTAATACAGAATTATATATTGCCGAGCGCCTGAGCTATAAGGGAGATTATATCACCGCATTAAATACGGGACTTTCCAATTTATCTAACTGTGAAAAAAGAAAAGATACGGCTGGGAGCCTCCATTCGTTAGTAGTTATTCACTACTGTTTTGCTCTTGCCAAAAATTATGAAGAGGCAATCGCCTGGCAAAAAAAAGCAATCCCCTTTGCATCTGCCCTAAATGATGAAAGCAAGTTGTCCACTATTTATAATGACCTTGGAGCTGTTTATGCGCAAGCGTTGATGCCTGCTTCAGGACTGGTGTATGCCCAAAAAGCCGTAAACATAGATACGAAATTAAGAAGGGTAAAATCCTTGCCTTACTCCTTAAGCACGTTAGCTGAGAATTATATCGCCGGCAAAGACTATGATTTGGCCTTGCCGTTTTTAAGAAAGAGTTTGTATTACGCCCAATCAATTTCTGATCCTTGGGTTATAGCTTACTGCTATCTTGATTTTGCGCAGGCATACATGGGATTAAAAAATTATGACAGCACAATTTATTATGCCCGTAAATCTGTTGAGCTATCTCAATCTATGGGCTTTAAAGAACCTTTACTTAAATCATCCGAAGCACTTTATAAAAGTTTTGAAGCAACAGGAAGAGAAGATAGCGTAAATAAATATTTCCGTTTGGCAACAGCTGCCAAAGACTCAATTTACAGCACTGAAAAAACTAGTAACATCCAGGCAATAAGTTTTCGTGAGCAATTACTCCAACAGGACAAAGAAACTGAAAAAATAAAAGCAGAAGTGGAAAGGAAAGTCAACATTCAGTTTGCGGCAATGGCAATTGGCATTGTAACTTTCATCATTCTTTTTTTAT
>JBDSDN010000168.1:0-5750 GCA_039920545.1 Ferruginibacter sp. | reverse complement strand
GGTTATGTGATAAAACATGGTTGCTTTCATCTGATCCCTGCGAATCTGTATGCCCGTCAATATCTATCATCAATGATTCATCTGCTTTCAATAAATCTACCACTGCATTCAGCGATTTAAATGATTTTGGTAATAGTTTATAACTACCAGTTGAGAAGAAAACATTCTTAGCAGCATAGTTCACTTTTTCAATTACTTCTTTTGCAATTTCAGGACATCCCTGGTTGCTTACGGGACCAGGTCGGGTAGGGCATTTATCCTCTTCATCATTTACACCATCCCCATCAGAATCTGGCACGGGGCAGCCCTGGTAGCGGGCAAATCCTTTTACATCGGGGCATTTATCCATTTCATCATTAATGCCATCCCCATCAGTATCAGGAATAGGACAACCCTGGTATTTTGCAATGCCGGCAACATCGGGGCATTTATCATCGCCATCCGCAATACCATCAGCATCACGATCAGGGCAGCCCTCGAGAGCAGCCAAGCCAGGGGTGTCGGGACATTTATCGAGTGAATCTAAAACGCCATCGTTATCACGGTCTAAGATAACCGGCAGAGGTACTTCAACCGGTGCCGCTACTTTTTGCTTATTAAATGTTTGGGCAAAGCCCACACTATGATAAAAATGATACGCCGTATTTTCTGAAGCCGCAACCCGGTATTGGGAATTAAGCAGAACAAATACATTGTCCCCCAGCCTTACCTGCAGGCCCACACCAAGTGGCACAAATGCGCCGTAATATCCTGTATATTTAGAAGCTCCGATGCCAGCGGTTAAAAACGGCGTAACTCTATATTTATCTGTAAGTAATTTAAGGTTAAGCGTAGCAGCAAGTTCCATTAAAAAATTTTTGTTGCCCGTAGATACTTTATCTGGCACCGGGTAATCTAAAAAAGAACCACTCAGGGTACCTGCAAAATCAAGATGGTTTGTAATACCACGAAGGTAGCTTACAGCAAGGCCCGGGCTCATCCTGGTAGTTTTATAAAATTCATTATTCTGGAGTACATTGGATAAACTGGTAGAGCGTATCTCTGCCGCAGTTTTAAAATCATCAAAAATAAAATGGATGCCGAAGCCAGAGCCTTTTTTGTAATCTGTTTGTGCATACGAAACTGCAAAGGCAACCAGTGTTACTAAGGACAGCATAAATTTCTTCATAATTGTTAGTTTTTCTTAAACGCAGCAAAAATAGCTGCTTAGTTTTAAATGGTAAAATTAATTACACACATAATGCCCTACCTCATTCCTGGTCATCTTAATTGCTTATATAATTTCTGGTTAAGTACTTCTACCCGTACCCTGGTGAGCCCCCGGGAAATATAACCGAGTTTTTTTGCAGCCGTTGTCGTCAGGTCTATGAGGCGGCGGGTTTTAGGGTGCAGCCGGTCATTGGTTTTTACGACGACAATTTTCCCATTTTTTAAATTAGTTACCTGTATCCAGGTGCCTAGCGGTAAAGAATTACATGCTGCCGTAAATTTTTTCTGGCTAAACCTTTCGCCGTTAGCTGTAAGGCGTCCCTGGAATTTATTGGCATAAAAGCTGGCTTGCCCGTAAAGGATTATTCTTTTTCTTTTCTCCTCTTTTTTAGGCGGCTCATCAGCCCGCTGCCCCCATACAGGCGGAGGCTCTCCGAGTAAGGTAAAAAACAGCAAAAGAATGAAGATAAAGAAAGGGTAAACATTACGTTGGTTCTCCATGCAACAGGTTGTGGTAAAAAAATTATTTTGCAGAAAAATATTTTTCTCTCATCAATTTGTCCTCGCCGTACATATCGTCGTAAAACCGAATTGTGCCCTTCACCAATTCACATCCAAAGTAACGGATAAATAAGGGAAATTTATTTTTTACATCTATCCTGTGCCGTTCTTTGAGGGCTATCCAGTTAGTTATAGAGTCTGTGTTATAATGAAGCGAATCAGGCTGCTTAGCCAGCAAGCTATCATTTCTTACAAGATAAAAGGCAAGTTTCTCCCATTCCTGTACTCGCACACAGCCATGACTTATGCTCCGCACCGAATTTTTAAAAAGATAGCGCTGATTAGTATCATGCAGGTATACAAAATACGGGTTGTTGAAATTAAATTTTATTACCCCCAATGCATTATCATCACCGCTGCCCTGTTGTACTTTGTAAGGAATACCCTTAGAATATTTATTCCAATTAACCGTAGCCGGGTCTACAATTTCTCCTTTATCATTTAAGAGGTTAAAGCCTTTGCGGGCCAGGTAATCGCTATTTTTTTTAAGCCCAGGTAAAATCTCTTTTTTTATAATACCGGGTGGCAAGGTCCAGGTTGGGTAAATAATAATATCACTGATAGCGCTTGTGATTAGCGGGGTGGGTGTTGCCGGTTTGCCGCAAATAATTTTCGATTCCAAAACTAAGGTATCTGCATCCCAAACTTTTAAATTGTAAGCAGGAAGATTTACCCAGATATACTTTGCTGGCATTTTAACCGGGAGTAGTTTATATCTATCAAGTGTGATAGCGATGCGTTTAAATTTTTCCGGACCCGTAAGATTCATAGCCCTTATGAGCATGGCGGAAATTTTTCCATCAGTTTTTGACCCTTTGAGAGTTTGATATTTTTTAATTGCAAACTGCAGTTGCGTGGAGTCTATTGTTTTTTCTGTTACTATGCTACTTTCCGCCAGGCGTTTTTGAAGCGTTTTAATAAATTCCAAAGAATCTTTGTATGGATATTTCAGGTAAGTAAAAGTTCTTGTATCCATACTATCTACAAAATTCCTCAGGCCTTGCTTTAGTAATAAATACCCGGGAATTGATGGCTGCAGCGAATTTGCCAGGCTGGCTAAAGATTCTCCCTGCTTAAATTTGTAGAGGTTGGCAGCAAAGAATTTTTTATAATAACCCTTATTATATTTTAATGAAACAGAGTCGGGTTGAAGACGGCCCTGTTTTAAATCCTGGATAATATGCATAAAAGCATCGGTAAAAAGCAAATCTGCTTTTGCCCACAACACAGCATCCATTCGCTTTAGTGAATCAATCTCCAGCGTATTTTTCAATACTTTTAATTTATCAAAATGGTAATCAGCTTTAAACAATCCATCATAAGCGGCATTTTGTAAATAACTCAACAGGCTGTCTGCTGGCTGTGTCCATTTCTCGGTATTGCTCCACAAAGGAACATTATCATTTTCACTATAATAAAATTGTACTACCGGGAAAAATTTTAATTGCAGAGTGCTATCTAAAATCCCATTATTGCTTTCTCCGCTAGCTAATAATTGCCCGATATTTTCCCGGACATATTCATTCATACTTAGGGGATTTATAACGATCTCCTTTTCTTTAACTACCTCCTTCTGATGGCAGGCGTTAAAAAAAATAAGCAGGAGCACGACCAAATATAGCTGTGGATTTTTATAATAACACATAAGGGCAAATTGAGTATATTGAAGAAATTTTTTTCAGGATGTTTTGTAAAATCTCTTCCAGTTACAAGGTACTCATTCGTTTTAAACCCATTCATATTTACACAGTACTTTTTCTTGTATTTTTTAATACGGCTGCAGCGCAGGATACGCTGTTAAATAAATATGGATTATGGGTAATAAATGAAGCTCGTACTTTTAAAAAAACGACCATTAATAATCCTGAAAAACAAATGGTGGATATAAGAAAAATGCTTCCGTCTGTAATACTGGATTTGAAGTATGCCGGCCGGCATAATTTTATGAATACCCCTTTATATCCACATAGTAAAACCACGTACCTAAGGGGTGCGGCCGCAGAGGCTCTTGGTAAAGTACAACAAGAATTATATTCAAAAAACCTGGGAATAAAAATCTGGGATGCTTATCGCCCATATACTGTTACCGAAAGGATGTGGGAGCCTGTAAAAGATAGCCGCTATGCAGCAGATCCGAAATTTGGGAGCGGGCACAACAGGGGTATCGCCATCGATATAACACTCGTAAACCTGCGCAATAAAACAGAATTGAATATGGGAACAGGGTTTGATAATTTCAGCGATACGGCCCATACAGATTTTATAAACTTACCTGAGGCAGTAATGAATAACCGAAAAGTATTAATATCTACAATGGAAAAATATGGCTTTAAAGTACTAGAAACGGAATGGTGGCATTTTTACCTCCCGGATACAAATAAATATGAACTGCTGAATCTTAGCTTTAAAGCTTTAAAAAAATTACAGTAACTATGGTGGCTTCTCAGATTCTTAATGCTGAAAAATTCCGACTGTTGTTTAGTGTTATATTTTAATAAAAAATTTCTCAGGGTTCGTCCCCAGGTATGTTTGTAAAAAGGCTAAATTTCATCAGCTCAAAAAGAAATAAAATTATTGAACCATTACTGCCGGGTAATATTACTTTGCATTAGAATCTTTTAAAAAATGAAATATTACATTATTGCCGGCGAAGCAAGCGGCGATTTGCATGGCAGCAATCTTATAAAACAATTACATAAGCTGGATAAGCATGCCGGGATACGCTGCTGGGGAGGGCATAAAATGGAGGCTGCAGGTGCCACCCTGGTAAAAGATTATAGAGACCTTGCTTTTATGGGTTTCACAGAAGTAATTAAGAATCTTCCTGCCATTTTCCGAAACCTGTCTTTTTGTAAAAAAGATGTACTTCAATACAAGCCAGATGTACTTATTCTTATTGATTACCCGGGATTTAATTTACGAATAGCCAAATGGGCTAAGCAGCATGGACTGAAGGTCGTCTATTATATTTCCCCACAGATTTGGGCCTGGAAAGAAAACAGGGTACATAGCATTATAAAGTATATAGATAAAATGCTGGTGATTCTGCCGTTTGAAAAAGCCTTCTATAAAAAATGGAATTATGAAGTAGAATATGTCGGGCATCCATTGATTGAAGTTATTGAGGAATTTACACAGCAACACTTGTCGCATACTAAAATTGAATTCCGGGAAAAGATCATTGCATTATTGCCAGGCAGTCGGCGCCAGGAGATATTAAAAAAATTACCTGTTATGCTGCAGGTTGCAAAACATTTTCCCGCATATAAATTTATTGTAGCAAAATCTCCCGGCTTGCCTGATGAGTTTTATAATGAAATACTATTGCCACACCCTAATGTAGATTGGGTAACAAATAAAACTTACGAATTACTTTCACGGGCAACGGCGGCCCTGGTTACGAGTGGTACGGCCACCTTAGAAACAGCGTTGTTCGGCGTGCCTGAAATTATCTGTTATAAAGGCAGCCCGGTAACTTACCAGATTGCAAAACGGCTTATCAAAATTAAATATATAGGATTAGTAAATTTAATAATGGATAAGCCCGTGGTTAAAGAATTAATTCAAAATGAACTCAGTGAAAAAAACCTGGTAGCCGAACTTGGTTTTTTGCTCAATAATGAAGAGAACAAACATCAACAGGCGAAAGATTATGCTGACCTTAAATTGCTTTTAAGTGCCGGTGGACACGCTTCCTATAATGCTGCTAAAACTATATACAACTTAATAAATACAAGTGTTTACTAATGATTTGGTGTTATTTAACCGGCCTTTGAATCCTGTAACGATGACTTATCCGAATTAGTTACGCAAAAGTTTTACTGCAATTATAACCAGGGCAATTAAGAATAAAAATATCGAAAGCCGGTTTATGCCATGCATTGCCCTTGTATATTGGTTGGGCTTGTAATCAGGATCTTTTTTTTTAATATAAAGGTATTGAGCTATTTGATTTAGTATACTCATGATGTCGGTATTTG
>JBDSDN010000167.1:0-5760 GCA_039920545.1 Ferruginibacter sp. | reverse complement strand
TTTTAATACTCCGCTGTAAACTGCTTTAAAAACCGGATATCATTTTCGCTGAAGAGGCGTAGGTCTTTTATCTGGTAGCTGAGCATGGAAATCCTTTCTACCCCCATGCCAAATGCAAAGCCTGTATATTTATTACTGTCTATACCGCAATTTTCCAACACCTTGGGATGGACCATTCCGCAACCTAAAATTTCTACCCACCCGGTTTTTTTGCAAACGTTACAGCCTGTACCGCCACAAATCAGACAACTTATGTCCATCTCGGCGCTTGGCTCAGTAAAAGGAAAATACGAAGGGCGAAAACGGGTTTTTACTTCCTGCCCAAACATCTCCTTTACAAAAAAGTAGAGCGTTTGTTTTAGATCAGCAAAAGAAACATTTTCTGCAATGTAAAGCCCCTCTACCTGGTTAAAAAAACAATGTGCCCTGGCGCTGATCGTTTCATTGCGGTACACACGGCCGGGACAAATAATTCTTAAAGGCAATTTACCTTTTTCCATTTCTCTTATCTGCACACTACTGGTATGCGTACGCAACAGCCAGGCCGGGTTTTGATTAATATAAAATGTATCCTGCATATCCCTGGCCGGATGGTTTTCCGGGAGGTTTAAGGCTGAAAAATTATGCCAGTCATCCTCTATTTCAGGGCCTTCTGCCACGGTAAATCCAAGGCGGTTAAAAATAAAAATTATTTTATTCTGAACAATGCTGATGGGGTGGCGGGAGCCTAACGGTAAGGGATACCCGGGAAGAGTGGTATCAAAAGATTTATCACCGTTAACTTTTTCTTCAGTTGAAGTCGATTTTAAAGTTTCATAACGGGCCTCCACAAACAATTTAAATTCATTGAGCAATTGGCCGGCGTCCCGTTTTTTTTCCGGTGCCACACTTTTCATTTCGCCCATTATCGTTTTCACCAGGCCTTTTGTACTCAGGTATTTTATACGGAAAGCTTCCAGTTCATCTTTATTATCAGCTTTAGCGGCGATAATTTCATTTTTATATCCTTCTACCTGGGCTATCAGATTTTCCATAACGCAAAGGTAATGAGGATTTACGAATGGTGAAATCAGGAATGGTCCAGAGGTACGGAGGTACGCCGCATTTATAAAATTTCACAAAACATATATCAGCAATGCCGGATTATTTAATAATTTTAACTTCTAAACCTATAAACTATGGCTTTGTTTAAATCGGGCAACCCTGCCCTTTCAGAAAAAAAATTTACAAGTACCGTTTTGGACAATATAGTAAGTTATGAAAACGCTATGACGGTAAAGGGCACCCTTAATAAATTTGGGTTCCTGTTTTTAATGGTGCTGGGCACTTCTTTTTATTCTTGGAAAGAATTTGCAGAAGGCGGTAATGTAACCCCGCTTATTCTAACCGGAGCTATAGGTGGACTGATAGTGGCTATTGTGATCAGTTTTAAAAAAGAATGGGCTCCATACCTGGCGCCGCTGTATGCTTTGCTAGAAGGATTATTTATTGGCGCTATTTCATCAATGTATAATAATGCCTTTGCAGCTAAAGCTCCTAACCTTATCATGAATGCGGTGGGCCTTACGTTTGGAGTTGCTATTGCCATGTACCTGCTATACAGTTTTAAAATAATAAAAGCGACAGAGAAATTTAAATCTGTAATTATTACAGCTACGGTGGGTATTGCCATATTTTATGTTTTAGTCATGGTATTGCGAATGTTTGGTTACGACAATATGCCTTTCCTGCATGAAGGCAGCACTTTCGGTATCATCTTTTCTTTGTTTGTGGTAACCATTGCAGCTTTGAATTTAATTTTAGATTTTGATATGATAGAGCGGGGTGCAGAGATGGGCGCACCAAAATACATGGAATGGTATGGCGCTTTCGGTTTAATGGTTACAATTGTATGGCTTTACCTGGAAATATTGAGATTGCTAGCCAAAATAAGCAGCCGCAAATAATTTTTTTAAATAAATCATTTTAAATATTGAGCCGTTCTGAAGTTTCAGAACGGTTTTTTAGTGCCGGACCACGGGGGCAAACCCATGCAATATCAAGAGCATTTAACGCCTCCGCATTAATTTGAATGAGTAGACACTTTGAACGTTGTCTCCAGGCGTTGGTTTAAAAGCTTCGAAAATTTTATTGCGCCGTTATAATTTAAATGATCGCAATCATAAAAATCATTTTCCGACAAGGGGGCCTCAAAATAATTCCAATATTCCAGGTTAAATTTTAAGGATAAATTCCGGATGTCGGTCTCATTTTGACCAAGGAACTTTTTATTTAATTTTTTTCGATAGGGTTCATAAGAAGGTGTAGTAATTAAAACAGGAGTTATATTCCTGGCCATAAGCTGATGAATAAAGTCTTCCAAATCTTTAAGTATAGCGGTTTTTTCCTTAGAAACCCGCACTAATAAATTAAAATCATTAGCCCGGGTTTCACAATAATTACTGCTCATGCCGTATTGATCTGTACCAGCATATGAATACCAGCCTTTGATGATGGATCGATTTAAATCCACTCCATCTTCCACATCTACTGCCCCAATTTTCGTATATTTTTTACTCCAATCCCGTTTTATATAACTGGAGGCAACTTTTAATGGATAACCTTTAAGGCGGGAGATTTTAGCAAGGTTAGAGACCCTATTTTTATAATTGATCCCATAGGCATAGTAGGATAAATTATCCCGGTAATCCTGGCTCGAAAAATATAAAGAATGAAAATCTAAAATGATGAAGACAAATTTTAAAGCTTTAAGGGAATCGAGATGTTTAAGGGTAAGTCTTTTATCAAAATAGAGTGATTGATTTACCTGTGCAATTGTATATGCATTTAAATTAAATTGGGCTGGATCAATGCCAAAAGCAGCATGAGAGTTACCGGTAATTAATAATTCTATATTCTTTATACCAGATAGTAATCCATTCTCTTTTACCTGGTATGATGTAGTTATTTGCCGCAGGTAAATTTCCAGGAATAAGGCAGCCAATATGAAAGGCAGTAAAAAAATTAAAACTCTTTTAAAAAATACCTGCATGTGCTAAAATTGAAAATAAAGAAATTTCTTTTCTGCAACGGCAAAATAAATGATCGCTAAAACTATGCTGTAATAAGCGGCCCATCGTAAGGTTGCCGGCCATCTTAAACCTAATGCTGCCAGGGCATATTGTTGTTCCCTCCCTAACCATTCCACAATTATAAAAATACCTAATAATAAAAAAAGTACTCCGGAGCGAATGGTTGGGAGCGTAAATAATGAGCTACTAAATATGGTTGAGATAAAATGAAAAGCGTGGCTAAGATTTTCTGCCCGGAAGATTACCAAGCCAAAAACCGCTAAAAAAAAAGTTATCATCATTGAAAATAATTCTTTCAAAGATGGAAGGAGTTTCCCCTGCGCTACAATGTCAAGATTGTTCCTGTTTTTTTTTGAAAGTATCAATGGGATAATATATAATCCATTTAACAATCCCCAAAAAATAAAGGTCCAGTTCGCTCCATGCCAAAACCCACTCACAATAAATATGATGAGGGTATTTCTTATTTTAAACAAAGTTCCACCTTTGCTGCCGCCAAGTGGAATATACAGGTAATCCCTAAACCACGTAGAAAGAGAAATATGCCAACGCCGCCAGAATTCAGCCATGTCTCTTGAAAAATAGGGGTTTGCAAAATTCCTTAATAAATCAATCCCGAAAAGCCTGGCCGTACCGAGTGCAATATCTGAGTAACCTGCAAAGTCACTATAAATTTGAATAGAAAAAAATATTGCCCCGAGCAAAAGTGTACTGCCGGAGAGGGAAGGCGAATTATTAAAAATTATGTCAGCATAATATCCACACTTGTCCGCAATAACTAATTTTTTAAATAACCCCCAAAGAATTTGCCGCAGGCCGTCTACAGCACCCGAATAACTAAAACGCCGGGGCTTGTTAAGCTGGGGTAAAAGGTGAGTTGCCCTTTCAATTGGCCCAGCTACCAACAGGGGGAAAAAACATACGAACAAAGAATAGCATATAATATTTTTTTCCGGTAGAATTTTGTCCTTATAAATATCAATTATGTACGAAAGCCCGTGAAAGGTATAAAATGAAATACCCAGAGGCAAAAGGATATTAAGGGTCCAGAAATTTATGTGAAGGCCCAAACCAGAAAGTGCTTCGCTAAATGATATAACAAAGAAATTATAATACTTAAAAACGCCCAAAATACCCAGGTTGATTGTGATACTTAGTATTAGCCACCATTTTTTATACGTCCTGGTGGTGGCTTGGGATATTTTTATAGCACTGTAAAAATCTAATAGAGTAGAAAAAATAAGTAGCGATAAAAATCTCCAGTCCCAGCAAGCGTAAAAAAATAAACTCGAACATAGGAGTATTAAATTTTGAGCTTGTTTGCCCCTACCCGCCATTGTCCAATAAATAATAAGAACGATAGGTAAAAAAATTGCAAAATCAATTGAGTTAAAAAGCATACTGGTTTACCTCGAATTATGTAGGAGGAATAAAAGTTTTATATTAAAAAAGTGCCCTTCAAATATAGCTATTCAAACGAAGTAACTCCAATTGTATTAAATAGCGCATTCCCTATAATTGCTTTCAAATTACAGTCATAAGATTTAAAAATTCTTTCACCAAGGCAACCCTGTATTTTATTTTGCGTTTTTAATATCAGGTCTTCTACAGCATTTCTAACTTCATAAAATATATAACATGGAAAAGATTAAATCAAAAATTTTCAGGTATCCGCAGTGTCTGCCAGGAATTTTTTTAATTGTGCTAATCCTGAACACGGGCTGTCAAAAAAATATTGACCAGCAGCAACAAGATGCAGTTGGTTTATCCTCACAATCTAATAAGTCGATAAAACAAAAAAGGAATTTTGTGCAAACGAACCTGGTTGCTAACAATACAGAATATGCCGGTGCCAGGGTAGACCGCGTTCTAATAAATGCCTGGGGCCTGGCCTGGAGCACAACCGGTGTAGCCTGGATAGGTGCCCAAGGTGGCCATGTAAGCACAGTGTATAACAGTGAGGGAGTTCAGATAAGACCACCAGTAGCTATTCCGTCGCCCGGTGGCGCCACAGGTGGTAACCCTACGGGTGTCGTATTCAGCAGCAGCGCAACGGATTTTAAACTTCCTGCGCCTAATGGACAGCCTGCCCGGTTTCTTTTTGTTGGGGTAGATGGCTTACTCTCCGGCTGGAACGGAACGGCTGGCAATTTTGCAGTGCTTATTAAAAACAATGTAAGAACATCTGCTTACACAGGCCTGGCAATTTCTTCGAACGGCGGTGCAAACTTTTTGTATGCTGCCAATTTCAGGGCAAGCAGAATAGATGTATTTGACAAAGATTTCAATACCGTTTCAATGTCGTTTACTGACCCTGGTTTACCGGCAGGTTATTCTCCTTTTAATATTCAAAAAGTGGAAGATGTATTGTATGTAATGTATGCAAAAGTAGGGCCTGATGGACGGGACCAGGCAGGTTTGGGCAACGGGGTAGTAGATATTTACACCACAGGGGGAATGCTTGTAAAGCGTTTTGTTACAAACGGCCAATTAGATTCCCCTTGGGGAGTTGCAAAAGCACCGGCGTCTTTCTTTGAAGATGATGATGATGCAGATGATGACATGCAGGGAGCAATCCTGGTAGGTAACTTTGGCAACGGCCGTATAAATGCTTACCGAAGCGATGGAAAATTTATTGGCGAGTTAGCCAATCATAAAACACCGATTGTAATTGATGAACTTTGGGCAA
>JBDSDN010000166.1:0-13281 GCA_039920545.1 Ferruginibacter sp. | reverse complement strand
GTCATTATTTCTCCGCAGAAGGGAAGGGCTGCACAAATGAATTTTGGGGCTTCAATGGCCACAAGCGATATTTTATATTTTATTCATGCCGATACTTTACCACCGCCGTCGTTTTTTACGGATATTAACCAGGCCTTAAAAGAGGGGTTTGAATTGGGGCGCTACCGCACCAGGTTTCAGAGTAAAAACAGGATACTACAATTCAATGCCTTCTTTACCCGTTTCGATTTATTAGTTTGTTATGGCGGAGATCAAACTTTTTTTATAACCAAAAAATTATTTAAATCAGTTGGCGGGTTTAATGCAGATATGCAGCTTATGGAAGATTATGATATTGTTACCAGGGCCAGGGCTTTGGCCAGGTATAAAATATTTCAAAAAGATGCAAAAGTTAGTGCCCGTAAATATGAAAATAATACCTGGTTACAGGTTCAGCGAGCCAACTTTATCATTGTTCAAATGTATAAGAAAGGTGCCTCACAGGAAAGCCTCGCAGAAAAATACCGGCGTCTGCTTACGTACCGCAAGGGATGATTTAAAAACTTCTCCGCTGTCATCATCGTATCTATAATTTTAATTAAAATAATGCAGGAATATATTACTGGGATACAACAGGTGGGGATAGGGGTTGCAGATGTTGCAGAAGCCAAGCATTTGTACAAAGATCTTTTTGGCATGAATGTTTTGATTTTTGAAGATAAAGCTGAGGCATCTCTTATGGCAAATTATACCGGCAGCAATATTCATCACCGTCACGCCATACTCACCCTGAATATGGCCGGCGGAGGCGGATTTGAGCTATGGCAATTTACTTCCCGACAACCTCAAAAACCTGCGATACCTGCCAGGTTAGGCGACCTTGGAATTTTTGCCATAAAAATAAAAACAAAAAATGTTGATGAAGCATACCGCCATTTTAAAAAAATCCCTGGCGTGAAAGTGTCTCAACTTTTGGACGCACCCCTTAGTGGGAAACATTTCTGGCTCACTGATGGCTACGGAAATAATTTTAATATTATTAAAGGGCACGAATGGTTCAAAAGCGGTAATAGCCTTTGCGGGGGAGTAGCGGGTGCGGTTATTGGCGTTAGTGATATGGAGGCATCTATGCATTTTTATAAAAAGGTTTTAGGCATAAATGAAGAGCTGTACAACGTTACCGGCTACATAAATGATGCCCCCTTAAATGAAGTGCCTGCCCAGGTATATAACAGGGTTATCTTAAAAAAAGAAGTGGCAACCTGTGGCGCCTTCAGTAAATTATTGGGCTCGGTACAAATCGAATTAATCCAGGCGAAAGAAAGAGTAGCTGAAAAGATTTATGCAAACCGGTTTTGGGGAGATTGCGGTTTTATCCATCTGTGCTTCGATGTGATGAATATGGATGCGTTAAAAAACATTTCAGCAAAAGCAGGCTTTCCTTTTTCTATTGACAGTGCAAATTCATTCACGATGGGTGCTTCCGCCGGCAGGTTTTGTTATGTTGAAGACCCGGATGGCACCCTGATTGAATTAGTAGAAACACATAAAGTGCCTATTGTAAAAAAATTAGGCTTGCACCTGAACCTGAAAAAAAGGAAAGCCGATAAGCCTTTGCCTGACTGGATGATTGGAATGATGGGGTTAAATAAAATAAAATAGTTAGCAATTGTTTAAGAAGGCCAATCATAACCCTTCGTTTTGATTGACACATCTTTTATCCGTTTCTTAATTTTTCACCTTCTGTTTTCTTTGGGTGGGTAGTTGTATTCCGGTTAAGATTTAGTTGCTGCTGTTTTGCCGGCGAAGAATTTTCCGGCGCCTTTCCATACCGTAACTTAAAAGCCCTGATGCCTGTTTTAATTTCATTCAGAAAATGTGGAGGGGGTTTATATCCAAACGCCCGGTATTTTCCCGGGGGTACCTTTCCTTTTTTAGCGACAAATTTTTCAAACTGGTTAACCCATTTTTCAAATTTATTCATGTAACTCTCGTCGGTTATCACATCCTCAGCCTGGTTATCGCTGTACTTTTGCCCAACCCCACTATCCGCATATTCCCATAATTTTTCCGGCACCTCAATGCCGCCATACCGGCACTGCCATACCAGTGGCGCATATGCCTGGCGCATATCCTCAAAAGGTTCAGTATCTCCATCAAAATAATTTTTATGCTGCAGTATTTTAGGAATATTATTCTCATCCATTTCATCACCACCCTGGTCACCATAACAGAAAAATCCCGCTGTTCGCCCCTCAAGGTGATTTATGCTTAGTTCTTTCCACAATGCGGTATGTTCAAGTGTCATAGCTTTCTCCGGGTCTTTATGATCAATCAGTTTTTCCAATGGGTTGCCGCCATTCATACACACCATACGGTCAAACATTAATTTTAAATTACTTGTCGGCGCATACCAGTTCACCGGTCCAATTATAGCCCAGGCATCCGCCATGTCCAGCCTGGCATATAAATCTGCTTCCCACATAAAATCTTTTTCGGCCCAACTGTTTTTTTGTAACAGTTACATGGCCACACACACAAAGCCATGGAGGTAGATACACACGCATTGCAGCTTTGTATATGTGCCCTCCCATAGGCATTGCTCAAATCTTCATAATCTATTTCCCAGTCTTGTGGCAACATATCAGCCATTTTCAGCATCAGCATTCTGGCCTTGCCATCAATACCGGGGCAATTATACTGTTTACGGGCAGAGCCTGCAATAATTAATATTCTAAAAGGGCGTTTTTCCAACGGGAGTTTGGCATTACCATCATTTGGCTTCATAACATCAAGTTAGTAATTTATTTTGCTGGCTGCATTAATCTGAGGCTCACTTTTTTATAACAATTTGTACGGAGCGTTTTAATACAGTTTATTTCTTTTTAATTTTCAAGATGCAAAAAACCTGGGAGGCCATAAAAAATTATTATCTCACTCTCGGCGACAGCTATCATGTAAACCCAATTATATTTTTAGGCATTCATATTATCGCTACTCCATTATTTTTACTTTCAGTGGGCTGGCTGTTAAAAAACTTTCGTAAGAAAAAAGAAATTGTTTTGCCGGCAGCGGCAAGTATACTTATTTTTAATGCCGCCAATATTTACCTGGTATTATTTGGTAAAAATATTCCCTGGTGGATTTATACCATCCTCGCAGTAACTACCATTGTCAGCAGTTATTTTTCTTACATTAAAATAAGGAAAAAAATGAAGAACAAACGCAAAGACTAACCTTCCTTTTCATGAAAAGCAGTCTTTACTTTTTTTGTAGACCATGCAAATTTTATTCTCCGTGATAAACTTCAGATTTTAAATTATGCTTTTACTAAAGGCTCCAAAGTTTTCGGATCAATATTTTTAATAAAAAATAAATCGCAATACCGGCAGATATTCTGCAATACATCTGTATCTTTTTTTGCCTGTTCTTGTGTGATGCCTAAATGCTCACCCATTTTTGTGGGGTCCCCGGTGTTTAGCACCTGGAAAATTTTATTTTCAGCAATGCGCTGCAACACATCAGCGACTTTTTCTTTTCTTATATCGCCTAGAGGATATTTAGTACCAGGGCAACATGGATTTAGTGCCCATAACTGTATACTCACTTCCTGAATTACATCGGTATAGCCTCCTAAAAAATTACGGGCGCCCGATTGTATAGTACAAAAGTTGTGATTGGGATCTTTCATCCAGATATCATTTTCAAATGCCCGTCCACGAGCCCAGTTGCCGCCAAGCCACATTTCTTCATTAGCGCCAAAATAGGAATAGGTAATCCAGGCAGGATCAATAGTTCCTCCTTTTTTTCCTACGCTGATATACGGCATAAGATCTACCATTCCCCGTGTATCGAAAAGCGCTTTCAAACCATCTAATTTTGCACCGGCATATTTGTGAAACCTGTCTAGGCTTGCAATGCTTATTCCTTTTACACCTTTCTTTATCAATGTGTCTAATTTTTCCCCGGTCATTAAATCGCCATTTGTCTGGATCGTAATTTTTTGATCTTTACCGTACTTTGCAATGAGCGTATCTAATATCAGGTACAACTGTTTTTTCTCTGCCAGGGGCTCACCGCCACTCAAGATAATTTTACCCACCTTATCCGGCAGGTTGGCAATAATATTCAGGCATTCTTCATCTGAGATTCTTGTTCCTTGTGGGCCGGAGCTGTTATAACAATGGCCGCATTTATCATTACATAGTTGCGTAAATACCCAATAAATTGTTTCGTAATGATTAAATTTATTTTCCATTTTCTTTATTTTAAATTATTCCAGAATTTTATTTCATTTTCGACTCCGGTTCTTTTATCTTTTATAAATTCCTGTTTGCTGTTAAAGATCTGCAGGGTGCCATTCTCCATATAAGCAATATTATCGCCCATTAAAAGTGCTTCTTTTAAATCGTGGGTAATAAACAATGCGGTGCATTTATATTGCGCTGCCATTTTCTTATACAGTTGCTGCATATTCGTTCTCACTTCTGCATCTAAACTGCTGAAAGGTTCATCCAGCAACATCAATGGCGGGTTAATAATCAGTGCCCTGCCAAAAGCAACTCTTTGTTTTTGCCCACCCGATAACTGGTTCGTTTTCTTTTTCGCTTCAGCCACAAGTTCCAGGTTTAAAAGCATTGTGGTTACGCTTTCGGTAATCTCATCCTTTGGCAAATTTCTGAGCCTTAACCCAAATGCTATGTTTTCAAAAACATTTAGGTGTGGAAACAATAAGGCCTCCTGGAAAAGATATACGATGTTTCTCAGGTTTATGCCCAGGTTGGTAATATCTTTTTCACGGAGCTGGATGCTGCCGCTATCTGCCAGTTCTATGCCGGCAATAATCCTGAGCAAGGTAGATTTACCACAGCCGCTTTTTCCTAAAATACTTAAAGTAGTTTCTGCAGCAACTTCAAAAGATATTTTACTAAGGATCTCTTTGTTACCGTAGCTTTTGCTGATATCGTGCAGTTGTAAAAACATTAATGTGCCTGCTGTAACAATATTTTTTTATTTACCCAAAGTAATATTACCGGGGGTATTATTAATAAGCAGCAACTTAATGCTGCCTGGAAAATGTTGGCCTCCGAAATATATTGAAAAACGGTGACTGTAAGCGTTTGTATTTTACCGTAACCGATAATGCTTGTTAAGCCATACTCAAACCAGGAAATTAAAAAGCACTGAAAAAAACATACTGCAAAAAAAGGTTTTGCCGCAGGCAGAATTGCTTTTTTAAAAGCATAAAAATTGTTACCGCCAAGGGTGTTCACTAAATGGCCATATTGTTTTATCCTTTCATTAAAGAAAGAAATAAAAAATATAACGCAGTAGGGGAATGTAATAATTAATTGTGCAGCAGCTACGCCTAAATAACTTCCGGCCAGGCCCGATTTAATAAAATAAAACCGTAAACAAACTGCAAAAATTACCGGGGATAATGCGAAAGGAAAATAAGTAAGCAGCAGCAGTTGATTTCTCTTTTTATGATTAGCCATAAAATTTGCCGTAATAAATCCCATAATAGTAGATATAAATGCTACCGGCAATGCAATGCCTGCAGATAATGAAAAGCTCCGGAGGATATTATTATTTCCTACAAACAGGTCCGCCCAGTTTTCGGTGGTAAATATCCGTGGGAAAATATTAGGGAATTGCCAGAATTTCGAAAAAGAAAGTAAGAGCAAAATGATCAATGGCATTGTGCATATAAATGCAATTACAGAAAGCGCAACATATTTTAAACTATGCTTCATGAAGCTGCCGGTTTATTTTAAAAAAAACAATGAGTAATAATGCTACAACTATTGCGTACAGAACGGCTACAGCATAACCTTGCGGTATGTCTGCTAAATTAAAACGTTGTAATTTTCTTACTGCCATTACAGAAATTGTTTCCGGGGTAGACCGGCCAAGCAATAAGGGGATTTCATAGGCACCCAGTTTAAAAATAAAATAAAGCAATAGTGTGGGTAAAGCTTTTTTTAACATAACGGGGATAGCAACTGTAAATGCAGCTTTAAGTTTGGGAGCGCCCAATGTATAGGATAAATGCAGGTACTCGTTTATTCTTTCGTTCCGATAAATATTCACAAACAGGAGTATAAAGAACGGGCAACTCAAAAAAGTTTGCGTTGCAATAATCCCGATACTCCATTTATCATTTATTAAATTGGGGAATTGGGTTATGCTGCTGATAAAGCCAGCCTGGTAAAAGATCCTGGCCAATAAACCAGCACTCGATAAAAACTGGAAAAAGAAAAAAGCCCCGACAATTGCAGGAAACGATAAGGGCAGACTAACCAGGTAAGACATTATTCCACGACTAAAAAAGCGCTGAAATTTTAAAGTAATGAGCAGGGATATAAAAATACAGAGGCTTAAAGAAATTATAGATAGGATGATGGTATAAACAAATGTCCCGATTACATTATTCCTGCTAAAAAGCTGTACATAATTTTCTAAAGTAAAACCTTTTCCCAGTGTACCTGCCAGGCCCAAACTATATAGCAATGCATATCCCAGGCCTGCCAGCAACGGTAATACTGCAAAAATTATAAGCAATGACCCAGCTACAAAAGCTATAAGTGTTGGTTTTTTCATTTTAACTCTATCACTTTTTTCCTGAAATCTTCCGCTACTTTAATCATATAAGTAGAAGCGGTTTCTTTTATGGATTTGTTTTTTACTTCCGCTTCATTTAAACCATATTTTAATTTTGGTAAAGCGTTAAAATCATCCTGATATACTTTCTCCAATTTATCATAATCAAGAATAGTAGCAGATCCCCAGGACCTGATGTCTGCCTTTTTTACCTGGGCTTCCGGGGAAATTAAAAAATCGCATACAACCATTGCCCCTGCCTTATTCGGTGCATTGTAAGGTATGCCCAGGTAACTTGTATTATGAATACAACCTGCCTGTAAAATATAGGCTTTGGAAGTCAGCGGGAATAATCCTTCGGTAACATTTCTTTCTACAGCCGATATACCGAAAGCAAAACTAAAGTCCAGTTCGCCGGTGCCATACATTTGGGTAATGGCAACATTGCTTTCGGGAAATGTTTCACCCTTTTTCCAGAAATATTTTTTATTCTTATTTATAAAATCCCAAAGTATGGTACTGTATTTATCGTATTTTTTTGCATCAAAGGGACCATCCAATTCCTGTATGCCTCCTGCAATTTCTACCAGCCAGGATTTGAGCAAGGTAAGCCCCATAAAATCAAGTGAAAGTGTAAACCTACCGGGATTAGTTTTCCAATAATTTTCAAATTGCTGCGTAGTAACAGGAGGCAGTTTTACTTTTGCGGTATCAATAATCACATTAAAAAAAGCTTTGCTCCAGGGGGTTTCATAGCCATTAATTTCTTGCTGGAAATCGTATTTAATTATGGGGTCGTTGTAATTTATATATTTAGAGTTAGGGAGCTGATTTGTATAAGGGCCGTAAAGCGCATCAATTTGTTTTATCTGGTAATACGTTTCCCCGTTTATCCAGCAAACATCAAGCTGACCCTCTTTTTTCCCGGCCTCTTTTTCGGCCATAAGAGTACTAACAATTATATTTCCCTGCCCCCCGGCTATCTTCAACGTGACACCGTATTTTTTTTGCAGTTCAGGGATTACAAAATCGTTCATGTAACTATTGGCTCTTTTATCCCCCAGGTACATCATCATTGTTACGGTGCTTCCTTTTGCCAACTTACTTACCTCTTTCCAGCTTATATTTTTCAGATCATTCTGCGGAGCAGTGCTATTTTTACAGCTAAAAAAAATAGTAAGCGAGCATGCAAATAAAAAGTAAATGATTTTTTTCATAAGTGAATTGACCGTATTTAAAATCAGGCTTGGAAAAAGAGAATGCATGTATAGTGAAAATAACACTATACATGCATTAATATTAAAAAAAGATATCAGAACAAATACCTTACCCCAAACTGAAACTGGCGGGGCGGTGCCGAACCTCTTTTAGTAATGGTATTGTTACTACTTGGGCCAAACTGAACCGTGTTGTTAGCCGCTCTGCCCGTGGCATAGCCACTAAGGTTTTCTGTATTTAATAAATTATAAATATCTGCAGAAAGTTCCAGCGTAGGCTTTTTGTTGATGCTGATTTTATATTTGGCAGAAAAATCAAAAGTGGTAGAAGCAGGTAATCGGCCACCGCTGTTTCTTTTTTCACCAGGCTGATAATCTGAAGGGCCGGCATTTGCGTAAGCATTTTCGCCATTACCATTCAGGTCTGTAACACCGCCAAATTTTGTTGCATCTGCATATCTTGTAATGGGCTGGCCACTCTGGAACAACAGGGTGGGCGTTAGCGTTAGGTTTCTTGCTGCGTACCAGGTAATGAGGCCGCTTAGCACATGGGTCCGGTCGTTGTCGCCAACTGCATATTCTGCTGCGTAATCATTATTGTCTGTTGCACGCACATTGATACCTTCGGTATCAGTTTTGTATTGCGATAAAGTATATACAACACGGTAAGCAATTTTATCATTTGCGCCCTTTGTTTTTATCAGGGAAAAATTCATGGCTTTGTATCTTCCTTTTCCTTTTGTTTCCGTCATAAAAACATCTCTTGCAATACCACGGTAACTGTTGCCGCCAATGGTTGCTTCAAACTGCCCATTTACTGTTTTGATGGGTACTGGGCGGGTAAGGTTTGCAGCAGCTGTTGTACGGGGTGTGGCGGTGGCCGCATCATTTAATGGGTAAGATGAAGCAGCATTAAGATTTCTAATCCTGAATAAATTTTCTGTAGCCACATATACTGCATCTGCAATAAAACTAAGGTCTTCAGTTATTTTTCTTTGGTACCCGAAGGTATATTGGTTTGAATATGGATTCTGATATCCATCCGGATTTTTTATGCGAAAATTAGCAGAAGATTGCAGCAGCCTGTTCCCTGCGGCCTGGTCGGCAGAGGGCCCCTTTAAATACGTGGGGGCTGAGCCCTGGTCGTAAAATGCTCTTAAATTACCGGCATGTGTAATGCGTTCCAGGTCTGCCTTTGGGCTCAAAATGCCCAGGCGCTGAAGTTCTTGCAATTGTAATTTAAAGTTAGGAGAATTGTTGCTGAACTGAAGGTTATCGCTGGTAACTGAGTATTTTATTTTGTCGTAAAAAACGCCGTAACCCCCACGGATAATATTGCTTTCATCTATTTTAAAATTAAAACCAAGCCTCGGGCTAATGTTATTTTTGTCGCCTTTTGTGCCACCAGCTTTTGAGAGGTTATCATAATCGTAACGCAAGCCGATGCTTACATTTAATTTTTTATTTACTTCAATATTATCTTCGGCATACACATTAAAAACATTTTGTGTTGTACCAAATATTGATTTATCCAGGTCTACCTGGTAGTTGATAACCTTTGCATCAGTAGGCAAATTTTCTACATCTAATTTACTGCCGATCTTCAGGGCTTTTAAAGAATCTATCTGTGCCTGTGTAAGCCGTACGGTATAAAATCCATTAGAATTGCCGGCGCCCAATAAACTAAAATCGGACGTAGTAAATTCTGCGCCTGCTTTAAAAGTGTGCTTGCCGGCGCTGTATTTAAATTTCTGTTGAAACTGGTTTGTATATTCGTCATCAATAAAAATATAATTCTGGGGTCCAATATTGGCAATGGCAATACCGGTAGGGGATTGAACTGTTACCCCAGGCTTGCCAAACAAAGGATTGTCCCGGTAATTCCATTTAAACCATGAAGTTTGATAATTTGTTTCGGCAGTTAAATTTCGGGAAAGTTTATAATCATTTTTAAGGGCCACCAGGTAAGTTCGGTTTTTTTGCGTAGAGCTTGCAGAAGGAAATAATATTCCCCCCGTTAAGCCGCCAGCCTGCACATCAATGTCAAAAATACCCACATTTGCCCTTAAGCTGCTGTGAATATTTTTGCTCCAGTACTGATCTACTTTGCCGGATATATAACTGAAATAATTTTTTCCTTTTACTGTTTCATTTATCCCCAAAGCAGGAGAGTTCAACAGGTTATCTTTTATATCATTTGTCTGCTCAAAATTTAAGTAATAAAATGTTTTATCTTTTTTAATTGCCCCTCCAAAACCTACACCAAGTTGCTGGCGCTGAAAACCATCCTTTACCGGGTTACCATAAAGATCCAGGGAAGCAAATGAAGATTTACTATCTATAATTTTACCCGGACGGGTAACATAAAAAACTTCGCCGGAAAATTTATTAGTACCGCTGCGGGTGGTTAAGTTGATAATACCATTGCTGGTATTGCCGAATTCTACAGAATAATTATTGGTAAGTATAGTTACATTTTCGGTGAAACCAAAAGGCGTATTAAATTTTACATTTCCCAAAAATCGTTCGTTATTATCAAGCCCGTCTATCAGGTAGTTAGTAAAAATGGGATTGCCTCCGTTTATAGCAATCTGTGGTGATTCGTTATATCCTAGCGCAGCCAGGGTAATATTGGGCAGGCGTATAAAACTCTTGGTTACATCCCTACCTTCTACCGGCAGCGCTTCTATTTCTTTTTTGGTAATGAAAGATGACACTGTTGCATCTTTTCTATTGATGGTGGCCCGTGAATTGGATTTAATCGTTACCTCTTCTAACCTTGAGGCTTTTTGTGGCGTTAGATAAAATGTAACAGCTGGATTTATTTTAGAAAAGGAGAATTCCTCTGTAAGGGCAAAATAATCTACGTTTTCTACTGTCGAAGCCTTGTAACGGGCATTTACAGAGAGCTTTGAAAAACTGGCAATACCTGCATCATTGGTAGTGGATTCTTCTACAACATTTCCTTTTGCATCTTTAAGGGTAATGGTATAGTTTCTTACAGGTTGTTCCTGCAGGCCGTCAATTAGCTTAAGAGTGTAGTTTGACTGGGCAAAAATAATTTGAGAGAGGCATATCAAAATGCCACTGAATAAAAATTTCTTCATTAGTTTTTGAATAATTAGTGGTAAAAAAAATGTTGCAGATTTATGAATTGCAATAAGGAGGACCCCGCAATCCTTTACAGTAAACAACGGAAAGTGGGGAATAAGAAAAACCAATAGATTGGAAAGGGTAACCCGGGTTGAGTAAACCCAGAACGGTTTTCAGCAGAGGTAGTAACAGTACTTTTTTTAAAAGCGAAGCAGAAAAAATGCTAACAGTCAGGTGAAAATCATCAAGCATCCGGAGAGCGGTTGTTGTTGCCCCGGTCTCTGCTGCATAATTGATGATGGCAGTTTTTAGATTACTGGTTTGCCAGGGAAGTTGTTGAAAACGCAGGGGGTTAAAATTATTTTTATTTAAACCAAGCAGGTACACACCACCCCTTGTATCAGGGCCTAAAACAATATTGCCGGGGCCGGAAATATCGTAAGCTTTTTTTATGTCTGCTGCTGTTAGCCTGGGGCAATCACTGCCTATAGCTATAACATTTTGGATACCCGTATTAAAAACTGACTCAATAGCATTTGAAAACTTTTCACCAAAGCTCTGGCCGGTTTGTTTTGTGGAATCAACAATAAATATCGGGAGATTAGTTTTTTTCGCATCTGCCAGGGTTTTTTTTATCAACTGCCTGGCGAGGAATTGATTTTTTTTAATTTTCCCGGGCAACCAGTTTTTTGCGGAGGCTTCCTCAACTGAAGTGCGTGAAAAAAATAATATAGCAGTAGATATATCCAAATTAATTATATGGGGCCTTAAATACCTATACGAACATAACATGCATCCGGATTTTCTTACTCTAAATTATTAACCCTTCGGGCAAATCAGTTTCCGTATCTACATCGTTCAATATTTCTAAGTTAGTATGGGTAAATTTATTTTTTTTAATAATTGCTATAGTTTTTTTATATACAACATTTGTACCCCATTCGTTTTTAGCAAATATATTTGTAAAGTCACTATTCATGCCCATTAGATAATAGCCGCCATCTTTTGCAGGCCCAATTACTATATCAGTGATTTTTAGAGCGGAAAAAGCGTCTTTAAGAATACCGGTATTCAATTCTATACAGTCACTGCCAATTATACATATGGTTCTAAAATTATCCATGAAGAGTTCCCGGAAAGCATTTGTCATTCTTTGGCCTAAATCATTTCCAGTTTGCAGGCGTTTTTCAAAGCCATTCCAAAGGTCATCTTCATTTATATTATCGGCATAAAAAACAAATTTCTTTACTCGCAGATCATTGCTGATGCTTCTCGTGTGTTGTAAAAGATATTTATAAACAGCAAGCGCTTTCTCATCTCCCATGCTTGCAGCTAACCTTGTTTTTACTTTTCCTAAAACCGGGTTGCGTACAAATATGATCAAAGCCGCATTTTTCATAAATTAATTTTTACAGGTGTTTTATTTTTTACTGTTTAAAATTATTTAGGTAGAGTGACCAGTCGTATTTTTTATATTCTATTTTAGGGTTAGCAGTGGCAGGAATAATTTGTTTGGATTTTAGTAAAGAAATAATTTTTTTCTTTCCGCCAAAGTCTCTTCTGAACCAATTAAAGAGTGCAGGTAAAGCCAACGTATTTTTTTCTTTATCGTAAAATGTTTCCCCGGAGAAATAAGCATTAGTTGCAACATCCAGCTGTTTATTTATATTCTCAGGATCATAAAACGCAATAGGAGGGCAGCTTTTAGCGCCACAGTTAAGCGCAAAATGAATCCGGTAATCGAGTTTATCTACCCTTAATTCTTTTTCTGTTTTGCCGGCAAATAATTTATTAAGATGGCCAAGGCTCCATTTTATTTTGCTGCGGCGCAAAATGCCGTGTTCTATATCATCGAGACTGAAAGATTTACCCGCAACAACAATATTTTTATTTTTAAAAAATGTACTCCTGTTTTTATATTGACCAGGGTTCTTGTGCAGTGATGAATTGGTATAAGCATTATAAAGGTTTATCCAGAAGGCTTTTTTATCCTCATCTGTTTTTATTATAGTTCTAATATTATTATAGGGTATATCTTTAAACTGGTTAATAAAACCGGTAACATCCCCGCCCATTTTTGCCGCATACATAAAGTCCTGAGATAATTTTACCAAAGTATTGTCGCTGGCAATGAGTGCTGGCATGATTTCTTTATTTGAAGATACTATGTTGGATGCAGATGTTTCTGTTTTTTTTGATGATACAGAAGATTTACCGATGGCAATAAATTTCAGCAACATTCCCTCGGTAAGGCCTGCTGCGTTAGTAATGGAAAGTATTTTTAAATTTTTATCAAGTAACATGTTTATGGATGTAAGGGGGGCTGAAAAGGATTGGTAAAAATATTTCCTTCATCTAAATGATGGGAAGGGGAAGGGTTGCCTGCTGC
>JBDSDN010000165.1:0-6316 GCA_039920545.1 Ferruginibacter sp. | reverse complement strand
TACCAGTACCTATAGATATTTTTTGGTATAGCACTACTTCCACTGCACCAGCTTTTACGGAGGCAATTTTAGTTGCTGCACCAGAAAGGTTGCTCCCGTTAAATGATCCGCCACCAACAGAAGTTGCGGCCGGTTCAATTACACCGTCCTGCAAAGCCTTATCCCAATTTTCTGCAGATCCCAGTTTTGCCAACCAATAATTTTTATAAAATGACTCGTATTCATCAAGTGTTGTAGTTGTAGCAGTAGGGGCTGCAACAGGAGATTTTTTGGTTGAATCATTAACAGGTAAGGGCGCAGCAGCACTTACCGGCACAGCACCCCATTTTAATAACGCCGTTTGAAATGCCCTCGTTTTAAACAAAGGATTTATAACGGGCTGTATCAAACTTATGTAACCGCTTTTCACTTCCGTATCTCCCCAGCTTTCTAACCAGTGATGAGAAGGCAGTATATATTTACATTGCTCTGCGGTTTCATCCATCGTACTATTAAAAGAAACACTAAGGGGTAGCCTGGCTATAGACTCTCCTAATTTTTTTCCATCGGCATAAGTATATACCGGGTTACAATCATATACCAACAAACCGCCTATACTGCCGGCCGCCATATCTGTTGCGAGTTTCACCATATCTGTATCAATTCCTTTACGGATATTGGATATTGCAGACCAATTAATAGTAGTACCGTTAGCGCCTATGGCTTCGTTAATCGCATTTACGACCAGCTGAATATTTGCATCGTTGCTGCCACACACTACCAGGCCTGCCCCTTTGTTTGCCATTAATGCCGCTGCAGCCAAATCAATCCCTTTGGAAAGTTTTGCATCCGCAATAGCAGGAGGAGCCACACTGCCACCAAGCTTAGCCAGTAAGGCTAAAGCAATAGCACCTGTCTCTGATGGTTTGTGGGTGAACCGGTCGTCTGAATTACTGCCAGTCATGCTCATCATGCTTTCAAAATGAATATGGCGGCTTAATTCAGGCTTTTCACTTTTTACCCTTTTGTTTTCAGCATATTGTTTGCTGAACTCCACCGGGCTGAGCCAGGTGCCTAAAAAATCTGCCCCAAGACTTACAATAACTTTTGCTTTATCAAATTGGTAAGAAGGCAGCGCTTTTTTTCCATAACAAGCTTCGTTTGCCAGCAGCATTCCGCTATAACTAATCGCATCATATTGTACGTGCCTGCTGCCAGGGTATTTTGCTAAAAAATTATTTATTATTTCTAAAGTAGAAGGAGAGTGAATAGTAGAGGTAAGTAAAACCAAAGGCTTACCGGCAGTACCCGTCATTGCATCTGCAATCATTTTATCAAAGGCATCAAAGCTGGTAACTTCTTTAAAATCGGTACCACTTTTTTGCAACGGATGCCTTAAACGGGTAGGGTCATACAAATCAAGAACGGAGGCTTGTGCCTGGGCACTTGTACCACCTCTTGTAATAGTTGATAATTCATTGCCTTCTATTTTAATTGGTCTTCCATCTCTTTGTTTCACCACCACGCTAATGGCGTCGCCGGCATTTACATAAGTAGAGGCATAATAATTAGATACGCCGGGAATAACATTATCCGGTCTTTGTAAATAGGGAATAGATTTACGGACAGGCATTTCGCAACTGGCGGCCAGGGCGGCAGCAGCGGTTGTAAAGCCCATATATTTAAGAAAATCCCTTCTCGGTGTTTTTGCATCCAGCAAACCTTTGCCATCCAGTTCTTCCAATGGCAGCAGCTCTTCTTTAAATTCTTTTTGTGCTGCTTCCTGAAAACGTTCAGACTGATTAAGGTCTCCAAAATTTTGCCAGTACTTCTTCATAATTTAATATTCGGTAATGCTTACTAAAGTGATGATTTGATCATCTGATTTATAGGCTTGAAGGCTATTTTTTTTTAAATTCATTTACCCAGAACCTGATACCAAGGCTGCTTTTATTAATAGTGACATTTCTGACACTCAGTACCCCCAATTTTTTCTACGGTAACGCTATCCATTTTATGATTTTTCAGATCAGCGTGAAATTTTTCATAAATACTATAGAATTTATTTCCTTCTCCTGTTTCTTTATTTAAAAAATCCACTTTAGTTTCTCTGTGGCAATTAATACACCAGCCCATGCTCAGTTCCGCAAATTGATATACCTCCGGCATTTCCTGTATGTTGCCATGGCAGGTCTGACATTGCTGTTTGCCAACCTTTACATGTTGGCTGTGATTAAAATAAACATGGTCAGGAAGGTTGTGAATTTTTATCCATTCAATTGGCCTGGCCCCATCAGGGATACCGTCTTTATTATTATCAGGATTATATTGTTTGGTATCGGGGTTCCAGCCGGCATAAGAATATAACTTTTGGATTTCTGCTGTACCATTTACTGATTTGCCATCTTCTTTTACAATGGCTTCCCCACCATATTCTTTAATTGCCATATGGCAGTTCATACAAACATTTACAGAAGGTATACTGGCCTGCTTACTGTCCTGGGCAGCCCCATGACAGTATAAACAACTGATCTGGCTTACACCCGCATGTACTTTATGAGAATAATATATGGGTTGCTCGGGCTGATAATTCTTCATTCTCCCAAGCCCGACCGCACTATTTACAAAGAAATAACCACTCAGCGTAAATAAAACCAGTACCCCTAACATCAAATAAGTTTTATTGCGATAAAAGGGAACCGGCTCACTTCGTAAGATTCCTTCTTTTTCATCGGTAAGTTTGCGAAGGTTACTGTTCACCTGTAATAATACAAAGGCTACAACGGCCAGTACTGCGGTAAGAATGCCGAATAAAAGGGAGTTGTCACTTGCAGGTTCGCCTTCGGCGCCTGGAGTTGCGGAGGGTGCTTTCTCCGGCACATAATCATCAACATATTTTAAAATTGCATCTATTTCTTCTTTTTTCAATTGTGGAAATGCCGTCATTACAGTTGGCTTCCACTTTTCAAATAATGCTTTTGCATAAGCATCAGTAGCGATCATTCCATTGGGATTTGCCACCCATTTGTAAATCCAGCCAGCAGGCTCCCGAGTGGCCCAGCCCTGCAGTGCAGGACCTGTATAATCTTTATCTGGCTTATGGCAATTGGCGCAGTTTGCTTTAAATAAAACAGCTCCATCCTGGGCAAAAACATTATTACTTAATGAAAAAAAGGAAACAAAAAGAAAAGCAGTGAAACTATTGTAAATGATTTTTCTAAAGCAACTCATACAATTAACGGGACTAATGTGGAAAATATCCTAATTCGTGTGCAAAAATAAGACAGGACGGTGACATAATATCAACAAATGTTAATTTTTTTTTCCTATATCTGCTATGGATTTCAGCGTTTTGTAAAGGAACTTTTGTGGAAGATAATAAAACGATTTGGCCTGGCAGGATTACACATAATGATGCTGAGAATGAATAAAATATTCCTACTATTTTTACGCACTTTTGCATCACGTAAAAATTAGAAAAAAGGTTTTTATAAATACTATAGCTCAATGATAAGGATAGCCATTTTTGCCTCCGGTGCAGGTACCAATGCTGAAAAAATAATGCAACATTTTAAAGTGCATCCTGTAGTGCAGGTAGCCCTGGTAGTAACCAATAACGCCGGGGCCGGTATTATTAAAATAGCCAGGGACAACGGCGTACCAACGTTAGTCATTGAAAAAAACATCTTCCTTTCGAAAGACTCGTATCTTAATTTTTTAGCGGATCGGCAAATAGAATGGATAATTCTGGCCGGGTTTTTATGGAAAATTCCTTCGGCAATCATTAATGCCTACCCGGGAAAAATAATTAATATACACCCGGCATTATTACCAAAGTATGGCGGCCAGGGTATGTATGGGCACCATGTTCATTCGGCAGTAATTAAAAACCGGGAAAGAGAAAGCGGCATCAGCATTCATTTGGTAGATGAAATTTATGATCATGGCAAAATCATTATGCAGGCAAAGTGCTCCGTAAATGCAAACGATGATATTTCCGCTCTTGCAAAAAAAATTCAGGCCCTGGAACACCAGTACTACCCAACTATAATAGAAAAAACTATAATAAAAGCAAAAGCGGCGTTAAACTAAATTCACTAAACCGGCTTATAAAAATTAGTTGCTTAATATTACTTACAAAATCATCATGACCGTTGCGCTATAGTTTTATTTTTTCACTCCTTGCCTGCTGTTTTATTTCCCCGGTGCAGGCACAGCTTACCGTTAGTGGCACGGTATACGACAATAGCAAGGTTATTTATGTAGAACGGGTTCAGGTTATCAGCACGGGAGGTATGCAGGCTGTAACTGACTCTTTGGGTAGGTATACTATTGTAGCTAATGAGAAAGATTCCTTATATTTTTTTTATAATAACAAGCCAACGCAGAAATTTCCGGTACGCAATATTCCTAATTTATCCAAGTTTGATATTTCTTTACACATTGCTGTTGAAAGTAAATACAATGTGCTTAAAGAAGTGATTGTTTATTCAAAATCTTATAAGCAGGATTCATTAGAAAACCGGTCCAGCTATCCCGGTATATTTGGTTATAAAAAACCAGGTCTCAGCAGTACAATTTCTCCAGGTGGCGTAGCGGGAGCTGATTTGGATGAGTTGATAAATATTTTCCGGTTTAAAAGAAATAAGCGATTAAAATCTTTTCAGCGCCGGCTGGAAGAGGAAGAGCAAAGTAAATATGTAGACTATCGGTTTAATAAAATTTCTGTGCGCCGTATAACCGGATTAGCCGGCGGCGACCTGGATAGCTTTATGGTATTATACCGTCCATCTTATGAATTTGCCAGCAGCAGTGGGGAAGTGATTTTTAACCAGTATGTGTTAAATGCTTCTTACCGGTTTAAGAAAACGACATCATATTCTCCGGCTAAAAAAGAAGAGTAAATAAATTTAATATCCCATCAGCTTTTCAATTTTTTCATGTAACCGGCTATAGGCCATAAAGTTTTTTTCCAACTCTATATTAAAGGGAATGGGTGTATCAAGGCTGGCACAACGCATTACCGGTGCATCTAAATAATCAAAACAATTTTCTCCGATCCAGGCAGCTATTTCGCCGCCAATTCCACCGGTTAAAGAATCTTCATGTAGCAATAAGACTTTGCCTGTTCTGCCAACGGCAGATTTTATAGCAGAATAATCTAATGGCAGCAGGCTGCGTAAATCTAAAATATCCAAAGATGTACCAGGATGGTTTTTTGAATAATCCAGCGCCCAATGAACGCCGGCACCATAGGTAATAACAGTGATGTCTTCCCCCTGTTGTACATGCCTGGCCTTGCCTATTTCAATTTCATAATATTCATCTGGCACCTGCCCGCTTACACTCCGGTATAGTGCTTTGTGCTCAAAAAACAACACTGGGTTAGGGTCGTTTATGGCTGCTATCATTAAACCTTTTGCATCAATAGGCGATGAGGGGTACACCACTTTTAATCCCGGGGTATGTGCAAACCAGGCTTCATTACTCTGGCTGTGAAAAGGTCCTGCGCCAACACCGCCGCCTGTTGGCATCCGTATGACTACATCAGCATTTTGCCCCCACCGGTAGTGAATTTTTGCCAGGTTATTTATGATCTGGTTAAAGCCTACGGTTGAAAAATCTGCAAACTGCATTTCCATCATGGCTTTATATCCTTCCAGGCTTAACCCCAGGGCAGCACCTACAATAGCGCTTTCACACAAGGGTGTATTGCGTACCCTTTCTTTCCCAAAAATTTCTACAAACCCTTCGGTAACTTTAAATGCACCGCCATATTCTGCAATATCCTGCCCCATTAAAATTAAGTTGGAATGTTTTTCAAGAGATTGTTTTAATCCATCGCTGATGGCATGTATAAATTTTTTTTCAGAAGTATTGCCTGGTTTAAATTTTATATTACTATTATCAATTAAACATTGAGTATTATCCCTTGAACCTGCATAAACATCCTGAACTTCTTCAACCGTATCAGGGTAAATAACATCGGCTTTATTTGCAGTTTGCAATTCGCTTTCGGTATAAATTTTTATTTCGTCCCTTGCATTTTGTATATCTGCCGGGGATAGTATATTTTGCTGTACCAACCAATCCTCGTAATTTTTAATAGGATCTTTTTGCTGCCATTCTTCAAATAATTCTTTGGGTACATATTTTACACCGCTGGCTTCTTCATGCCCACGCATTCTAAAGGTCATACACTCAATTAAATAAGGTTTTTGATTTTTGATGCAATATTCCCTTACTCCTTTTATAGTATCATATACAGCTAGGATATTGTTTCCATCAATCTGCACTCCCTCCATACCATACCCTGCAGCTTTTTGTACCAGGCTTG
>JBDSDN010000164.1:0-2912 GCA_039920545.1 Ferruginibacter sp. | reverse complement strand
GGTAACCAGATGTAAAAGGTAGAACCTTTTCCCACCACACTCTCCAGCCAAATTTTTCCGCCCTGCATTTTTATTATTTCTGCGCAGATATATAATCCTATACCCATGCCCGGGAAGGTAGACTGTTTATCCCCGCTTACCCGGTAAAACTGTTCAAACACATGCAGCTGTGCGGCTGAAGAAATACCGATGCCAAAATCCTGCACACTTAATTTTACCCCATCCTCTGCCAATTCAGTTGCCAATACTATTTCGTATTTTCCCGGAGAATATTTTATAGCATTTGTCATCATGTTGTTCAACACCTGGCTCACCTTATCCCGATCTCCATAAACCCGGGCGGTCTCTGACAGGTGCATTTTTATTTCGTGGCGGGTATTCGTCTTTTGCATATCATCAACCACCTCTTCAACCAATTCGTTAAAGTCAAAAAAAGATTCATTATACACTAATTTTCCTTTCTGCATTTTAGTCGTATCGAGCAAGTCATCTATAAGCGTGGTAAGCCTTTTAACCTGGTTGCTCATTTTTTTAACCATGCCCAGGGTTACTTCATCTCCTTTATTTTCCAACATGCTTTCAACAATTTGCCCATACGCCTTTATGGTAGTTAAGGGCGTTTTAAGTTCATGGCTGGCCATAGAAAAAAAACTGTCTTTAAGCTGATCAAGTTGTTTTATTTCGTGTATGTCCGTACTCGTACCTACCCAGGATTGAATTTGTCCGGTGCCATCTCTCTGTGCCGTTGCCCGGCTAAGTTGCCAGCGGTATTCCCCATCATGCCTGCGAAAGCGGTGCTCAAATAAAAAATCTTTTTCCGTGAGGATAGCCTCCGTCCACTTCTTGATATTGTCGGGTCTTTCATCGGGGTGTACTATCTGCAGCCATCCCTCATTTTGTATTTGTTCCATTGTTAAGCCCGAATATTTATATACGGCCGTGTTAAAATAATTCAGGTTGCCAGCCGCATCCCCCGTCCACACGAATTGAGGCATAGCATCTGCAAGTAAGCGGAATTTTTGTTCCCTCTCCTGCAGTTCCAGCTGAAAATATTTTTCTTCTGTTACATCCCTAATGGTACCTATTAATTTAAGCGGCTGTTTGTTATCGTCAAAAAATATTTTGCCCCTGGCATCTATCCAATGTAGCGAGTTGTCATCCCATATGAGCCGGACTTCATAATGCAGGTTGCCTGTGTTGTAGGCTTCTTCAAAAGCCTTTTTTCTTATTGATACATCATCCGGATGCACGTGAGCCATCAACTTTTCCTGGCTTAAAACAACTCCTTTTTTGCAGCCATACATTTCCAGGTAGCGCTCAGAGTAATTGGCTTCATTAGTCACCAGGTTTAACTCACCTGTACCGAGGTCGCTGGCCTTAATAATAATATTAAGCCGTTCTTCACTCTCTTCAATTTTCGTGCGGGCAGCCACCAGTTCCGTAACATCTGTAGAGATTGATAATACACCGGCTATTTTATCGCCTTCGGAATATGGCTGGTAAATAAGGTTCACATATAACGTGGTTTCTTTACCGTCTTTTACCAGGGTTACAGGGCTTTCTTTTAAATTGATTGTTACCCCCTCCTGCTTTACTTTATTCAGTAATTCAATGTAGCCCTGCCCTTCAATTTCCGGTATAATTTCCAGGATGGTTTTACCAATTATCTCAGGCCCCTTACCCGCCAGCCGCAGGCCGGTGCTGTTTGCCAACTCCAATTTATGATCATCACCTGTTACCAATGAAAAACCTACTGGCGCCTGCATAAAAAGATTATAAGCCTGCAGGTTTAAAACCTGGTTTTTTTCTTTTGTTCTTAACGCAACCGTTTCAGTAATATCAAAACCCGAGGCCAGTACGCCTTCTATAACACCCTCCGTATTTTTATAGGGCGTGTAACTCAGGTTGAAATGCCTGGTGGTCGGTTGGTTATTATCTTCAAATATAGCAGTGGCTGCAATTTCGGGCGTGTGATAAGGCACACCCGTTTCAAAAACACTACGGATAAATTCAACAAAAGGCTGGCCATCCAACTCGGGAATAGCTTCAGCCAATGGTTTGCCCAACAGTTGCCGCCCATTCATTAACTTAACATAGGCCGCATTGGCAAAACTGAACACAAAGTCTTTGCCGGTAAGTATAGCAAATGGTGAATGTGCCTGGTTAAAGAAATATTCTATATTATCCTTAATTGTTTTGGAAAGCTCTGCCGCTTCTCTATTCTGCATTGTTTATAATTATGTTTTGAAGATACAATTGAAAAGGAAATTATGTTGTTTTTTTGCAGGTTATAATTTTTTTATAGGAACTTAATGCTTTAGAATTGAGTTTAAAATCGGTAACCGACCTGGAAGTAAATACGGATCATAAGACATAACCATTCCGTGGTATATTTGAGCGATTGCTGATCTAAAAAGATGATGTTGAATAACCCTGGTATTTTTTGTAAAACTATCTACTCAGCTGGTGTCTTTGAGGCTTAGGAAAAATTATGCGGCAAGGAAAGAGCACAACTATCTTAATGCAACACCTGGTAATATTATGAAAATTGTTAGAGACGAAATATTTCCTGAGACCCTGGAGCAGGGCCTGGCTTTTGAGCAGGAAAATCAATTTAAAACTGCCAAAACGCTTTACGAAAAATTACTAAAGCTTAGTCCTGGAAATACCAAACTCCACACCCGTCTTATGATCGTGTGCCGGAAATTAAAAGACTACAAAAGCGAATTAAAATACATTGAGCTTGCCCTAAAAATGCAGCATGCTTTTTACGGCCGCACAAAAACTAATGGCCCAAAAATAAATATGCTCAGCAAAAAGCTAAACCTCATACTTGGTCATATCGACAAAAAAGGAAAAACACTAATTGCTTCTGATGAGATTTTAAAATTGGAAAAAAGGAAGCAGGTGGT
>JBDSDN010000163.1:0-17812 GCA_039920545.1 Ferruginibacter sp. | reverse complement strand
ACGACCAGGTACACTTCAGGGAGCCCGGCCTTACACATAAAGCAAGTATTTATAGCGAAAGCAAAGCTGCTGTGGCTGGTGGTGTAACCAGTTTTATGGAGATGCCAAACACCATCCCGAATGCGCTAACCATAGATCTGTTAGAAGATAAATATACCATTGCTGCACAAACTTCCCTGGCCAATTATTCATTTTTTATGGGCGTTAGCAACAACAGTAGCAATGAAGCATTGAGGGCAAATGAATTTAAAAATAGCATCTGTGGTTTAAAGATTTTTATGGGCAGCAGTACCGGCAATATGCTGGTAGATAACCATAGTACCCTAAATAAAGTTTTTAGCGAAAGTGAAATATTGATTGCTACACATTGCGAAGATGAAAGAATTATAAAAAGAAATTATGAACAGGTAAAAAAAGAAAAAGGAATTTTATCTGCATCCGATCATCCGATCATACGTAATGATGAAGCCTGTTTTGAATCGTCACTCGTAGCCATCCAGTTTGCAAAAAAATACAACAGTCGCCTGCACATCCTGCACATTAGCACGCAAAAGGAATTGCAACTGTTCAGCAATATGCTGCCTTTAAAAGAAAAACGAATTACCGCAGAAGTATGTGTGCATCACCTACATTTTACTGCTGATGATTATTCGAAACTTGGGTACAAAATAAAATGCAACCCGGCCATAAAAGATGCGCACAATAAAGCTGCGTTGTGGGAAGCTGTAAACGATGACAGGCTTGATGTAATTGCTACCGATCATGCACCGCATCTTTTATCTGAGAAAGGATATGATTCCAACATACATAGTGTAACCCCTTCCTCTTCGGGGAAGGATGGGATGGGGCCGGGGTCTTACGAAGCTGCCCATGCGGGCCTTCCCTTAGTGCAACACCCACTTTTACTCATGCTGCATTACAATAGTATTGGAGCTATTACTCTGGAAAAAATTACTGAAAAAATGAGTCACGCAGTGGCAGATTGTTTTCAAATAAAAGAACGGGGCTACATCAGGGAAGGATATTATGCCGACCTGGTAGTGGCCGATCTGAAAAAACCTTATACGGTAACAACAGAAAATATTTTATATAAATGCGGCTGGAGTCCCCTGGAAAATTTTACTTTCCCTTCCAGTATTGCGTACACCATGGTAAACGGAAATATAGTTTATGAAAACAACACCGTTAATGAGTCTTATAAGGGAAAACGGATTTCATTTGACCGGTAAAATAATTACAACATAATGGAGCTAGATAAAACCACGCTTAATGACCTGGCCATTTTTAATGCAGAAGAAGAGTTTTCCCTTTTTAATAAACTAAACTTTACCCTTACCATCAGGGGCAAAGAGCAGTTCAAAAGAAATTTAAGCACATCGCTTACCACCGCACAGGCTATTAATGGAGTTCAGCAAACCTTGCACTTAATTATTAAGCAATCACATCAATGGCCCACACAAATAAGCAATGGAACTATTATGGTGGTGGAGCGGTTTTATGATGCTGCTATTGATCCTATTCCTGCGAGCCCTACTTCGTTTACAGCTTACAGTTATAAACTGCTGCACGGCCCCGATTTTTCGTTGGTAAAATATTCTGCTACCCATTGCTTTGATTTTATAAAAGGAATGCAGCAAATGCTAAAGTTATTTTTGGAGGAAGACACGCCAGAGCCTTTATCCGGAGTATTATCAGCCATTAAAAAAATAGTTTTTAAAGACCAGTTTAAAATACTCAGTGATTATAAAATAATTGCAGAATTACCCATACCCCAAATGTTGCAGTTTGGTGCATTTATCCGTTTCCAATATAAAATAAGTATGATGGAACTGCTGGCGCTGCATGCAAAACTCGATGCCTGGTATGGTATGGCCATGGCGGTAAAAAAATACAGGCTTATTTTCCCGGAATTTATAGAAAGCAAACAGCCATTAATTAGCACAACAGGACTGTACCATCTTTTACTTCAGCATCCCGTGGCCTATGACATTACCCTGGACAGGCAAACTAATTTTTTATTTTTAACCGGTGCAAATATGGCGGGTAAAAGCACTTTTATAAAATCGGTAGGCAGTGCCGTTTTTTTGGCACATATCGGCATGGGTGTGCCTGCAGAAAAAATGCAGCTTAGTCTTTTCGATGGCCTCCTTAGCAATATTAATGTCATTGATAATATTGCCAAAGGCGAAAGTTATTTTTTTAATGAAGTGCAGCGTGTAAAAGCTACCATCACCAAGATAAATGATGGCCGCAAATGGTTGATCTTAATTGACGAATTATTTAAAGGCACCAATGTGCAGGATGCCATGAAGTGCAGCACCAGTGTTATTGAAGGGTTATTGAAAGTAAAGAATTCACTCTTTATTTTATCTACACACTTATACGAAATAGGACAAGAGTTGAAAAAATATTCCAACATTTCTTTTAATTATTTTGAAACAACAGTTGTAGATGATCAGTTGAGTTTCAGTTACCAGTTAAAAGAAGGAATCAGTAATGATAGATTGGGTTATTTAATTTTAAAAAAAGAAGGTGTAGTAAAAATGCTGGAAGATTTATAAAGTCTTTCTCAACTTTTATAGTATTACGTTAGCGAAGAAGGGAAGTAAAAAGTAAACCTCTCCTTTAGCGATTGTTAATCTTTTTTCTTTACTAAAATAGCATAGATAACGTAAAACCAACCAAGGATACCATGCACGATGGCCCAAAGTATAGATTTGTTCCTGCTCCAGGAAATGACGACCGCTATTATGGTTCCCAGCCCTATCCCTGGTGCAATGTATACCGGGCGCTGATACTCGGGGTTTTCAGTAGCTGTGGTAGTACAGGATGCTAGTGTAAGCAAACAGAAAGTAACCAGCGCATTAATTTTTTTATTCATAGTACCAGGTTTTTATTGTTTTTATTATTTGATCAAAAAATAGCCATACGGTAAATAAAAATTTATGCCTGCAACTTAATGAAGGTTTTTCCAGGTTAGTGAAATGAGTTGTTATGCAACAAGCCTAGGCTTCACAAATCTCTTACATTTATTTACTAATATAATCATTTCAGTAATATTTTTTTCAGCATTAAGTAGCCTGGCCTTTGAACTTTTGCTGTATTGAAAGTTGATAAGTTATAAAAAAATCAACCCGCTATTTACATACACACGGGGCTACCGGCATTAATCGGAGACGCAATCAAAAAATTAAACCAATTTATTTTACATACATTAGCTAAAATATTTCTGACCGATGCTAGTGAAAACCTTTGGCAGTGCTGTTTACGGAGTAGAAGCCATCACAATTACGGTAGAGGTAAATGTCACTAACCAGGGGCAACATTATTTTATTGTCGGGCTGCCGGATAATGCGGTCAAAGAAAGTTTGCAACGGGTAGAAAGCGCTATCAAGAGCAATCACTATTACATGCCACGTACCAAGCTGGTAGTAAATCTTGCACCGGCAGATATAAAAAAAACAGGTTCAGCTTTCGATCTTCCCATTGCCATTGGCACCCTTGGCGCTACAGAACAAATAGAAAATCCTGAACGGATAGAACGCTACCTGATTATGGGCGAACTGAGTTTAGACGGTGGCGTACGCCCCATCAGGGGAGCATTGCCCATTGCCATACAGGCACGTAAAGAGGGTTTCGATGGTTTGATCTTGCCGGCAGCAAATGCCCGGGAAGCCGCCATGGTAAATAATTTAAAAGTGTATGGCGTTACCCATTTAAATGAAGTGATTGATTTTTTTAAAGATGAAACATCTTTAAAACCAACCTATGTAAACACAAGAGAAGAATTCGCAAATGCACAAAGCAATTTTGATATAGATTTTTGTGATGTAAAGGGGCAGGAAAATATAAAGCGTGCTTTAGAAATTGCTGCTGCAGGCGGCCACAATGCAATACTCATCGGTCCTCCCGGCGCTGGTAAAACGATGCTGGCAAAAAGATTACCCACTATTCTTCCGCCGCTTACACTGCAGGAGGCCCTGGAGACAACAAAAATTCACAGCGTTGCGGGCAAGTTGCCGGAGAATGCAACGTTGGTGAGTAAACGCCCATTCAGAAGTCCGCACCATACAATTTCTGATGTAGCACTGGTGGGTGGTGGCGGCAATCCGCAGCCCGGCGAAATTTCCCTGGCACATAATGGTGTACTCTTTTTAGACGAATTACCTGAATTTAAACGAACGGTGTTGGAAGTAATGCGGCAACCGATGGAAGAAAGAAAAGTTACCATCAGCCGGGCAAAAATTGCCCTGGATTTCCCGGCAAGTTTTATGCTTATCGCCAGCATGAACCCTTGCCCCTGCGGTTATTTTAATCACCCGGAAAGAGAATGTACCTGCGGCCCCGGTATTGTACAAAAATATTTAAGCCGCATCTCCGGGCCCTTGCTGGACCGGATAGACCTTCACGTAGAAGTCACCCCCGTACCCTTTAACGAACTCAGCAGCAGCCTGCAATTTGAGAAAAGTGAAACAATTAGGGAACGGGTTATTAAAGCTAGGGAAATACAGGCAGAGCGATACAAAGAAATTGAAGGGGTGTATGCCAACGCACAAATGAGTAGCAAAACGCTGAAAGAAATTTGTGTGATAACAACTGCCGGGCAAAATTTATTAAAAATTGCGATGGAAAAATTAAACCTCAGCGCCAGGGCTTACGACCGTATATTAAAAGTAAGCCGGACTATTGCAGATCTTTCCGGGTGTGCAGATATTAAACCAGAACACCTGGCCGAAGCCATCCAATACAGGAGTTTGGATAGGGAAGGTTGGGGAGCATAGGATAAAGGATAGTGATATGTGCTGAACTTTCCAGATGGCCAACTGAATTCAAAAATATATCCAGGCAGCAAATCATTCATCAACTTGTACAGCGTTTTAAGGCATTGCCAATTTTTTCTTTACTTCATTTCTGACGAGCGCATTTCCTACATCATTAAAATTATGTGCGGCAACTTCTTTGTATAAAGACATGGCTTTGTCTTTATTACCTGCTGCTTCATTTGCTTTTGCAAGCAGAAACTTATTGTAAATGGAGTTAGGGTCGCCTTTTTCAAAATTACTGATAGCCTCCGCATATTTCTTCTCTCTCATATTTATCATGCCCATATCCCCATAATACCCTTCCATTTTGCGGCTGTCTTTGAGCGGTTGAATAACTGTTTTCATAGTTTCTTCCCTGTTTTTGGCAACGTCATATTTTGCTTCGGTCATGGCTATCATCGCCTGCCACCTGAGGGAGTCTGCAGTCCCAAATAATTTTGCTTCCGGGGTATTTCCCAGGTCCATGGTTATTTGCGTGGATGTGGCATTCAACATGGGCTCTACCTGTTTCAAGGTTGAGGCATCTCCAATATGAACGGCAACGGCAGCTATAGTATTCAGGATAGTATTTTTTTCATTCGCAATGGTTTCTTTAGAAGCGGAAGTCTCCATCTTAGTCATTTCATTCATTAAATATTTTATGGCCGCCTTTTGGTCGCCGGCATACAAATAAGTATACGCTGTATTTAATATGGAACCTACTTTTGATACATCGTTAATACCTCCATCTGCATAATTTTTTCTAGCTTCTTCCAAATTACCAAGATAGGTATTTGCATGGCCAAGCTTATAATATGCTTCTGGTAATGTTGTATTCAGCTGAACGGCTTTTGCATATGCTTCTTTTGCTTTTACAAAATCATTTTGAGCCCGGTAAACATCACCAAGAACGATTTGAGAGCCTGGGCTTTTTGGCGCCATCGAAATCATTTTAAGCGCATTTTCTTCGGCTTTTTTCAGGTCTTTAGGTTCGTTGAATAAATATGATGATGATAAACCATTATACCCTCCTACCCATGCAGGGTTCAGTTGAATTGCTTTTTCATAAGCCTCCCGTGCTTTGTCAAACTGATTATTCCCATTATAAGCATTTCCAAGTTCTACCTGCGCCCGAGCTGCATCCGGGTTGTCTGCCGCCATTTTTTGGGCAATCTCTATGCCCCTGTCCCGGTCATCAGTCAGATTGGTAGCCAGATACTCAGCATACATTTTTTCCCAAGGGCTGGCACTGGCAACGTTTGCTTTTCCTTTTTCAATATCAGCTGCAAATTGCTTGGCAGATGTAGCGGTGTTTGCCCGCATAAGGTAGGCCAATCCTAATTGCGGGTCCTGCTCTATGGCTTTGGAAAATGAAATACGGGCATTTTTTACGTCCCCCATATCAAGTAAGTTCATTCCTTCTTGGATGAAAGCTAAAGCTTCTTTTGATTTGGACGTCGCCTGAATATCAGTAATTTTTGTATCAGTAACTGTGTCGACAGTTTTGCTGTTGCTTGTATTATTGCACCCTGTCAATAAATATCCAGCCAGTAAAATGCATAATGGAAGAAAGAATTTAAACTTTTTCATACATAAATTTTTTTTGGCCCTAAAAAAAGCCGATTTATAAAATAGAAACTATTTAAAAGATTTCGTCAGCAGCTGTAATTCGGAGGATGGAAATAAATCTACAAGTCTGAAAAAGTACAAATTATTTTATTGAAATCATAGACTTGTAACTTTTATTTTTCAAATTATTAAATAAGGATTTTAGCAAGTCACCCAGGAAAAAATAAACAGTATTATAAAAAATGATTTCACACATACTGGAAAAATTAACTCAGCTAATTATTTATTTAATGGTAAATCAAATATTTTTGCGCTCTTAAATAAAAAACAGTGTCAGAGATATACATTTATTCGGGGTTAACCTTTATCATAGGTTTCGGGTTAGCCTGGTTACTAAGAACTCTAACCGTAGTTAAATATAAAAAACGGGAAAACAGTGCTAATGGATCGTGGGAGAGAGAACGCCTCATGAAGGAAACAGCACAGAAAGAAAGTGCTCATACACATTCAGCTAAGAGCCTGGCACAGGGTGAGTTTGAAAAAAAATTAAAAGCCTCACAGCAAATTATAAAAGCAATGGATAAGGATATTTTGTTATTGCAAAAAAATAATGAGGAAACAGAAGCACTTTTAAAGGCAGGTAATCCTGAAATTCATGCGATAAAAATACAATTAATAGAGGCCAGCAATACTATTGCAAGGTATAAGGCCCAGCTAGAGAATAAATAACCTGTAACAGAAATTACTTAATTATACCCGGCCTAACTCGTTTTACTTTTACTTTTCTCCCCCGGTATTTTCTACAATTTTCTCTGATAAAGAATCTTTTCTTTTCCTTCTGCGCATCCAGATTTCTCCCTTATGCCGGGTGGGTACCTGGTCTCCCAGCAATTTACCCCAGGGTTTCATCTCCGGCAACCGGTCAAAAATTATCTTTAAAATAGCAACAAAAGGGATGGATAGAAACATCCCTGCTACACCCCATAAAGCTCCGCCTAGTAACACGACCACAATAGAAAAAAAGGCATTTATTTTTACCCGGGACGAAACTAAAAACGGTACGAGGAAATTGTTATCAATAAATTGTATCAGTGTATAAGCTCCCAGTATGCCTAATTGTGTAGAAAAGCCATCTTTGGTAACGGTAGCTATTAATACCGGCAAAGCAATAGCCACAATGCCTCCGACATAAGGAAGCATGTTTAATAAAGCACCAATAACACCGAGCAATACTGCATATTGCACACCCAGCAATAGCAATGCTATAGAATTCATCGTGGCAACAACGAAAGCTTCCAGCAGAAGCCCCACCATATAACTTTGTATGGCCGCTTTTGTTTCACCCAATACTTCAGAAACTTTTGTACTATTCTCTTCTGCGAAAACTTCATGAAAAAAATTAATAATTAAAGTTTTATAGAATAAGAGGAGAAATGTATAAATGGGTACTAACAAAATAAAACCTAGTGTGCCCAAAGCGCCACCTAAAGTTTGCCCCAACAGCGCCTGGCTTCCGTTAAGCGCATCATTTAGAATTTTTTGTTGCTTCGCAATAGGTACATTTATTTTTGCCGCCAGCCAATTCTGCAACTGAGAAAAATGTTCACTAAATTTTAATTTTAGGGCAGGTAGGTTGTCCCCAAAATTCATAACCTGGGTAGAAATAAAATACAGTATTCCCCCTATAATAAGAATGGTTAATGCCAGGGAAATAATTATCGCCAGTATTTTTTTTACACCTTTCTGCTGCAGTTTATTTACCAGGGGATTTAATAAAATACCAATAATCAGGGAAAAAGCAATTGGGGCCAAAATACCTTTTAAAACATACAGTGAAAAAGTCATCAGGACCAATCCAAAAATAATTACCGTGCTTTTTAAATAGAAAGGATATTGTTTAACTGGCAAGCTCATGAACTGATTGTTTAGGTGGTCAGTAATGTGATTCTTAAAGATAATCAGTATTTCTATCGGATTTTAAATTCTCACAAAATTTGAGTATGCTATTTTTTCTTTTATTCATTGAAAATATTAAACAATATATCTGAATTTAGCTTCGATACGATAATCAATTTCAGAGATTATAACCATATTTATAATGTTAATTACAAACATTTATACCCCAGGTATCAATACAGATTTGCTTAACATAAAAGTAATATGACAGGTTGGGCATAATAAACACATTATGTGCAAAAGCCCGATTTTAAAGGGTTTTAAAGCAAGATAGTTGTGTTTAAGATGCAAAAATACTACCGAAGTTGTTTTGCAATAGAAATAGGCGCCCCATATTTTTACATCATGATTGCTTGTATAAATAAGAATTTAAACAAACATTAATCATTAATTTAAAAAACCCACTTTATGAAACAAGCAACAAACAAAACAACAATTATTGCAGCAGGTTTAATCAGCATTTTTACACTGGCCTCATTACCCTCCACTTTTGCAGGAGTAAAAACAGGTGAGCCGGTTGAATTAAAATTTATTGGAAGTAAAGCAAGCCAACCGGTCTTTCTGTTGAATTTGAATAACCCCGAAGCCGGGGAGTATTTAATTGCTCTAAAAGATCAGGATATGAATGTTTTATATTCTGAAAAAATTAAAGGAATTAATCTTTCCCGGAAATATCAAATTGCTGTAGAAGAAGCAGAATTCAGGTCACCGGATTTCGGTGTAAATGTAGAGGTGACTTCATTAAAAACCCATAAAACTGAGGTATATAAAATCAGGTCCAGCACACGGGTAGTTGAAAATATTCTTATTGCAAAATTATAAGACTGTTAGCTTTTTAACCCTATCGATTATTGATATATACTTGCTGGTCTTTGGACCGGCAGGTATTTTTATTATATCTATAAACACTATCGTAATACAAACATTATTAACTTAATTTTTCTCCTGCAATTCTTCTAGGGTTCAAAAGAACGTAAGCCATTCCTAGGTTTTAATCGGCAATTAGCATTTACTGAACCATTGATAAATTTACCGGCGAAATGGAATTAAAAACTGCAACTTTGGGCAGGTTGCATTTTCATACTTAAATTCGTAAAAATGCCCTACCTTTTTTCTGATACATTATTCCAACTGGTGCACTCACTTGAAAAAGCTGAGAAGCGGCATTTTAAACTTTATATTAAGCGAAGTTCTGCTAAAGAAGATCTTAAGGTTATCCGGTTATTCGATGCCTTGGATAAACTCCCGGAATATAATGAAAAGCTGCTTTTAAAAATTTTAAGTGATGTAACAAAACCCCACCTTTCTAATTTAAAAGCACATTTATACAAACAACTGCTGGCCAGCCTGCGCTTATTAAAGACTAACGAAAATATTGATCTTAAACTAAGCGAGCAATTGGATAATGCCCGCCTGCTTTATAATAAAGGATTAAAAATACAAAGCCTCCACATTCTGGAAAAAGCAAAAGAGCTGGCAAAAGCCAACCAGAAAATGAATTTTTTAGTCCAGGTAATTTCCCTGGAAAAGAAAATTGAAACGCTGCATATTACCCGTAGTACGCTGGAAAAAACGGAAGTACTTGCCGAAGAAGCGCTGGCCATCAGTAGCCATATAGATCGGGTTACACGGCTTTCCAATCTTGCATTGTTACTCTATAGATGGTATGTAAAAAACGGCCATGCCCGCAATGAGGAAGACGAAAAAGACATCAGGAAATTTTTTAAAAATTCTTTACCGGCAGATGCACAGGCTATAGATGGTTTTTACGAAAAATTATACCTGTACCAAAGTTATTGCTGGTATGGGTTTATACGCCAGGATTTTTTTATGTATTACCGCTATAGCCAGAAATGGATAAATCTCTTTACAGAAAACCCGGTGATGACCGCAGTTGAAACGGGGCATTATATAAAAGGGATGCACAATTTGCTGAACGCACATTTTGATTTGCGCAACTTTAAAAAATTTAGAATTGCGCTACTCCAGTTTGAAGAATTTGCAAAAACACCTGTAGCAAACCAACATGATAATTTTCGCACCCATACTTCCATTTATATAAACAGCGCAAGAATAAACCAGTTTCTCATGCAGGGGAATTTTATGAAAGGCCTTACCATAGTTCCACAGATTGAAGAAAAATTAAAGGAATATGCACTTTTCGTAGACAGTCACCGTATCCTCGTTTTTAATTATAAATTCGCTTCTCTTTATTTTGGCGCCGGCGAATATAATATTGCTATTGATTACCTGCATAAAATCATTAATGATAATCAGCCGGGCCTTCGTAACGATTTGCAATGTTATGCCCGGCTCATGCACCTGCTTTGTCATTATGAAATTGGTAATGAAGAAATACTGGACCCTTTAATAAAATCTGTTTATCGGTTTATGGCAAGAATGAAAAACCTGACGATTGTTGAGGAAGCTATTTTTAGTTTTTTACGCCATTCTTTTAAAATAAAATCTAAAAAAATATTAAAAACTGAGCTACAGGTTTTCCTGGGTAAAATAAAACACCTGGAAAAGAACCGGTTTGAAACCCGCTCATTTGCTTACCTGGATGTAATATCATGGGTAGAAAGTAAAGTGCTGGAAAAGCCAATGGAAGAAATTATTAATGCTAAATTTATGAAGAGCCGGCATAGGATCTAACTGTATCTTAGAAAATAATGCTCAGCATTAAGACTTAATATTTATATTATTTGAATGTCTGTCCGTTTACCCCAATTGCTCCCTCAATAAACAAAAGTTCTTTCAAGTACACCGGCAAAGCCAATGGGCGTTAAACATACCCCTATATTTTTTTATTATTGAGGGAGAAAAAAAATTTCAATGTAATTTTGCAAAGATTTACATGCGAAAACGCTTCCAGCATGGCAAAAATTAAGAACCAACATGAAAATTCTCTTACATTATTTAAAGCCACATAAATGGCTCGTGATATTTACTTTAATTATGGCGGGCATCAACATAGGATTTTCCCTGGTTGACCCTATTCTTTTAGGAAAATTAGTTTCGCTTGCCGGCGACCACCAGGCAGTTTCAGGAGGCTTTTCCCAGCCTGATTTTTTCTGGAGCTTTGAAACCATTTCCAGGAAAGGAAAACCTTACTTGCAGCTTGGCGTATTTTATATTTTATTATTCTCTATTTCTGTAGCCATGATAAGCCGAATAGCAAAGGCTTTCCAGGATTATTTTTTAAATGTCGTAATTCAGAAATTTGGTGCCCGGGTTTTTACCGATGGGTTGCAACATGCAATGAAGCTACCGTACCAGCAATTTGAAGATCAACGCAGTGGCGAAACGCTCTCTATTCTCACCAAAGTAAGGTCTGATGTTGAAAAATTTATGATCAACTTTATTAATATTCTTTTTGGAGTCTTAATAGGCGTTGTCTTTGTTTTTGTATACGCTGCATTATTTATTAACTGGCGCATACCGGTAGCCTACCTGGTGGGCATACTAGTGCTGACTTTTATAACTAACCGGCTTAGCAAAAAAATTAAAATAATACAAAAAAACATCGTTGGCCAAACCACAGCCCTGGCAGGCTCTACCACAGAATCCCTCCGCAATATTGAATTGGTAAAAAGCCTGGGCCTAACCCACCAGGAAGTGGACCGGCTGAATAAAAACACCTATAAAATTTTAGGCCTGGAGCTTACAAAAGTTAAACGCATCCGCAGTATTAGTTTTGTGCAGGGCACACTCGTAAATACTTTACGGCAGGTTATTCTTTTTATTTTAATGTGGCTCATTTTCCGAAACGAAATGGATGCAGGGCAGTTGGTTACGATGCAGATTTTTTCTTTTTTCATTTTTGGCCCCCTGCAGGAAATTGGCAATATACTTCTCTCCTACCGGGAAGCAGAGGCGTCGTTAAATAATTTTGATACACTGATGAAAAAAGCTCCGGAACCAGAGCCGGTACACCCAAAGCCCCTGGGAAATATAAAAACGCTTGCTTTCAAAAACGTAGCTTTCAAACACCAGACGGCGGCACACAAAGCCATTGATAATATAAGTTTTAATGTAGGCATCGGGGAAACGATTGCCTTTGTTGGGCCAAGTGGTAGCGGAAAATCTACCCTTATGAAATTGTTGGTTGGCCTCTACCGGCCCCAGGAAGGAAAAATATTTTACAATAACCTGGATGAAACAGAAATACATTTTGATGATTTGCGCAACCAGATAGGTTTTGTAACTCAGGACACTAATCTATTCAGTGGGACTATAAAAGAAAATTTACTTTTTGTAAACCCTGCTGCCACGGATGAAGATGTAAATGAAGCCTTGCGGAAAGCTTCCTGTACCTATTTAGTACAAAGAGCAGAAAAAGGTATTGATACGATGATTGGTGAAGGTGGTTTAAAACTGAGCGGTGGTGAAAAACAACGGCTGTCTATTGCACGTGCGCTGTTACGCAAACCACACCTGTTAATTTTTGATGAAGCTACTTCTGCACTTGACTCTCTCACAGAGGAGGAAATAACAAACACGATCCGGGAAATTTCTTCCCAAAAAGAACAGGTAACCATTTTAATTGCACACAGGCTTAGCACAATTATGCATGCTGACAGGATTTATGTTTTAGAAAAAGGCGACGTAGTAGAAACAGGTACCCATGAGACCTTATTGGATGAAAAAGGTTTATACTACGCAATGTGGCGCCAACAGATCGGAGAAAGAAAAAAATTGGCTCCAACTAACGGCAATGCTGAAACGCCGGAAACTGTAGCCATTAAAAATTAGTTTTAATTTTATGACTGCAGTACAGCTAATGGGCTTAACCGCCGGTACAATCACTTCAATTACTTTTTTACCCCAGGTAATTCAAATATGGAAAACAAAATCTTCAAAAGATTTATCCATGCATATGCTGCTGTTATTAATTACAGGAACTGGTCTGTGGCTGGGTTATGGTCTTATTATAAAAGATATTGCAATTATTTATACAAACACTTTGGCACTGGTCATGAGTTTTATTATGTTATATTTTAAACTTAAGTTTAAATAAATAACAATGGTAATAACAAAGATACCTAAACCCAATTCTTTATGGAGCATTTTTGCTATGCGCTGCCCCCGGTGTAGAAAAGGGCCTATGTTTAAAGACCCTAATCCATATAAAAAATTATCACTAACCCATGTTTTTAATATGTATGACAATTGCCCCGTATGTGCACAAAAATATGATATGGAGCCTGGCTTTTGGTACGGTACCGGTTATGTAAGTTACGCCCTGGCCGTAGCATTATCTGTCAGTACTTTTGTAGCCTGGTGGGTAATTATTGGCGTATCTACAGATGATAACAGGATATTCTGGTGGCTGGGGAGTAACGCCATTTTATTAGTCTTACTTCAACCCTGGCTCATGCGGCTGAGCCGAGTTATATATATTCGTTTTTTTGTACGTTATGATGAAAATTACGAACAGAGCAACCCTACCTATTTTGATTGATCAGGCGCTGCTAATTGTAAAACAAGAATGCCTGCACTTTCAGCAATCATTTTGATTAATAGCTAATTAATATTTTCAATTATCCCGGCAATACCCTGTCCCCCGCCCACGCAAGCGGTAACAATTCCATATTTCTTATTCAACCTTTTCATATCATTTAATATCTGTATGGTGAGTTTGCAGCCGGTACAACCTAATGGGTGGCCCAGGGCAATAGCGCCGCCATTAATATTTACAATTTCAGTATTCAATCCTAATTCACGGATCACCGCCAGGGCCTGGGAGGCAAAGGCTTCATTCAGTTCTATTAAATCTATATCAGCCAGGGTCATACCTGCCTGTTTCAACACTTTCGGCACGGCTTCTACTGGGCCTATGCCCATAATACGTGGATGAACGCCGGCGCTGGCGCAATTAACCAACCTGGCAATAGGCTTTAAGCCCAGTTCATTAATCATCCTTTCGCTCATCACAATTACAAATGCAGCTCCATCGCTGGTTTGCGAAGAATTTCCCGCCGTTACAACCCCACCGGCTGCAAACGCAGGCTTTAATTTTGCCAGCGCTTCCACTGTCGTATCTGCTCTCACGCCTTCATCAGTATCTACTACATAATTTTTTTTCTGCTTTTTACCTTTTTCATCTAAATAAACCTGCTCCACATTTATCGGAATAATGCCGCTTTTAAAATACCCTTCCTTTATTGCTTTCCCTGCTTTTACATGGCTGTTATAGCTGAACATATCCTGGTCTTCACGGCTTACCTTATATTCTTTTGCAACTGCTTCTGCCGTAAGGCCCATGCTTAAATAATAATCAGGCTCATCTTTGGCGATAGAATAGGCGGGCACGGTTTTCCAACCTGCCGTCGGCACCAGGCTCATACTTTCTGTACCACCGGCAATAATACATTCTGCCATACCACTCCTTATTTTTGCGGTGGCCATGGCAATACTTTCCAGCCCACTTGCACAATAACGGTTAATAGTAATGCCGGGTGCACTGAAGCCAACAGCACGTGCAGCTATTATGCGGCCCACTTGTAAGCCTTGCTCCGCTTCAGGTACAGCATTTCCTACAATCACATCATCCACCCGTTTTACATCAAGCTGGGGTACGCTGGCCAGTAACCCTTTTATTACTTCAATGGCCAGGTCATCGGGCCTGGTAAATCTGAACCCCCCTCTTTTGCTTTTTCCGATGGCTGTTCTGTATCCCGCAATTATGTATGCTTCCTGCATGGTATTATATTTTTTTTGGGCTTTCGCCTGCATTAATTTAATTCAACATTTGCCCGGGCTATACTTTACAAGCCTTCACTTCGCTACGCTCCGTTCCGGGCTTTCCACTTCTATCCCGCAGCTTTTCAGCACCAAATCATTTTTTCAACTTCTTTTTAATATCACAAATCCTACATCACTAATCAAATAAACAAAATTAGTTGTTTATGCAACTTTATAGCTCAAAGTTATAATTTCCACTTCAAATCAAAAAACTAAAATGAGTAATCTTAATTTCGCAGAATATGTATAAAATTTTGCGGTCTTTTTTATTTTTGTTCGATGCAGAAAAGGTGCACTATTTTTCTATGAATGTCTTAAAATTCCTCTGCAGCTTTGCGTTTCTCAAAAAAATTATTACAAAAAAATATTCTGCTGTCCCAGCAGATGTTATAAATGAATTTGGCCTTTCTTTTAAGAACCCGGTTGGGCTGGCTGCAGGCTTCGATAAAAATGCAAAATATTTAAATGAATTGGAAGCTTTAGGCTTTGGGTTTGTAGAAATTGGCACGGTAACGCCCTTACCTCAGGCGGGCAACCACAGGCCACGCCTGTTTCGCCTGCCTAAAGATAAAGCCCTCATCAACCGAATGGGCTTTAACAATGACGGGTTAGAAAAAGTGGTGCATCGTTTGAAACTCTGGAAAATAAGAAATGACGGTTTACGGGATAGAAATTACGAACGGAATAACCCGGCACCCGAAACCAAAGACCTAAAACTTATCATTGGAGGTAATATTGGAAAAAACAAGCTTACGCCCAACGAAGATGCCTGGCTCGATTATGAAAAATGCTTTATAGCCTTGCATAATTATGTAGATTATTTTGTGGTAAATGTAAGCAGCCCCAATACACCCGGTTTACGGGCCTTGCAGGAAAGTGATTCGCTCAGGAAAATTCTAACAAATTTACAATCCCGTAATGCACAATTCTTAACTCAAAAACCGATTTTGCTAAAAATAGCGCCTGATCTTTTACAAGACGAACTTGATGAAGTGATTGCCCTGGCCCTGGAAATAAAATTAGATGGTCTGGTAGTTGCAAACACTACAATTAAGAGGACCCAATTATTGACTCCTCTCAAAGAACTTGAGAACATCGGCGCCGGCGGACTTAGTGGTGAACCCCTAAAAAATCGTAGCACAGAAATGGTTAAATACATTTCAGAAAAAACAAACGGGCAAATACTCATCATCGCCAGTGGCGGAATATTTACCGCAGCAGATGCAAAAGAAAAACTTAATGCGGGAGCTATTTTAATACAGGTTTGGACCGGCTTTATTTACAAGGGCCCATCAATTGTAAAAGATATTAATGCTGGTCTTTAAAAGATAATTATTCTTCCTCATCCATGCCGTATACAGCATTTAAGCGTTGGCATTTTTTAAAAGACTTTAATCCTTAAAACATTCAACCTTACTTTTGTGACATGGAACATTTATTTACATCAGAAAGTATTATCAGTTTTTTAATATTAGTTGTTTTAGAAATTGTACTCGGTATAGATAATGTAATTTTTGTTAGCATTATTCTTAACAGGCTTCCTGATTTAAAAGATCAAAAAAAAGCACGCCGCTTCTGGATGATCTCCGGCATCATTGTACGCAGCCTTTTATTAATGGGGCTTGGGTGGCTCCTTGCCCAAAAAGGCAATTATATAATCCCGGAAAGCTGGTTTGGTAAAGGCTTCGACCTGGCCAGTATCGTAATGCTGGTGGGGGGGTTGTTTCTCATTTATAAATCAGTAAAAGAGATACATGGTAAACTGGAAGGGGAAGATCAAAGTGGGTATGGGAATAAATCTCAAAGGTTATCACTTGGTAAAGCAATGGCGCAAATAATGATCATTGATGCGGTGTTTTCATTTGATAGTATCATCACCGCAGGAGGCACAGCAAAATATGTAGAAATTATGATAGCGGCGGTAATTATCGCTATGATCATCATGTTTTTATTCAGCCCAAAAATATCTTCATTTATTCATAAACACCCCACCCTTAAAATGCTGGCCTTATCTTTCCTGGTCATGATCGGCCTTAGCCTGGTTATGGAAGGCTGGTCTCCGGAAAAAGCGCATGAGTTAGGGTTAAAGAATTATATTTATTTTGGTATGGCTTTCTCCTTCATGGTAGAACTATTAAATATGGTGATGATGAAACGGGCAAAAAAGCGGCGTATTGTTCAATTGAATGAACCTACTCTTCCGACGGGTAACGACCTGGATAATTATTCTGATAATGCCCATTAAGAGTTGCACAATAAAGTTGCCGCTACCAGGCCAGCCGTTTCTGTGCGCAGGCGTGTAATTCCAAGAGAAACCGGGACAAATTTATTTTCCATTCCCATTTCAATTTCATGTTTTGTAAAATCACCCTCAGGGCCAATTAAAATTGCAGCGTTGGTAAAAGGACTCATTAATGAAAGCGATATCTTACCAGGCACATCTTCGCAATGCGCAATAAATTTTTGCTGAAAGGTTGTTTCTTTTATAAACGTTGCAAACTTTACAGGCTCATGCAATTTCGTCAACCAGGTTTGTTGAGATTGCAACATAGCGCTGATTAATATACTTTGCATCCGCTCAAAACGAAAGCGCTGTTTTTCTGTTCTGTCACAGATAAGGGGGGCTATTTCCGACACACCTATCTCTCCGGCTTTTTCCAGGAACCATTCCAAACGGTTGGTATTTTTTATCAGCGAAATAGCAATAGTTTTATTGTGTAACGAAGGTTTATGGTTGA
>JBDSDN010000162.1:0-4920 GCA_039920545.1 Ferruginibacter sp. | reverse complement strand
TGACAGCCATGCCACTATCCCAGGTAGAAATTACAATGGGCTTTTGCGCCGGTGGGTTAAATTCTTTAAATGAAATTGCAGTGACACCAAGGGTGCTCAACTTCAAAAATTTTTTTCTGTTCATTCTTAGTCAAATATTATCTGGTGTGCATGGAAAGTTTTTGAATCATTTCGTTGGATATACTGTCTGCATACATGCCGAAAGCACTTGTAATAACCCCTTTAAGATTTCCCGTTTTTGATTCTACTGCATATACAACATCCTCGTCAGAGGGATTTGTTTCACCTTCAAACCGATGCACTTCTGTAATCTCAAAGTCGCCGGGGTTCAGGCAATGGTTATTTTGAGTACATGTTATTTTGTCAAAAGCTAAATTAAAATCGAGGGTGTATCCTTTTGCTTTCAGCCCGTTAATAGCAGCTACCACCGTATCATAATTTTCCATAAAAATGATTTGAGATAAAGTTAGGTAATTTAAAAAACAGGGAACGCCTAAGCCCGCAGCACCTAAACAATATTTTCCACCAGGTTACGTAATACTTTTTACCGGGTTTTTGGGTTGGATTAATAAAATATAAATAACCGCAAGCAGCGTAATAAATGCAGTGAATAAAAAAGTTGTAGTAGCTCCAAAACGATACCATAGAAAACCACAGAGACTACTCGCTATCAAAGCGCAAATGCTCTGAAAACCGCTGTACGTACCAATAGCCGAGGCAGTTTCAGTTTTAGAAACAATATTACTTATCCAGGCTTTTGAAATGCCTTCTGTAGCGGCAGCATAGAGGCCATAACACGCAAATAAGATTATAAAACCTACAGACCCGGTGTTTAACGCAAAGCCTGTATATACCACCGAAAAAATTATCAGGCCGCAAATAAATATTTTTTTCAACCCTATTTTATCTGCCAAAATACCTAGTGGGTAGGCCAGGAGTGCGTAAACAAGGTTATAGAAAATATATATCCCTATAATCGCTGTATCATTCAGCCCGCTTTCCTTCATTTTCAGTAATAAAAAAACATCTGAACTGTTTACCAGGGCAAACAGCAGCAGGCCTGTAAGTAATTTTTTATACAATAAGGGACTGTTTTTCCAATAAGATGCAAAGGCAAAAAATTTTGTTTTTCCTTTTGTTATCCTTTCTATTTCGCCTGCCTTCTCCTTTATAAACATGGTGCAAAAAATAGCCAGCAAACCGGGTACGAAAGCAATTAAAAAAAGTGCTTTATAATTACGGGGATAAAAATATAAATAAATTAAAGCTATGGCCGGCCCAAATACTGCACCGAGAGTATCCAGGCTACGGTGAAAACCAAAGATGCGCCCTTTAGTAGCCGGTGTGCTTTCATCACTTAGTAATGCGTCCCTGGCGCCGGTTCTTATTCCTTTGCCCAACCTGTCTATTGTCCTGGATAAAAATATCCACCAGGGATAAATAAAAATGGACAGCATAGGTTTACTGATGGCACTAAAAGCATATCCGATTTGAACAAACGGCAATCGCCGGCCGATGGCATCACTTCTTTTGCCGAAATAACTTTTGCTAAGCCCGGCCACGGCTTCGGCCACACCTTCCAGCACACCGATGAACACTGCAGTGTAGCCAATCTGCTTTAAATATAATGGCATTATGGGATACAGCATTTCACTGGCCATATCGGTAAATAAACTTACCAATGACAATACCCATACTGTTTTTGTGATCAGCTTCATTGATCTAAAATAATGGAATTAAATAAGTTCGTGCTGATATGGTTTATTGGCCGACGGTTTATAACCCGATGCAGGTAGATTTTGTGTTGAGGAATAGAAGCGGCACCGCAACCGCCAAAGGCGGTGTAGGTATAGTGTATAGCCCGGCATACTGTTGAATAGAGATAAAGTGATGACAGCCACCAGGTATTTACTTCGTTTTATTTTCAGTAAAATCAGGAGTAGGAGGTTACGAAACGGCAGAACAAATAGATTATGTAACTTGCAACCATAGATTATGCATAAACTTCGCAAGTTAAATAAAGTGCAGATCCCTGATTAGAAGTAATAATATATGAGTAAGCAACAAAAAGCAAATTCCCCCAAAAAATCATCGCAGGTAGAAATTTTAAAAGGTAAACTGGATATAAGCCGCAGTGGAATGGGCTTTGTAATGGTGGAAGGGCAGGAAAAAGATATAATGATAAAGCCAAACGATTTCGGAAAAGCTTTTCATGGTGATATAGTCCGGGTGCAGATAGAAAAGCAAGTAGTAAAAGGCCGGCGCATAGAAGGAAGAATAACAGACGTGGCAGAAAGAAAGCAAACAGAATTTATTGGCAATGTAGAGGTGAATAAAAACATTGCTTTTTTTGTTGCCGGCGGGGAAAAACCGGTTCCTGATTTTTACATTCCGGTAGAAAAATTAAATGGGGCGGTAGATGGTAACAGGGTTGTAGCCAAATTTGTAAAATGGGACAAGGCAGATAAAAAACCTCAGGGTGAGATTGTGACGGTACTTAATGCAGCAGATGAAGGCGACCTGGCCATGAAAGAAATTTTAATTAATGCGGGTTTTCCGCTGCTGTTTGACGAGGCAGTGTTAAAAGCCGCAACAATTCTTTCAGAAAAAATAAGCAGGGAAGAAATTAAGAAAAGAAAAGATTGCCGGGATATTTTGACATTTACAATTGACCCTGCTGACGCAAAAGATTTTGATGACGCAATTTCTATCCGTAACCTGGATAATGGTAATTATGAAATTGGGGTACACATTGCAGATGTCAGCCATTTTGTAACTCCGGAAAGTATTTTAGATAAATCTGCTTACGAAAGAGCCACCAGCGTGTATTTGCCGGACAGGGTAAACCCGATGTTGCCGGAAAAAATTTCCAATGAGCTTTGTTCCCTGCGGCCCAATGAGGACAAATATACCTTCTCCGTAATTTTCCAGATTAATAACCGGGCCGAGGTAAAACATAAATGGATTGGCCGCACGATCATACACAGTAACCACCGGTTTACGTACGAAGAAGTGCAGGAAACTATTGAAACAAAAGATGGGCTTCATTTTAAACCGATTTTATTATTGAACGGGTTGGCGCAACAATTCCGGCAGGAGCGTTTTGCCAATGGCGCCATCAATTTTTCATCGCAGGAGGTAAAATTTCAATTAGATGAAACAGGCAAGCCTATTGGCATAGTTATAAAAGAAAGTAAAGACGCTCATAAACTAATTGAAGAATTTATGCTGTTGGCAAATCGCACGGTGGCAGAATATGTTTCTAAAATAAAAGTCAACAAAGAACCGATCCCTTTTCCTTACCGGATACATGCTACGCCAGACGAAGAAAAGCTGAAGCCCTTTGTAGCCTTTGCAAAAAAGTTTGGGTATACTTTCGATATGAAAGATGAAATGGCGGTAGCGGCCTCATTTAATAAATTATTAAAAGATGTGCAGGGAAAACCGGAGCAGCATGTGCTGGAGCAACTCGGTATACGAACAATGGCCAAGGCTGTATACACTTCCCAGAATATTGGCCATTATGGATTGGGTTTTGAAAACTACTGTCATTTTACCTCGCCAATACGCCGTTATCCTGATGTGATGGTGCACCGGATTTTGCAGCAATGCCTGGATAAAGATTTGAAGCTTGATAAAAAGATGGACGAAAAATGTAAACACTGTAGTGACAGGGAACGAAGTGCAATGGAAGGTGAGCGGGCCGGTAATAAATACAAGCAGGTTGAATTTATGCAGCAGTTTATCGGTGAAGAATTTGAGGGCATTATCAGTGGCGTTTCTGCCTTTGGTTTTTGGGTAGAAACGGTTGCTCACAAATGTGAAGGCCTGGTGAGTGTGAGGGACCTGGCTGACTATGATGAATTTCGCCATGATGAAGCAGCTTATGCATTAGTAGGTATGCGTACAGGCAAAATTTTTAATATGGGGGATAAGATAGTGATAAAAGTAGTAGCGGCTAATCTTATAAAACGGCAACTGGATTATCAATGGGTGGCAGACGGAAAGAAAGCAAAAGGCAGTGGTAAAACGAATACTCAAAAATCAATTGTGCATACACAAAAGTCAAAGGGGAGAGGGAAATGAGTTAAGTATATTAAGTAAGAAGAACTAAGTAAGAAGTACTAAGTAATAAGTAATAAGTAAGACAGTATTTTATATAGGAAATTCCAGGACACAAATCATAAATCATACATCCTAAATCATACATCTCTTCATGCATTCTTTCACAGAACTCTCTGCAATATTTGAAGAAAAATTTAATGTCCGCCATTTTCCGCAACATACAAAAAGTCTTTATGACCCTGCCCAATATATTTTAGGCATCGGGGGCAAGAGGATTAGGCCCGTGGCTGTTTACATGGCTCATGAATTATTTGAAAATATTAATGAAGACTGTTTTAATGCCGCCGCCGCCATAGAACTTTTTCACAACTTTAGTTTAATACATGATGACATAATGGATAAAGCGCCCCTACGGCGTGGGCAGCAAACAGTGCATGAGAAATACGGTGACAGTACTGCCTTGCTTGCCGGCGATGTAATGTTTGTAACAGCCTATGAATACCTGAGTAAAATAAAACCCTTATACCTCCCAAAAGTAGTGGCCATTTTTAATAAGACAGCAAAAGAAGTTTGTGAAGGGCAGCAGCTTGATATGGATTTTGAAAAAAATGGCGGTGTAAGCCTGGAAGAATATGTAAATATGATTTCATTGAAAACCTCGGTTTTGCTGGGCAGCAGCCTGCAGACGGGGGCAATACTTGGTGGGGCGGGGTTCGGTAATCAACAACATTTATATGCCTTCGGAAAAAATCTTGGTATAGCCTTCCAGGTGCAGGATGATTTTTTGGATGCGTTTGGCGATCCTAAAAAATTTGGTAAGCAAACCGGCGGGGATATCCTGGCTAATAAAAAAAC
>JBDSDN010000161.1:0-3663 GCA_039920545.1 Ferruginibacter sp. | reverse complement strand
TACCCTGTCTAATTAATAAAATATTTAATCAGTAAATCAATGGCATATAAAAAGATTGAAAGTTATGATGATGAAGTAACTGCTTCATTAATGAAAAATTATAAAGAAAGCATTCGCCTGTTGGGCGAAGATGAAGAAAGAGAAGGATTACAAAAAACGCCTGAAAGAATGGCTAAAGCAATGCAGTATTTAACCCAGGGCTATAATTTAGACGCCAGGGCGATTCTTGACTCCGCTAAATTTCATGAAGATGTTAGTGAGATGGTAATTGTAAAAGATATTGAATTGTACAGTATGTGTGAACATCACATGTTGCCGTTTTATGGGAAAGCCCATGTAGCCTATATTCCTAACGGGTATATAACAGGCCTAAGTAAAATAGCCCGGGTGGTAGATGTATATAGCCGACGGCTGCAGGTTCAGGAAAGACTAACGCACCAGATTCTTACTGCCATAAAAGAATCCTTAAACCCCCACGGCGTTGCAGTAGTAATTGAAGCCTCACATTTATGCATGATGATGAGGGGTGTTCAAAAACAGAATTCTGTGACCACTACTTCGGCATTTTTCGGGCAATTTGAAAAAAATGAAACCCGGAGCGAATTCTTAAAGCTGATCAGCGCTAAACTACATTAAGGGCAGATATTATTTTTTGTTCTAAATTAAGTCCCTGAATGTTTAGGGATTTTTTTATTTTATTTGTATTCTAAATATACATCATGGCACATGCTTACATTTTTCCGGGACAAGGTGCCCAATTCAGCGGAATGGGAAAAAATCTTTATGATAATAATATCACCGCAAAAAAAATATTTGAAGAAGCTAATGATATTTTAGGTTTCCCAATATCGGATACGATGTTTGCCGGCACAGATGAAAGTCTTAAGCAAACTGATATTACCCAGCCTGCCATTTTTATACATTCCATAGCAGCCTTTATGAGTATTGAAAATGCAAAACCAGGTATGGTGGCTGGCCATTCATTAGGAGAATTTTCTGCATTGGTTGCCAATCAAACGCTCAGTTTTGCGGATGCACTTAAACTGGTTTCTATCCGGGCAAAAGCTATGCAGCGTGCCTGCGAATTAAATCCTTCCACAATGGCAGCAGTGCTTGGCCTGGATGATGCAAAAGTGGAGGAAATCTGCCAGCATATTTCTAATGAATTGGGAGAAGTGGTAGTGGCGGCAAACTACAATTGTCCGGGTCAGTTGGTTATCAGCGGAAGCTTAAAAGGAATAGAAATAGCCTGCGGCCAAATGAAAAACGCCGGTGCAAAAAGGGCGCTGGTTTTACCTGTTGGCGGAGCTTTTCATTCCCCATTGATGTTGCCGGCAAAAGAAGAACTTGAAGAAGCCATCAACAATACGCTATTTAATACTCCGATATGCCCTGTTTATCAAAATACAGTTGCCAAAGCTGTTACCGATCCTGAAATAATAAAAGATAACCTTATTAATCAACTAACCGGCGCCGTTATGTGGACACAAACCGTGCAAGCGATGATTGCAGATGGGGCTAAGCATTTTACCGAGTGCGGGCCCGGAAAAGTATTGCAGGGGTTAGTTTCTAAAATTCATAAAGAAATGGTAACTGACGGCGTGAATTAAAAAATAACGGGTAAATTATAATTTAAAAAAAGCCCCAAAAATTAGTTCAGGACTTTCATTTTACATAAAATATTTTTATTTTTAAATAGTTAAGGTGCTTAGAACACTATTCATACTTCTCACCGCCTCGGCACTTTTAGCAAATGAAGCCAGTTCTTCATCGTTTAGTTTAAAATCAATAATTTTTTCCCACCCATTTTTACCAATGATTACAGGGACCCCAATGCAAATGTCTGTTTGCCCATATTCTCCCTCCAGAAAAACGCAACAAGGCATTAGTCTTTTTTCATCTCTTATAATTGCTTCTACTAAAGATGCTCCGGTTGCACCTGGGGCATACCAGGCAGAAGTACCTAATAAACCGGTTAAGGTAGCGCCCCCTATCATTGTATCTGCTGCTACTTTTTTCAAGGCCGCTTCATCAAGATAATTTGCTACCGGCGTGCCACTGTAAGTTGCAAGCCGGGTTAGCGGAATCATGGTTGTATCTCCGTGACCGCCAATGACGGTGGCTTGCAAATCGTTGGCAGAACTACCCATGGCCTGGCTGAGGAAATAACGGAAACGGGCACTATCTAAAACACCACCCATGCCGATAATTCTATGCTTTGGTATCCCACTGGATTTTAAGGCCAGGTAGGTCATGGTATCCATCGGGTTACTGATAACGATAATAATGACGTCAGGGGAATATTGTAATAAATTCTGGGTAACAGTTTTTACAATCCCGGCATTAATGCCTATGAGTTCTTCACGGGTCATGCCTGGTTTGCGGGGAATACCGGAAGTAATTACGGCCACCGTGCTGCCTGCTGTTATTGAATAATCATTTGTGCTGCCTGTAATTGTAGTATCAAATCCTTCTATCTGCGCCGTTTGCATAAGATCCATCGCTTTGCCTTCAGCCACTCCTTCTTTAATATCCAGTAATACCAATTCGTCGCATAATTGCTTACGGGCAATATTATCAGCGCAGGTAGCTCCTACAGCACCAGCACCCACTACAGTTACTTTCATCGAAAATTATTTTATATATGAATGGAATATTTATACCCGGGCAAAGGTAAATATTTCTTTAGTTGTTGTGACATTTGAAATTTCCAAAATGACGGCTTGTTATAAAAATTATACTTTTTACCGCCAGGTATTTTCTTAAAGACGGGCCGCTATTTTAGTAAACGAGACATCCCCTTCAAATTTCTCCACAAAATTTCCTTTTTTATCATATAGAAATATTGATGGGAAATTAGTAATGGAAAAAAAGGAGCCCAGGAAATAATTAGCATCCCTTCCTACTATGATATTTGGATAAGAAGATATATTGTATTCGTAGTAAAATTTTTTGATAATACTGTGATCCAGGGCGGAAACCATTATAACCTGAACTTTTTTAAAGGCTGCAGCATTTTCTTCTAAATCTTTAATGGCATGCTGGCAATGCTCACAATCCGGACTAAACACAATAATCAGTACAGGTTTTTTTTTATGTAAATCTTCTTTTGTGAACCGGGTGCTATCTGGCACGGTAATAATACTTAATGGAGGAACCTGGGGGAAGCGTTTGTACAATGGAAGGCTGTCTTGTTGTGCCTGCACGGAAAAACCAAGATTAAAAACCAAGAGAAAGCTGAGTAAAATTTTCAATAGCCCTTATTTTTAGTAAAACTAATTTTTATCTTTCAAAGGGAATGTTAATACAAATTGGAATTAATAGATAATCTATCAACTGCATTTTTTTAAAAAAGAAAATTAAAGATGGATTTCTTTAGCCAAAATGCACATTCAAGTTTAGTTTCCTACTTTTGCTGCCATCGTTAAAATGTGATTTAATAATTAAATACTTATCATGGCAACTACAGCAGACATGCGTTCAGGACTTATCATCAAAGTTGATGGTAGTTTGTATACAGTAATAGATTTTGGCCAGAATAAAACGGCCCGAGCTGCCGCAAAGGTTTGGGCAAAGTTGAAAGGGGTGGACAATACCCGTACCATTGAAGTTACCTGGAACAGTGGAGAGGTCATCTACCCGGTAAGAGTAGAAAAAAAACCT
>JBDSDN010000160.1:0-7697 GCA_039920545.1 Ferruginibacter sp. | reverse complement strand
GAAAGGAAATCTGAATGGGGAGAACCCTGGAAAAATAATTGCACCATTGGATCAGCTTCAATCTCTTTATTTTTGTGGCTGTCTGAGGCACTTAGAAACCAGAGGTTACCTTCTTCATCTGTTTTTTGTACCGCCATTGGCCGGGTTGTGAGTGGCGCCCCGGTACTAATGTTAGTACAAAAAAAACAGGTAGATGCTTTCTCTACTAGTTCTTTCATTTTCTTTATTCCCTCCTTACCACTAAGATCCTGGTAATTTTGTTCCGTTTGATTTTGGTTAATGCTATCCATAAAAAATATTTTTAATAATGGTTCAAATACCTCTCCATAGTTCGAAAGAGAAATAGATGAGCAATTACGGGATTTTGTTTCAAAAACTTAACTGATTGTTCAGTTATAGATTAAACAGATTTTATTTAGGCAGGAAGCGTTTTCTACATTGGGTAAAATGCTGTACAGTTTTTTGTGAGGAATTATTTAAAAAGGAAAAAGACCAGTAGAAACTAGTTTGGTGCTGAAGGTTTGATTCTATCAAATTTTAAGCGACCCAAAAATTATCTGAAAAATATTATTAATTTACGATACCCGGGAAATTAATAAAGCTAATTTAAATATTTACAGCGCTGGCAATCTTAATTTGTGACCACAAATTTTCTTGTTTCCACTTTATTTTTATCATAGTATTTTAAAAAATAAATACCAGGAGTTAACCAATCAGTTACTATTTTCCTGTTTCCTGAAAATCTGAAAGTTTTTAAACTCCTGCCGTTAATATCAGAAAGAGTAAATGCACTCTCTTCATTTTGTCCAGATTGTACATACAGTGGTTGTCCAATTTTTAAAATAGTGGGATACATTGTAAATGCAACTTCATGCAAGCCGGCATGCGCCAGCGGGGCCACCGTCGCTGAAACATCTACATTATAAACATCAGTTAAACAACCCTGCCCATCTGTAACGGTATAAACAGTATTTGAGGCAGGACTCACCGTTATGGACCGGCTGGTTTCACCGGTACTCCAGTTATAGTTACCAATCCAGGAAGCCGTAAGGGTAGTGCTACTACCGGAGGTAATACTGGTATTAGTGGTTTTGTTTACGTTTTTCATGATATTGAAATTATCCCGTATCACGCCATCAGCTCCAATCCATTTTGCCGTCAGCCGGTTATTTTCCACTTCAAAATATAAGGTGCCACCATTTGTAACATTAGAATAATACATCGCATCATGTGGGTACCCACTTGTAGAGCCGCCTACCTGCCCGGCAGAACCCACCACTGCATAAACTATCCCATTGCGAACATCACCGGCATTTTTTATGTAGGTACAGGAATTAGAACTTCCATCATATTTTGCTGTTGAAGAACTTAAGGCATTTGTCGCAAAACTAAATGTGCTTTCCGTTCCATAATGTCCATTTATTAAATAGCTTCTTTCATAACTATGGCTGTGGCCATTCAAAACAAGATCTACCTTATAGCGTTCTAAAATGGGAACTATATTCTGTCGCATATTAATTAATTCTGTTTCAGTATCACTATTGTGCGATCCTTTAGTATAAGGTGGATGATGAAAAAACACTACTGTCCATTGTTGCGTATTGGACGCCAGGTCCTGCTTTAACCAAACTGCCTGTGGGCCCAAGGTATCATACAGCCTCGTACTGCCTGCTTCCCAGCCATAAGAATCCAGCGCTACGAAATGAACATTTCCATAATTGAAAGCATAGTAAGCTTCAGTATTAGAGGGAAGGCCGCCCGCCTCCCCATTTTTTGGCAAGCTAAACATATCATAATAGGGTATTAAATGATCGGCCTGCCTGCTGGTGCTGTTGGCATAATCATGATTACCCGGGGAGGGCCACAGCACGTGATTCTTGGTGAGGGTACCCTGGTAAATATTGAAAAAGTTGCTTTGAAATTCTGCATCCAGGCCGCTGTTATAAGCATTATCACCCATGAGTATCCAGGCATCGGTATAATTTGAGCCATTAAAAGCCAGCCAGGCATTGCGCACATTTACCTGGTTGGAAGAATTATTTCCCATATCTCCCATGGCCATTATTCTTATTTTTTGAGTGCTCCCCACCAATGGCATTGTTTTGAAATAATTATTTGCATCGCCCTGTAGTGATTGTGTAGTAGATCCTATGCTGTAATAATAAAGGCTATTCGCATTAAGGCCGGTTAAGGTAGCCACATGTTCTACCATTGTAACATTGTCAGTAAAGGATTGAGTTAAACTCCCGGCAGTAGCCCCAAAATTTACTTTAGTGTCAGTAGGAACATCAGTGCGCCAGCGGATAGTGACGCCTGTTTGCAATGCAGCATTCATGTAAGGGCCACGGGTAAGAATGGCTGTGGTACCACCTCCACCCCCGCCGGTTGTACCTAAAAGTTCCAGGTCAAAAGACAAGTCGGAACTGTTACCGGCGTTTTGATGAACCTCTACGGCTATAGTGTTGCTTCCCTGGATTAATTGCTGGGCCGTCAGCAATTTTGTTTGCGCCGTATTACCATCATCACTGGCAGCAGATGAAGCCTTGGTATTATAACTGATTGTATTGCCTGGCATATTAGTGCGAAAAACTTCCAGGCCATTAATGTAGACCACGGCGCCATCATCTCTCTTAATATTTAATGTATACCCGGTATACAGTGATACATCAGCAATGGAAATTGTTTTCCTGAAATAAGTAGTAATGTATTTCTTATTTGCATTGGACCCATAATTTACCACAGTTGCTTCATCTCCGTCACCATAACCTAATTGAGCATTACCGCTGGCCCATGTTCCATCATTAAAAGTTGCTGCTCTCCACGACGTTCCCAGGTTTGTTCCCTTGTCAAAATATTTCCAGGATGCTCCATAATTCACAAGGGTTGTCTGGCAATAAACGAAATGGCAATAAAAAATATTTATTACGAGGAGTAAGGTCAAATTTTTCATAATAATTGGATTTAATCATTACCAAGTTAAGAATTTAATATAGGGTAAAATAATTTAATTGAACAGCTTAATATTTTAGACCTTAGGTATTTTTATTTGAATATTATTTCGAAAGCTATAGTAGGGGTTGAATTAATTTGAAGTAGTGAGGTGCTATGGTTTGCTGCTATGAATTGTCATTGAAATTTTTATTATTAAATGCCTTACAATATTTTTTGTTGACTAATGCAAGAATAAAATGAAAACCAATCTTAAAAAAATCGTAGCTTGATAATAAAAATGCCAGAATCAAAAAGCAGAAATCCGCATCAGCATCATCAAAACCATCCTGCTCCGTTACGGGCAAAACCTAAAAAAAGAGGACAGGCAGCATTAGTGGCCATGGTACTTTTTGGCCTGCTAGGCCTCGGCTTTGGTTATCTAACAACTGAAGGTGGATTGTATTTACTTTCCGGTGCTACCATTTTTGGAGCTGTAGCCGGTTATATTGTGGGATACCAGATTGACAAAGTGTTAGAAAAGAAGTAAATCTGTGTTCTGACTGTCTATAAGGAAGTTATTTTTTTTGACCTTGAAAGTCGGCTGTAAAATGGCAGTTATTCTTCATCCATTTTTGCCTGTTCTATTCTTTTAGCTCTTTCAGCTATAGCAGGGTCCGCTATCAGTTTGCCCCCCCTGACTGTGCTGCCTATTACAAGGCCGGTGCTAATAATCAGAATATCTTTTATTATATATTGACCGGCCAGTGTGGGCACAATCGGAAAAATTTTAAAAACTTCTGTGGGAAAAAGAAACACCGGGGCAAATGCCCCCACTAATTGTATTAAAAGCAGAAGCAAGGTTAATCTTAAAAATTTACCCGTCAATAATCCAATTCCAATCAGGCATTCAAGAGTGGCCAGAAAAATCGGTAATGAACCTCCTGGTAAAATATTGAAGTTGAGCGTTCTAATGGTTCGCATAGCCAGGTCTTCAATGGGGCTTTGCCCAGCAAAGTATTTTATAAAGCCAAACCATAAAAAAATTATTCCCAGGCTTACACGTAAAAGCCCAATTCCATTATTTGCCATCCAAAGGGTAATTTTTTTGTCTTTTTTAGAGTCCATGGTTTTGTTCTTTAAATTCTAAAAAAAATTTAATCCCGGCAATGCCCCTTCCCTTTTTTATCACTTGTACTAAATTACTCCATTTATACATCAAAAAAAAGTCTCCTGTTACGGAGACTTTACCTGGGATTCTATTACCTACTAAATTTTTATTTCGGTTTAGACATTACTGCGTAGATAACAGGATCACAGGATAACTTGAATTTTAAATTCCAAACAAATTGGTATTAATTTTAAAAAATATTTTGTTACTTTTTAATTTATTATAGGTAATTCAATCCTCTCTTTATCTTGCCGCAGCAGGTACAAATATAATTGGGCAGTTAACTATAATACCCGCAGCGTTCAAGCCGCCAAGGGAAGAATTTCGGGGGCCTAATGGTGCACCGGCTACCACAAAGCCATCAGCGTATAATTCAATAATATTTATAGGCGCTATCACTTCACGTTTATCCGTTGTAACACGGGTACGCATACCTGCTGCAATGGCTGCATCAGTCCACAACACCGGGTGTACATCCCATAAGGGGCTATAACCCGCAGCATCACAAAAAGACCCGGGGTCATCTGCATCTTCACAGCCCGCCTGCTCCTGGAAAATATTAAGTGGATCTCCCTCGCCTGCTACGGCAGAGCGCAGGCCCTGGCGGTTAGGATTATTTACGCCCATGGGGCCATTAATTACCGGTATTAATGCTTCCCTCGCAGAGCGGAATGACTTGTCATCTGCCGGGTTGGGCGCAGCATTCATATTTGGTGCAAAAGTATTATCCTCCAGGGCAGCAACATCTTCATCTGATGTTTCTGTCGTTGAGTATAAAATGGCGAAGCCTTCATAAAATCCCCTGGCAAGCCGCATTTTTACGGTCATGTTTTGTTTATCCATACTTATAACTCGGTCATGAACACCGGTACTGTTAGATAGGTGGGACGCATTGTAAACTATTTTTCCATCGAATGTCACCAAGGGGCTATAGGTAGCATCCCCTACCGAACCGGGTTGAGAAGCAGGATTCAGTGGGAAACCAAGCGGACCTGGAACTAAAATTCTGGTCGGAGAAAAATCAACATTTCCGGAAAATTTTAATATCGGAAAATCATGGGGATTTTTAGCCCCGCCACTTACTACTGTCGCTAATTGTGTAGCCTTGGTACCCATGGCATGCACCAACTTTGGTGTCCAGTTTACGCCAAGTTCTATTGACTTGTCAACATTATTAGATTCTGTAATAATGTAAAATACATCGCCACCGTTAGCATCCTGGCCACGATAAAGGGGAAGGACCGCCGTGGCATTTACGGTATCAATTTGCGTCGCACTTTCTAAACTGTTCGGCAGACTGCGCTTTTCTCTAACTGTATCCTGTGATGTTTTCTTACAAGACAGGAAAAATCCGGAGCAAAGCGCCAGAATAAGAATTTTTTTCATAACTTTTTTTTAAATTTTTAAAATTGATTGATGATTAAATTTATTTGTTGCACTTGAAGTCAGTTTGATTGACCTATTTTTTTTTATTTTATGAAAGCATGACACTTTTATGTGTTGTGGTTACCATTCGGGAAGCGTTCAATGCTTCACCCGCAGTCCACACAGCCGCACCTAACAATAAAATATCCTTTGCCAGGAACTGGCCCGGCATAGGGGAGAGATAAGGAAAACCATAATCAGGTTGCCAGATGCCAGGTGTTGAAAAAACAAACGTAAGGGTGATAGCAAACATTATAATGGCCCCGATGCTGCCCAACGCTGAAGCCTTTGGAGAGAAATTTCTCATCATTATTAAAATACCCAGTATTATTTCAATTATTCCCAATATCATTGCCAGTGAATTAATGCTCACTATACCCAAGGTCCAGGATAGAAAGGGGCTATGTTCGACCAGGGGCTTAATGCCTTCAGCTTCATAAGGAGAAAATTTTAGAAAGCCCACCCATATCAAAACTATGGCAAGTCCATAACGGATTATACCTGCTCCGATGCTTTCTAATTTAGATGAACTATGCAAGGTTGAATTTGCTGTTGTCGTATTCATATCCTATATTTTAGTGATAAAAAATTCACCAGGTCTTCTTTACAATTAATGTTGAACTGATAATGAAAGAGATACAAAGAACAAACCATACCCCACTTTAAATATCACAGAAGTATACCTTTTGTGTTGCGAAACATAAACGTTTGTTTGTAAAAATTATACAGAGATCAGGAAAGAGGATGGTAAATGGGAAAGCGAATATATTTTTGGGTTTAGAAACCCAAGGCTTAAAACAATTTAAAAAGCTTTTAAAAAAAATGATTTTATCTTGTACAACATATTTAAAACACTTTTATAAATGACCAAAATAATTGCTTGCCTCATCATGATTTCCCTTGCACTTTTATCAATTACCCACATCTCTGCCGCTAATATCGCCAGACGGGCACCTGAACTTACAATTTTAAAAAACTTTCTCCTGAAAGATGTGGTGAAAATGTCAGTAGGTGATTATGAATTGGTAACAGGAAAAAAACTCAATGTATGGAACCGGCTAAGCTTTCGGGTTGGTAAAATAAAAATGAGGCATGACTTAAAAGCACACCCGGATATTACTTTAATGGATTATACGGCTTCCGTCCGCAGAATGGGAAATGGTTTAAGAATTGCATCATATGTTATAGCCGGCCTGTTAATACTGGTTCTGCTGCTGGGGCTAACTATTGGAAAGTGGAATTAAACCCTCACCGGATTTTAAAATTTTATCAATGACTTTTCTTCTTTACAAGAATGCTATAACCAAAAAATCATTCCTTGTTTTTAGCAGGTTGTAAATTATTACCTGGAGAAGATATTTTTTTGAAACTTTTACTAAATTTTAAGTTACTGTCTTTGGGATTTAACTCAGTACAAAAACATTTATAAAATTTTGAAGCAGCTACCTTATAAAAAATATGTTTTCATTTTAATTATATTTTTTTCTATTCTCAGAATCATTGTGGGCGGGCTGGTGGAACTGGGTAATGATGAATCTTATTATTGGCTGTATAGTCAGCAATTGCAATGGAATTATTTTGATCACCCTCCTATGGTTGCTTTATGGGCCAGGTTTTTTTCTCTGAACTTGCTTCTGCAGGGTTACCCGGTTTTTTTAAGGCTGGGCAGTATTGTGGGCTGTGCTCTTTCTACCTGGTTTATTTTTAAATGTGTCTCGGTTATAAAAAATGAAAGAGCCGGTTGGTTTGCAGCCTGCCTTTACAATGCTTCGTTTTATGGAGGTATTACTGCAGGCCTTTTTCTCATGCCGGATGCTCCTCAAATGATTTTCTGGACATTCAGTTTATGGATGATTGCCCGTCTCCTGGCAGATGATCGTAGCTGGCAAAACTGGATAATGTTGGGGCTGGCCTCCGGTCTTTGCATAATGAGTAAGGTTCATGGTATATTTCTCTGGGGAGGGTTGGGGCTTTTTACCCTGGTAAAAAAAAGGGCCTGGCTTGGTAATTACAGGTTGTACATGGCTTTACTGTTTGCAATAATTGTAGCCTCTCCTATTCTTATATGGAACCTCCAAAATAACTTTATTACTTACCGCTTTCATAGCGAAAGAATGATTATCAACGGCCATGAAACTAACTGGTATAATTTGTTTAAAGCATTTATAAGTTT
>JBDSDN010000159.1:0-5966 GCA_039920545.1 Ferruginibacter sp. | reverse complement strand
ATATTTTCATTATACCAATGCCAGGCTTCTTCATTTATTGGCTCGCCCACCGTGCCTAAAATTTGTAAAGTAGACAAATCTTTTCCCTTCAAAAAGTCTAACCCATACCCCATTAAACTGCGTATAGCCGTTGGCGCTGTGTACAGAATATTTACTTTATGTTTATCTACAATATCCCAGAATCTGCCTGCATCGGGATAGGTGGGTATGCCTTCAAACATTAAAGACGTGCCGCCTGCACTCAACGGACCATAAATAATATAACTATGGCCTGTTATCCACCCAATATCTGCAGTGCAAAAATGAACCTGGCCAGGCTGGTATTGAAATACATTTACAAACGTGTAATTGGCCCAAATCATATAACCGGCGCAACTGTGTACCACGCCTTTTGGCTTGCCGGTACTACCGGAAGTGTATAAAATAAACAGCGGGTCTTCTGCGTCCATCTCTTCTGGTTCAAAACTTACCACGCCATTTTTCTCTACCTGTGTTTCAGCAAATTCCATTTCATCTTCCCACCAAACATCCCTGCCTTTTATCATACTCACCGGTACCCTCGTCCTGGTAAAAACAATTACTTTTTTTACGGTATTATTTCCTACCAAAGCATCATCAATAACTGCCTTTAAAGGGATTTCTTTTCCGCCACGGTAAGCACCATCGCAGGTAACAATAAATTCAGCCTGTGCATCTTTCAGCCTGTCTGCAATACTTTGTGCACTGAAGCCGCCAAAAATTACACTGTGAATGGCGCCAATTCTTGCACATCCTAATACAGCATACGCCAATTCTGGAACCATCCCCATATAAATACAAACCCGGTCACCTTTTTTTACGCCATTATTTTTTAAAACCTGTGCAAACTGGCACACCCTCTTGTGTAAGCGCCTATAAGTAACTACTCTTGTTCTTTCATCCGGGTGATTAGGCTCCCAGATTATGGCAGGTTTGTCACCGGAGTTTTCCAAATGCCTGTCTATACAATTTGCAGTTATATTTAATTTGCCATCTTTAAACCATTCTATTTTGGGCTCCTTAAAATTCCACTCCAATACTTTATTCCATTTCCTGCTCCAGGTAAATTCAGAGGCAATGTCTCCCCAGAAACCTTCGGGATCATCAACGCTTTTTTTATACGCTTCCCGGTACTCTTTTATATTTTTTATTTGATATGGATATGGCATAAAAATTTTAATATTTGTCTGAACCCTCTCAGTTATAGCATAGCCTTATAAATAGTTTCATAAATTTTTGTACGCACATTCATTTTAAGAAAAAGCCCGGGATCAGGAGCATTTACCCGGTTGCTTAAAAAAATAAAGACAACATTGCTTGCGGGGTCTGCCCATACACAGGTACCGGTAAAACCAGTATGTCCAAAAGTTTTGGCTGAGGCAGATAAAGCAGGATAAGGTTCTGCAAGTGTTGTATTATTTTTTTCAGGCTTATCAAAGCCATAGCCTCTCCGGCTGATTGTACTATGGTATGACGTGAATAAATCAATGGTTTCTTTTTGTAAATACTGCTTGCTGTTATAGGTGCCTCCATTCAGGAGCATCTGCATAATTCCTGCGAGGTCATAGGCATCGCTGAACAATCCTGCGTGGCCCGCAACACCCCCAAACATTGCAGCTCCCGGGTCATGCACATCGCCTCTTAATAATTGTTGCCGGAATTGCTTTTCGTTTTCTGTGGGTATAATGCGGCTGGTATCCAGGCGCTGGGTAGGTTTAAAGCCAATGGAAGATAAACTCATAGGCGCATAAAAAGTACGCCTGACATATTCATCCAAGGTATATCCTGAAATGGCCTCCACTATTTTACCCAAAAAAATAAAATCATTGTCGCTGTAAATATACTTATCAGTCGCCCCCAAAGGGCTTTGCAGTATCCTGTTGTATATCGTATCCTTCCAGGCATTGCGCATGTACATTTTGTTAGCTACCCTGGTAGAAAAAGAATCTGTAATACCGGGAGTATATACAGTTTTAAGTGGTGCCCCGGTAGTGTCCAGAGTTTCTTTATAAAAAGGGATATAAGCTACCAGCCCGGCCTGGTGAAGTAGTATTTTTTCTATTATTAAATTTTCTTTGTTGCTGCCTTTAACTGAGGCAAGGTAAGACCCTAAGTTTTTTTTTAAGTCCAGTTTACCCTCTTCATATAATTTCATAACGGCAAGCGTAGTAGCACATATTTTTGTTACGGAAGCTAAATCGTAAACAGATTCTATTGATACAGGCTTTAAATTTTCGATACTGTAAACCCCAAAAGCTTTTTGATAAGCAATGGTTCCGTTTTTAGCCACGAGCACTACACAGCCGGGTATAGCATTTTTTTCAATGGCATCATTTGCAATAGAATCAATCGTGTTCAACTTTATAACATTGAAGCCCGTGGCACTGCTCTGCGGCAAAGGGGAATATGCGATAGTATTAAGGCCGTAACCGTATTTAAAGTTATCGCAAACAGTAACCGGCAAAGTGCCCCGGTAAGGCAATTTCCCCTGCAACATATCAATAGCCGTATGCTGAATAATGCTGTCATCCTCAAAACAAACCACCATGTTTGCTGCATTGCACCAGTTTTTTGCAGCATAGGCATTGCCAAACAATAAAGTGATTGCGTTATTTTTTTGCTGCAACCTGTTTACCAATGAAACAGCCGCGGCGCTTAAGCCAAAATTATTTGCAGGCGCCCGGGTTAAATTATGAAGCCCAATTACAATTTTTTGATAGTTCTTAAGTTGGTTTAACAATATCAAAACATCGCTATCCTTTTTAGAATATTCAAAATAAAATATTTTTGCATTATAATCTTTTGCCATGCGGCGGGTAATTGCGTTTTCATTATTAGCACCTATAGTTACATAGGCTACCTGCCCGGGCTTATTATTTTTTTCTATCGCCAGGGGAAAGAATGCGGCATTTTCTTTTGCCAATAAGGTAATAGCATTCTCTGCCACCACCCGCCTCATGGCAGGTACTTTGCTGTTTAGATCACTTGTGAGATTTGCAGTATTAATTGGTTCAAGTGCTGCCAGGCCATATTGGTACTTTGCCATCAGCACTTTTTTACAATGCATTTCAATATCTGCCCAACTTATTTTTTTTGCTGCAACCGCTTCTTTTATTTTAGCAATAGATTGTGGTACATCTCCAGGCAGGCAAAGCATATCGTTGCCTGCAATAATAGATTGTACCGAAGCTTCCCCATCGGGAAAATATTTTTTAACTCCCTGCATTTCGAGTGCATCAGTAAAAGTAAGGCCTTGGTAACCCAGCTCATTTCTCATTAGCCCATTAATATTTTTTGGTGAAAGTGAAGTGGCCCTGTTAGGGGTATTATCTATAGAAGGGATATATAAATGTGCCACCATTACGCTGCTGATGCCGGCATTGAAAATCTGCTGAAATGGGTACAGCTCCAGGGAATCTAGCTGCGCCATCGTTTTATTTATTACCGGTAAATCAAAATGAGAATCTACGGCGACATCGCCATGGCCGGGAAAATGTTTGGCACAGGCCATAACGCCCAAATCCTGCATACCCTTCATATATTGTATCCCGAACCTTGCCACTTTGTATTTATCTTCTCCAAAACTTCGATCATTTATAACCGGATTATTGGGATTATTATTTACATCTACCACGGGCGCATAGTTTACCTGAATGCCTATACGCTTACACTGTTCAGCTACTATTTGTCCATACCGATATATAATGGTTTCATCTTTAAGCGCCCCGAGCATCATTTGCTTTGGTAAAGAAAGTACGCTGTCTGTCATACGCATACCCACGCCCCACTCAGCATCAATACACATTAAAATGGGGGTTTTAGCCAGGGCCTGTAAAGAATTTAAAACCGTGGCCTGCTTTACGGGGCTGCCCTGAAAAAGGCAAACTCCACCTATGTTGTATTGTTTTACCAGCTTGCTTACCTGGTCATCAAAAAAAGTAACTTCTTTAGTTTGGCTGTTAATGGTAGACAGACGAACGACCATTAATTGTGCAATCTGTTCTTCGTGGCTCAACGTTTTAAATACACTGTCGGCCCAGCGCTGTGCAGAGGTTTGCTGCGCTTTAGCAACAGTACAGGTTATAAGAAAAGTAATAAAAATTATTGTGTAATATACTTTTTTTGATACCTGGTATTTGACTTTCAATGGGGCTTCAGCAGTAGAGTTTTTCCTGAGCAACGAAGGGTAATCTTGTGAAGCAAATATTCTATTCATCTTTAGGTTTAAGTTTATCAGCATAAAGGTCGTCAATATCGTTTGCAGCATCCGTTAAAAAGCTGGAAATATTTGTAATATGCCCTCGCTCTTTAAATGCTATTTTTGCACACTCAATTTAAATGATTTTGCCTGATATTATTCAATTATTACCTGATAACATTGCCAACCAGATTGCTGCCGGGGAAGTTATACAACGGCCTGCCAGTGCGGTAAAAGAACTGATGGAAAATGCTGTAGATGCCGGTGCCAATGAAATTAAACTGATCGTTAATGACGCAGGAAAAGCCCTGATACAGGTAATGGATAATGGTAAAGGAATGAGCGAAACTGATGCCCGTATGGCTTTTGAAAGGCATGCGACTTCAAAAATTAAAACTATTGATGATCTTTTCCGGATAAAAACCATGGGTTTTAGGGGAGAAGCTTTAGCAAGTATTGCAGCAGTAGCCCAGGTTACTTTAAAAACTAAACGTGCAGAGGATGAGGTTGGTGTTTTTATTGAGATAGAAAATAGCATCGTTATAAAACAGGAACCGGTAGCCATAGAAAACGGTACGGTGATAGCCATGAAGAATTTATTTTTTAATGTGCCTGCCCGCCGTAATTTTTTGAAGAGTAATGCAGCAGAACTCAGGCATATTGTTGAGGAATTTATAAGGGTTGCCATGTCTTTTCCTGAAGTGTTTTTTTCCCTTGGTTCTAATGGCCAGGAGGTTTTCCATTTAGAAAAAGGGACACTTAAACAACGCATTGTTCAAATATTAGGAAATAGTTACAGTGCCAAACTGGTAAGTGTGCAGGAGCAAACTGACTACCTGAATATCTTTGGCTTTGCAGGTAAGCCGGAAACAGCTAAAAAAACCCGGGGCGACCAATACTTTTTTGTAAACAACCGCTTTATAAAAAGTGCGTACCTCAATCATGCAGTCATGAATGCCTTTAATGAAATGATTGCAAAGGATAGTTACCCGATGTATGTTTTATTTATAGACCTGGACCCTGCACAACTTGATATTAATGTACACCCCACCAAGCAGGAAATAAAATTTGAAGATGAAAAAATCGTGTATGCATTTGTGCAAAGTGCTGTGAAGCATGCATTGGCTCAATTCAGCATTACGCCGACGCTTGATTTTGATTTAGATTCTTCCATTCAAAACCTGGAGGCTGTGAGTAAACCTTTTACAGAAGAAAAAAAATCTTTCGCCTTATCATCCTCTTTATTTCAAACTTTTACCCAAAAAAACCAGGCGCATTTTATTGAAAATAAAAGTGAATTAAAACACTGGAAAGAATTTTATGTGCCTGCCGGGTCAGGTGTAGGAGAGGTAAAACCTGCTACCGTTAAAGAAAATATTTCTTTGCATATGACCCCGGCACCATTTTTTACTGCTGATAATATTTTACAATTACACAATGCTTTCATCGTCGTACAGAATGATAATGGATATTTATTAATAAACCAGCAAAATGCACATGAACGCATTTTGTACGAACGTTTTTTAACTGCCCTGGCCGGCCGGCCGATTGCCACGCAGCAAAGCCTTTTTCCTGTATCAATAGAATTGTCAGCTGCAGATGCGGTTGTATTAAATGAATTACTACCAGACTTACAGCAATTGGGGTATATGCTGGAACCTTTTGGGCACAACAGCTTTATAATGCAGGGTAAACCTGCGGACCTGTTGCTTGGAAATGAAAAAACTGCCATTGAAAAAATGCTGGAGCA
>JBDSDN010000158.1:0-13132 GCA_039920545.1 Ferruginibacter sp. | reverse complement strand
GCAATTTAGGATACGCATTCGTTCCTAAAATACTTTCTATATCTTTTAACCCGTTATGCCCCGCAGCGCTCCCACTAGCCCGTAAGCGCAATTTATCCAACGGCAAAGCCAGGTCATCTACAATGGTAAGGGTATTTTCCAGGGGAACTTTTTCTTTATCCAGCCAATACCTGAAGGCCCGGCCACTTAAATTCATGTAAGTTGTAGGGCAAACACACACGAACTGTTTTGCTTTCCATTTTACTTCTGCAACATAGGCAAGCCGGCCTACTTTAAAAACACCTGCGTGTTTTACAACAAACGCATTCAGTACATCAAAACCAATATTATGCCTTGTATTGGCGTATTCACTACCGATGTTGCCGAGTCCTATGAGTAAATATTTTGACATTCAGGTTTATTATTCTTAAGATTTTTCTTAAAAAGGCAGTTCCGCAGTTGGAACGATAGAGTAGTATCTATTAAATTTTATGAAGACATTATTTATAACATGCCATTTAAAAACTGCTGCAGATCAGCGTCTGTTTTAATAAGCACATCTCTTACTTTGCTTCCCTGGCTGGTGCCCACCACGCCTGCTGCTTCCAACTGATCCATTAGCCTGCCCGCACGGTTATAACCCAGTTTCATCCGGCGCTGCAACAGAGAGGTGCTACCACTCTGGCTGCTTACGATTAACCTGGCAGCATCTTCAAACAAGGCATCTTTATCATTTACATCGAAATCTCTACCTTCCATATCTTTCTCGTCAATATACTCCGGTAATAAGAAAGCCTGGGAATAGCCCCGCTGTTCGCCGATAAAATCTACAATTTTGTCCACTTCCGGCGTATCTACAAACGCACATTGCAACCGTACAACTTCACCGTTATAGCTAATGAGCATATCGCCTTTTCCAATAAGTTGCTCAGCGCCGCCGGTATCTAAAATAGTGCGGCTGTCTATTTTGCTGCTGACTTTAAATGCGATACGGGCCGGGAAATTTGCCTTGATAGTACCGGTAATTATATTTACTGAAGGGCGCTGAGTAGCAATAATTAAATGAATGCCAATCGCTCTTGCAAGTTGCGCTAAACGGGCTATCGGCATTTCTACCTCTTTGCCGGCCGTCATAATTAAATCTGCAAACTCATCAACGACCAGCACAATAAAGGGAAGAAACTGGTGGCCTTTTTCCGGGCTAAGCCGGCGGGCGACAAATTTTTCATTGTATTCACGAATGTTGCGGCAGCCTGCTTCTTTTAAAAGATCGTAGCGGTTATCCATTTCAATGCACATAGCATTAAGCGTATGAACCACTTTTTTTGTGTCAGTTATTATGGCATCTTCTTCTCCGGGTAATTTTGCTAAAAAATGTTTTTCAATTGTTTTGTAAATACTTAGTTCTACTTTTTTAGGATCTACCAAAACAAATTTTAATTGTGAGGGGTGCTTTTTATACAGCAAAGAAACCAATATTGCATTCAGGCCCACTGATTTACCCTGTCCTGTAGCTCCTGCCATTAACAGGTGAGGCATACTTGCCAGGTCTACAATAAAATTTGTGTTATCAATTTTTTTACCAATGGCAATGGGGAGGGAGAAAGAACTTTTCGCAAATTTTTCATCGGCTAAAAGTGTTCTCATACTCACGATTGTTTTCCTGGCATTTGGCACTTCAATACCAATGGTACCTTTACCGGGTATAGGCGCTATAATTCGGATACCCAGCGCTGCAAGGCTTAGGGCAATATCATCTTCCAGGTTTTTAATACGGGAAATACGTACGCCGGCTGCAGGAATAATTTCATATAGTGTGACAGTTGGCCCAACCGTAGCAGATATTTTCTGGATGTTAATATCATAATTTTTCAGGGTGCTGATGATTTGGTTTTTATTGTTTTCCAGTTCTGCCGGATCCTGTACTATTTTTTCGCTACCATGATTTTCCAGCAAATCCAGCGATGGATATTTATAATCCCGTAAATCCAAAATCGGATCGTAGGGTTTCATTTGCCCGACCTTTGGAGGCGCAACAATTTCTTCCTGTTCCTTTTCTTCAGCGGATTTAATTTCCAGCTCAAGCGCTGACGGAGTTGGTGGGTTTTTAACTGATTTTTGACCTAAATCGGATTGTAAAATTTCTTCTTTATCAGGAAAAATATTCGAAGTTTTTTTATCGCCCGTCTCATGATTTTTTTCAACTATTTCTAACTCATGCTCAAATACAGGAGACTGATCGGGAATACTAAATATTGCAGCGCTTCCTTTAAGACTGTTTGAGGCAAGCTTCTCTTCTGAATCGGCCGGGACCATGCTGTCTTTAAACTCCCTGGATACATCGGGATTACTATTATTTTCGGTGCTAATTTGTGTTGATTTAGCAGCAATATTAAAACCTGGGTTAAAACGCCAAATAATATAGGCTAAAAAAGCAACAGCTAAAACAGCAATAGTACCTACCTGCCCTATACTTTTATAGAGATAATCTTTACACATATCCCCTACAGCGCCGCCCCAGGCAAACTGCTGGCCACTGAGCAAAACAGATGCAGTAATACTAAATAATGGTAACCCGAGAATCAGGTATTTTATATTTCGGACAACAGAAAATATTTTTCGCCCAAAAAAAAGATTTATGCCTATGACAAAAAATAAACTGCAGAGTAAATAAGACGCTACCCCAAACCCTTTATAGATAAAAAAATGAGAAATAAACGCTCCGAAAGTACCCATCAGGTTGGCAACTTTAGTATCAGTACCTATCAGTAAGCGGTAGCCTTCTTTAAAAACCTTATCCTGGTCTTCATCCCAGGTAAATAAATAAGAAGTAAATGCTATAAAAAAAAGGATTGCCAGAAGTATAAATATGCTTCCTACTATTTTATGTGTACGTTCATCTCTCAGCAGGTGTTTTATTTCTACCTTTTCTTCTTTTTCCTTTTTTAAGGACTCGCCTGCTTTTGAATTAGTTTTTATCGATTTAATTTTACTGGCCATTGGTAACAAAGATAATAATCCTGCGCTGCACAAATAAGTTCAGCAGTCATTTTAAACTGCATGGAGTACGAAATTATGCAGGTTTAAGGGCAAACCAATTATTTTAAAATATTTTTTGTCCAGCATTTATTTTCATTATTTTATATTCATAATTTTTTGATGAAACTATTAACGGGATTTAGAGATCCCTAATTCTTTTTTTTACGCTCATAATTTTTTTTAAAAAAAGACAATAACAAGAGCAACCAGCCCACAATAAATGCCAGGCCACCTAATGGTGTTATGGCGCCTACCCATCGGTAGCCAGGCTGAACAGCAGCTTGCAGCCCGGCCAAAATATAGAGAGAGCCACAAAATAATATTATGCCTGCAATAAAACATACTCCTGCAATAAAGGTGGTATTAAAATGGAAATCTTTATATAATATGGCCGTAATAAACAAAGCAAACACATGATAAAACTGGTAACGAACGGCAGTTTCGAAAATTAAGATAGCCTGATCGCTTATTTTACCCTTTAATCCGTGTGCTGCAAATGCGCCAAGCAAAACTGAAAGTGCCGCAAGAACAGCTGCAGTTTTTAAAAATCCTTTATGCATCTAATAAATTTATTGTGATCCTCATTAACTATTAATAGCCTGATCTATTAAATCGATATTTAAATTTTCTACCGGAAATTTTATTTGTGCCATTTCATAAAAAGGACGTCTTTCTTTTAATTTTTGCTCAATAAAAACCATAATTTCTGCATCATTTTTTTCGTTAAGTAATGGTCTTTTATATTTTTTCTTTGTGATGTTGTTGAAAATGTATTCCCGTGATGCTTCTAAAAAAACTGTGGTGCCATTTTCATTCATCCAGTTCATGTTATCATAAAAACAGGGAACTCCACCTCCGCAGGAAATAATACAATTATCATGAAGCGTTTGCGCCCGTAAGGCATCCGCTTCTTTTTTACGAAAATAATCTTCCCCCTTTTCTTCAAAAATTAATGAAATAGTTCCTTCCTGCTTCTCTATTTCCTCATCAAGATCTATAAAAGTAAGTTGCCGGGCGGCAGCCCACAGCCTCCCCCAATGCGTTTTTCCGCTACCCATAAAACCAATTAAAAAAATGCGCATGCGCAAAAATAGGCGAAGAAGTTCAAGGTTCAAGGTATAAAACTGGCCTGCATTGCAAAGGGCTGGTTTAGAAAATTAAGGACATGAAAATTGCTCCGATTAAACAACATTCATAACTTTTGAACCTTTGAATCTTTAAACTTTTAAAACTTTCTTAGTAAGTTTTCTTCTTAAAGTCTCCCCGCTTCCAGGCTTTTATAAACTCACTCCACGCAAAAGGATTAAAAATATTCTGCGGAGCTACCTGGCCAGAGTAGTATAACTTTTGGGAAGCTTGCCGCATATATTGACTGCTGGCCTCTCTTCCGTCCGATGGTAAAGTGGCCAGTAAAAGCCGGCGTGTGGTAGAATTATTATTGTTCCTGGCGATAGTTATGTCATCGTCAGGAGTTTTGGTGTTCATAAAATCTCTTTCAAACTGCTCCCGTGTGGGCCGGGGTTTTATAATTGTCGCAGGTAAAAATATGGTATCTGTTACCAGTAACTGAATTATACTGTGCTGGTTTCCCTGCAGATCTTTAGGAATATTTACCGTAATAGATTTATACCCAATGCTGGAAAACTCTACCTGGTCGCCTTTTAAAACGACGATGCTAAAAACTCCCCGGTCGTTGCTTATCGTTCCCCTGTTTTGCCCTTTAATTACAACACTAACAGAGGGTATACCCCGCAGGCTGTCGGCCGTCATGACGACACCATACAATTGTACCACCGAGTCTTTAAAAGTTTCGAATTGTGCTTTTGCAGCCAAAGGAAAAATAACCGTAAAAAAAAGAATATATAGTAAAAGTTTTTTCATGCTTCACATACCCGCAAGACGCTTTGTTAGGTTTAAGTTTCTTAGCCCCTGGTATGCGGTTCAAGGGAGCCCAGCCACGTAGGGGCTAATGCTAATTATTGATTTTGCTGATGGTTTCAAAAATACAACATTTCGCAAATGATAAACAAAGTAAGGGCTTAGATGGTTAATTTTACGGCGGATAAATCTTTTTAACAAATAATTGAACGATGACGAACGAGGAAATCATGAAAGCTTTAAGTAATGTACAGGAGCCGGATCTTGGGAAAGACCTGGTGACGTTGAATATGATAAAAGATGTTGCAATTGAGGGCGATAAGGTTTCTTTTACTGTAATACTTACTACCCCTGCATGCCCTCTGAAAGATATGATTAAGAATGCGTGTATTAATGCCGTAAAAATTCTGGCCAATAAAGACGCAATTGTTACTGTAAACTTTACGAGCAACACAAGTAGCAACCGGCATGATCCTAAAACTGTGCTTAGCGGTGTAAAAAATATTATTGCCGTTGTAAGTGGCAAAGGTGGAGTAGGCAAAAGTACCGTGGCGGCAAATTTTGCCCTGGCATTAAGTGAAGGGGGTGCAAAAGTGGGTCTCATGGACGCAGATATTTATGGGCCAAGCCAGCACATTATGTTTGGTATAAGAGGCGAAAGACCAATGATGAAAGAGAACGGGGGCAAAGGGCTGATTGTGCCTATAGAAAAGTTTGGAATAAAAATAATGAGCATTGGCCTGTTGATAGATGAGAAGCAGGCTGTGGTGTGGCGTGGCCCAATGGTAAGCAGCGCTATCCGCCAATTTGTAACAGAAGTAGATTGGGGAGAACTGGATTATTTAATTATTGATATGCCACCCGGCACTGGTGATATACATTTAACGATTGTACAAACAGTTCCTGTAACAGGAGTTATCGTTGTAACTACCCCTCAGGTAGTAGCCATTGCAGATGCAAAAAAAGGGGTGGCCATGTTTGGACAGGCTCAGTTGAAAGTGCCTGTAATAGGCCTTGTAGAAAACATGAGTTATTTTACGCCGGCCGAATTGCCGGATAATAAATATTATATTTTTGGTAAAGATGGGGGCAAAAACCTGGCAGATGAATTTGATATTCCTTTTCTGGGACAGATACCATTGGTGCAAAGTATAAGAGAAGGTGGAGATATAGGCGTACCCTTAATGATAAGCGATGATGAGATAACAAAAAAAGCATTTGCAGAATTTGCTGGTAACGCTGCCCGTGGTATTGCCATGCGAAATGCAAACATGGCGGCCACAGAAATTCAGCAGGTATTGGAGTAGCATTTTTAAAGTTCCCACTTCTTCACTCAGGGTCGGGCTGAGGTTTTTTTGGGGCCCGGCAAAAAAACATTATTGGACTTCAGTGGCGTCGCACTCTTGTACATTAAATGTTCATTCAGCTTTTTCCCGCAGGCAAAATGAATGAGAAAAGTTTTCTAAAAGATAATTATTTAGTCCTTGCACAATCTCAAATTTTCTCTGGTTCTCTGCAACCCTTACGCTGAAATTTTTTGAGCCCAGAATCTGCGTACTTAGTTTTTGTATATTAGCACATGAAAAATATCTCTTCGCTACTTTTATTTTTTACTCTTTTTATCAGTGCGTGCAGCAACAGCAAAAAAATGACAAATTCTTTACCGACAGGTTTTGATAAAGAAGGCCACCGCGGCTGCCGTGGGCTTATGCCGGAGAATACCATCCCTGCAATGTTGAAGGCCATAGACCTGGGCGTAAATACTTTGGAAATGGATATTGTTTTTACTGCAGATAATGTTGCCATTCTTTCTCATGAACCATTTTTCAATCATGTGATATCAACCAGGCCAGACGGACAGTTCATTGAGGAAAAGGACGAAAAGAATTATAACATTTATAAAATGAGTTTTGCAGAAACGCAGCGCTATGATGTCGGACTAAAACCTCATCCACGGTTTCCGCAACAAAAAAAAATAGCTGTTCATAAACCCAGCTTATCCTCCCTAATTGATTCTGTTGAAAATTATATTTCGCAAAACAAAACTGCAAAAGTTTTTTATAACATTGAAACAAAAACCCAGCCTGCAACAGACAATATTTTTCATCCGGGCCCGGCCGCATTTGTAGATATGCTGATGAAAGTTATAAAAGAAAAAAACATTGAAGACCGGGTTATCATCCAATCGTTTGATATGCGTACCCTCCAATACCTGCATAAAAAATACCCGGAAATAAAAACTGCCTTACTTATAGAACTTACCGACCGTAATAGTTTTAGAAAACAGTTAATAGACCTTGGTTTCATACCCAGCATTTACAGCCCGGAGCAGGGTTTAGTAACATCAAATCTTATTGGCGCCTGCCATGAAAAAAAGATAAGGATCATCCCCTGGACTGTAGATGATAAAAAACGAATTCTACGGCTAAAGGCAATGGGCGTTGACGGTATCATCACAGATTTTCCAAACCTGTTCAACGAGTATTAATTTACCGGTTCTGGATAGCTGTATTTATCTTTTCAATACTAAAGCTAGGCCAGAAAATTATAAGGAAATTATGAGCTTTTAATTTTGGATTTGCCACTTGGCCTAAGCCATCCAGATATTTTAAGGATATTTGCCCGAAGGAAATAACAAAATCAAAGTTGAATTATGTCGCCTGAATTTTCATTGGCTTATGCAAAAGAAGCAGACCGTAACGACAGCCTTGCAGGACTGAGGGAGAAATTTTATATTCCCTTCCTGCACGATAAAAATGCTATTTATTTTTTAGGAAACTCTCTTGGCCTGCAACCAAAAATCACCCAGGATTATGTGCTGGATATTATGGAAGACTGGGCCAGCTATGGCGTAGAAGGTTTTTTTATGGGAGAAAATCCCTGGTTAGCATACCACAAAACCATGATGGAAACCCTGGGAAATATCGTGGGTGCCTTACCTCAAGAGTTGGTAGTAATGAATCATCTTACGGTAAACCTGCATTTGCTGATGATCTCTTTTTACAATCCCACGCCTGAACGATATAAAATAATATGTGAAGCAAAGGCTTTCCCGTCTGATCAATACGCCTTCGAAAGCCAGGTAAAACTACGTGGCTTTAATACTGCCGAGGCAATCATAGAAGTCCATCCACAGCCAGGAACAGAATTAATAACAACGGTAGATATTCTTAATACGATACAAGCAAACAAAGATAGTGTTGCTTTAGTTTTATTCAGTGGCGTAAATTATTATACCGGGCAGGTTTTTGATATTAAAACTATCACTGCAGCAGCTCACGAGGCCGGGGCCTATGCAGGGTTTGACCTCGCCCATGCAGCAGGGAATATTGAATTAAATTTACATGACGACGATGTAGATTTTGCCTGTTGGTGCAGTTATAAATATTTAAACAGTGGCCCAGGTGCAATAGCAGGTGCCTTTGTGCATGAAAAACATTTGCAGAATAAAAACCTGCAGCGTCTGAATGGCTGGTGGGGAAATAATGACAGCAACCGGTTTAAAATGGACAAAACATTTACTCCCTACCCTACTGCAGAAGCCTGGCAACTAAGTACAGCGCCAATGATGCTAATGGCAGCACATAAAGCGGCACTTGATATTTTTGAAGAAGTTGGTTTTGAAAATTTACTTGAAAAGCAAAAGAAAATGTCTGTTTATGTTTTTGAATTGCTGAATGAAATAAATGAAGGAGATAAATATTTTTCTATCCTTACACCCCAAAATCAAGCTGAAAGAGGCTGCCAGGTATCCATAGCAATGAACAAAAATGGGAAGCAACATTTTGAAAGCCTGACAAGAAAAGGTATTATGGCAGATTGGCGGGAACCAAATGTAATACGCATTGCTCCTGTTCCATTATATAATACTTTTGAAGAAATATTTTTGTTTGCAGATACTTTAAGAATATTAATGCATGTATAAACTTCCCCATTTTACGGAGCATGATAATGAAAGAGTATTTTCTTTTATGAAAGAAAATTCCTTTGCCGTAGTAACCGGCATTGGAGAGCAATACCCGGTAGCCTCACATTTACCACTGGAAATAATTGAAGAAAACGGCAAGCTTATTTTTAGCGGTCACCTTATGCGCAAGACTGCACATCATACTGCTTTTGAAAAAAATAATAATGTGCTCGTCATCTTCCACAGTACACCTGCATACATAAATGCTGCCTGGTACAAAGAACCGGAACAGGCAAGCACCGTAAATTATATGGCGGTGCATGCAAAAGGTAAAATCTTTTTTACTGATGAAGCCGGTACTTATGCTGCTATTAAACAAATTACTGATAAACATATTGGCACGGAGAGTCCTGCATCGTTTGATAAGCTTTCCAAAGATTATGTAGCTGCTATGCTTAAGGCAATTATCGGGTTTAAAATTGAAGTGGATGTTATAGAAAACGTTTTTAAATTGAGCCAGAACAGGGATGAGGAAGAAAGAAAAAATATTATTGAGCATTTAGAAAAAAAAACAGCTGTGGGACTTCATTTTATCGCTGATGAAATGAAAAAAAGATTATCGTAAATAAGTTAAAATAACATGCATCGAAATATTTTAATTGAACATATACAGCAAAAGAAAAGCTATCTATGTGTCGGATTAGATACTGACCCTGATAAAATTCCTGCTCACCTGAAAGGTAATGCCAATGCAGTTTTTGAATTCAACAAACAAATTATTGATGCTACAAAAGATTTGTGTGTAAGCTATAAGATTAATACCGCCTTTTATGAAGCTCATGGGGCCAAGGGTTGGGAAGCCATGGAGCAAACAGCCAATTATATCCCCGCTTCGCATTTCAAAATTGCTGATGCAAAGCGTGGCGATATTGGTAACACCTCTTCACAATATGCCAAAGCTTTTTTTGAAACTTTAAATTTCGATGCCATCACCGTTGCACCATACATGGGCGAAGATAGCATACGGCCATTTTTAGAATATCCCGATAAATGGACGATCGTATTAGGCCTTACCAGCAATAAAGGGGCAAGTGATTTTGAAATGCTTAGAGTGGTTAGTGGAGACACTATGCAGGGCGATGAGTATTTGTATGAAAAGGTTTTAAAAACGGTAAGCCGTTGGGGTAATATAAATAACCTGATGTTTGTTACAGGTGCTACCCAGGCGAAGGAACTGGAAAATATCAGGAAAATAATCCCTGATCATTTTTTATTAGTGCCTGGTGTCGGCTTCCAGGGTGGAAGTTTAGCAGACACCAGCAAATATGGGCTCACCAAGAATTGTGGCTTATTGGTAAATGCAAGCCGTGCCATTATTTATGCAGGTGATAATGAAAGTTTTGCAGGTGAAGCCAGGGAAATAGCCTTGCAATATCAAACTGAAATGGCTGGCCTTTTAAAATAAAATGTGCGTTTATGTATTACAGTTGGTTGGTGCCTGTAATGGGTTTTATCATGCTCTCTGGTTACAGCATTATTTATTTTGTGGAGTGGAAACATCCACTTTACAAGCAGGTTTTAACCACTCATTCTACAAAACAATGGCTTAAGGGCTGCCTGAATATTTTATCAAGTATTTTTATGGGGTGGCTATTTGCTTCTTACCTTTTTATTATATCCCATCACCTAACCGGGTTATTTAGTTTGATCACGCAAAACTTATGGCTGCAGGGTTTGTATAGTTTTATCTTCCTGGATTTTATTATTTATGCCTGGCATCGTATCAATCACCTGTTCCCTTCACTTTGGAAATTTCACGCCCTGCATCATAAAGAAAAAGAGCTGAACGTTTTTTCTACTTTTCATTTTCATCCAAAGGAAATATTTATTTCTACTGCCTGGCGGCTTATACTTTTACCGTTAATAGGCATAAAACCGTCTGCCCTGCTTATTTATAATGTTGTCTTTTTTACGGTGATCCTGTTTCACCATAGCAACATTAAAATTCCCTTTAAATGGGACAGAATTCTGCAATATATTATTGTAACGCCGGGGCTGCATCATGTGCACCATTCAATAAAAATGAACGAATCAAATTCAAATTACGGTTCTGTATTTTCCTTTTGGGATAAAATTTTGGGGAGTATTACTTTTTACCGGCAGCAGCCTATAAAATTTGGGATAGAAGAAGAATTATAATAGTAAAGTATGAATTCTTTTCCAGTTTAATTGCTTTACAATTCTATAATCATATTTCAATACCAGGTAAGAAATATTTATGTTTATAAGCTGATGGATATTATAAGTCTAGCAGGTTTCATAAACATGATGCCTTTAGGGATACCGATGAACGGATTGCGTCGCAAGAATGATCCTATAAAAAACTTATGCCGGTATCAAAAAAAAAATTAGTATTTCATAGCCAGTTTAAATTTTCCCCAGAGTTCATTATCAAAACTGCTAGGCCCAAGTGCGTTGGTGGCGGAAGCATTATCGCCCAGCCTTACGACTATAGCATCTAAACCTGGCAGTACATAAATTTTCTTATCATCTTTACCTAATGCCATATACATATCAGCCGGTGCATTAGGTACCAGTGATGTAGGAAAAACAATTTGAGAACCGGGAACCATTGCTGATGCCTTTCCATTTAACCACCACAAATAACCATAACTCAAATTTAAATTTTGGGAGCTGTTGGTCATTGCCACAAAATAGGGTGAATCATTTAATAAGGCTATCCCATTCCACTTTCCTTTACTTAAAATTAAAGAACCAAACCTCGCTGCATCTCTTGTAGTACAGTACATGATATTATTAAACCAAATGCTATTAAGCATTCCGATGTTGTCAAATAGTTTTTCTTTGCAATAGGCATTCCATGTTTTGGCGCTTGAGTTAGCTAATACATCCTGCAATAAACGGTAAGCGGCATTATGGTAGGCCCAACGGGTGCCTGCATCTGCTTTGTAAATTAAGCAGGAAGCTGAAGTACAGTCGGGGTCGGCGACGCCATCATCAAGGCCGGTTGTCATGGTAAGCTGATGTTTCAGTGTAATTAAATTTTCTTTTACCACCGGCAAAGAAGTCCAGCCAATGCCTAAATATTGTGAAGTTTTATTATTGATGTTGATTGTGCCATCCTGTTGGGCAATACCTGCGACAAATGCTACGACACTTTTGCCGGCACTATTGAGTGCATATTTTGTTTCTTTGGTCCAGTTGTTCCAGTATTGCTCTTTTACAATTTTCCCATGCTGAAGTAATATTAAGCCATAAGTATTTTTTGTAGCGGCATACTCAAATGCCGACTGTAATAAAGATGCATCCCACCCTATAGAAGTGGAAGTTTTTGTATCCCAGGTATCCCCGGTTAATGGCGGGTAATAATATGCTTCAGGAATTGGAACAGGTGTTGGTTGCACTGTTGCATTTTTTTTACAGGAAACTAAAAATAACATCAACAGCAAGGAACATAAATATTTCATCTCAAATATTAGTTTGTACTTTGACCATTAAAACAGTAAAAGTTTAAAGATATTGTTGGTTATTTTGTTTCTCCAGGAGTTTTATCCAGCTTCTGCAAATAATTAACGGTATTAATCCCAGCACCCCAAAGCTGCAATCAATTAAAATATGAAAAACCGGGATATACCTGATAGGCCCGGCAATAAAAGCCAGGGGAACAATCGCTATGCAAGCCAGTATGGCCCAATCAATGATCCATTTATTTTTTACCGGGTTTAGGTAAGGGCCAATAAAAGCAATAGCAATTACCAGGTGGGCAAAACCCAGCCAATCGTAGCCGTAGGCCAGCATGGGATAATGCATATTGGTGTCCTGTAAGGCCATATAGCAACGCTGTAACCAATCCTGCAAACCTGTCGGTATAAGTGATGGATGCGACAAGAGCCAATGTATTTCTGTTTCTACAGGAAATGCAGTAATGCCACTCACCGCCAGTGCTATTATGAAAAACACAATCAGAATGCGGATCTTTTTAATCAGTATCATATTAAAAATGAATGTACAAAATTTATTCAGGCGGGGAATAGGAAGTATATTTGCAGCGCTTGCCCAATAAGGGTATGCTGAACTAGTAACCGTCCAAATGTAATACCCGGATGCTATTAAGATCGGTAAGTGACACAATCCCTTACGTAGGGGACTAAATAGGTATACAAATGTTTGTTACAAAAAAAATTAATTATAAAATCTACTAAACAAACTTCTCCATTTCTGCTTCACAAGGGGAGATTGAGGGGGCTATTATTGTATGGCTGCTAAAACTGATAACTTTCAAAGTCCGGATTATTTTAATGTAGATGA
>JBDSDN010000157.1:0-2916 GCA_039920545.1 Ferruginibacter sp. | reverse complement strand
AACTGGTAGCGGTGATATTTTCTATAAAAAATACCTGTAAAATATGTAGGAATGATATTTAAATAAAAAATTTATTGCCCTATCCGGTCTATGTCTTCGTCAAACCCATCCGGCATTTTTAATAGCCTGGCACGTACCAGCAGGTAACCGCCTACAGCAGATATTAAACCCAACAGCATTAAACCCACCAGGTTGTCTAACCCAAACAAGGCCATACCTAATATGAAACCGAAAATTTCGAAAACAAACCAGGCCAGTACCAGGTATAGTTTCCATTTACCTGGCTTTAGGCCTTTGCGGTAAGCAAGGGTACCAATTTGCCGGGTAAGAAAAATGAGTGCAATTATTTCCAGCATTGGGTTTGACTTAAACTAAATCAATATCAAAATTTACCAACTGTACAAATTCCTGTATGCGTTCACTGATATCATCCCGGGTAATTTCTTTTAGCCTTTCCGGGCCAAATTTTTCTACACAAAAACTTGCCATAGCACTGCCCACAATAATGGCTGTTTTCATGTTATCAAAACTTATATCTTTTGTTTTAGCAAGGTGGCCTATAAAGCCGCCGGCAAAAGTATCGCCTGCACCCGTGGGGTCAAACACTTCTTCTAACGGTAACGCAGGAGCGAAGAATACATGATTTTCATGAAACAATAGTGCGCCATGCTCTCCCTTTTTTATTATTAAAAATTTTGGCCCCATGCCCAGAATTTTTTTCGCAGCCTTTACCAAAGAATATTCCCCGCTAAGTTGCCGGGCCTCTCCATCATTTACAAGTAGTACATCTATTTTTTTTAATACTTCTTTTAAATCCTCCATGGCTATATCCATCCAGAAATTCATTGTATCCATTACAATCAGTTTGGGCCTTACTTTCATTTGATTAATTACACTCAGTTGAAGTTTAGGCATCACGTTCCCCAGCATTAAAAAATCTGCACCCTGGTAACTCTCCGGTACTACAGGGTTAAAATCTTCCAGTACATTCAGGTCTGTAACCAGGGTATCCCGGGTGTTCATATCAATATGATATTTTCCACTCCAGAAAAAAGATTTTTTATCGGGCACAATTTCTACCCCATCTAATTCAACCCCACGGTCAGTTAAGGCATCCAATTCATTTTGGGGAAAATCAAATCCTATTATAGAAATCTGCTGTACAGGTTTAATAAAATTACTGGCTGCGTAAGCTACATAGACAGCAGAACCACCGATGATTTTATCTACTTTGCCAAAGGGCGTTTCAATTGCATCAAAAGCCATTGAACCTACCGAAATTAAAGACATAAATGAAAATATTTTAGTAATATATTATATAAAAAAACGTGGCAAAAGTAGGGCATAAATGTTGTTATTATCCGGCAACGGCACATTTTATGTTATTTTACAGTTTATGCTTTTACAGATACATCCTGATAATCCGCAGCCACGACTTATTAAACAGGTTGCCGATTGCCTGTTGGACGGAGGAATAATAATTTATCCTACAGATACTATTTATGGGATAGGTTGTGATATTTTTGAGCATAAAGCCATAGAACGTATCTGCAAAATAAAAAATATTGATCCTCAAAAAGCCCAGCTTTCTTTTATTTGCCAAAACCTAAGTAACCTGAGCGATTATACAAAAAGCATTGATACCCCTTTGTACCGCATGCTGAAAAATTATTTACCCGGGCCTTATACATTTATTTTACCCGCCAGCAAACAAGTGCCTAAAATTTTGCAGAGTAAAAAATCTACCATAGGGCTACGTATTCCGGATAATGAAATTTGCAATAATATTTTACAGGCAATCGGACATCCTTTATTGAGCGCTTCATTACCGGGAGATATGGTAGAAGAATTTACTGACCCGGAAATAATGTATGAAAAATTCGGTGACCAGGTTGATTTTGTAGTGGATGGGGGCATTGGTGGTATGGTTCCTTCAACCGTTGTTGATTGTACTACCCAGGAGTGGACAGTTTTAAGGCATGGTCTGGGAGTTTTTGAAGTGTGATAGGAAATTTTTTGGTCAGGGAAAAGTGAAAAATCAAAAGTCAAAATTCGAAAGGAAAAAGAAAAAGAAAAAGGAAAAAGGAAAGGTGAAAGGTGAAAGGGAAAGGGAAAGGGAAAGGGAAAGGGAATATTTTTTGTGAGAATAAATCTAACATAATAATGGTCCGTTTTAGCCGGTGACCTAAATACAATTGGCGGATGGCAATAAAAAAAGCAACCATTATAGACTGGTTGCTCTTCTTTTTTAACCATTACCAAAAAACTAATTTCTGTCTCTTTTGTTGTGTTTTTTTCTGTAGATGCTCCGGCTAGCCTGCCTTTGATCTTGTTTTATTTCTTTCTTTTCAGCGGGGGTTACAATACCATCGGCTTTTGCTTCTTTACGATCCTGATGAATATCTCTTTGTTGTCTGGCCAGGGTTTTGGTTTCATGGCGTGTAAGTTCGCCACTACGAACCCCTTGACGAATACGGTGATGTTCATTCCGTGTGGTCTGTGCATTTACGGTACTGGCCGTAACAATCATAAGCGATAACACAGCTAAAATTTTACTTGATTTCATAATGTATAATTTTAAAAAAGTTTTGACTTTAAGAATTTGTTCCTGTTGCTTTTAAGACCCCGGGATGGCAAAAAAGTTTAACCGATAATAATTTTATCTTAAAAAAAATCTAAAAACGCAGTAGTGGATAGCCTAAAATTTCCGCCGTAGTTATCTCTGTTCTAATAACCTGTTTTCCCCGGGCAGCTAATTCAATAGGAATGTGGTATCATTTTCGGGAGAGGTAATATTAAAACTTTTTCGATGGTATTTGCAGAGGCCTTTTTTTTCTATCGCCAGGCGATGTATAGGCGTTCCGTAACCTTTGTTATCATACCAGCCATAATCTTCATATTCTTTGTGGAGTTGTC
>JBDSDN010000156.1:0-12635 GCA_039920545.1 Ferruginibacter sp. | reverse complement strand
AGAATGAAATTGGGGGCAGTTATGCAGTTATGAGCCTGACAATTGCCACCGAAGCCTTAAAAGCAGGCAAGATAGATGGCCTGGTAACGGCACCTCTGCATAAAAAAAATATTCAATCTGCCACTTTCAATTTTACCGGGCATACGCCATTCCTGAAAAATGCCTTTGAGGTAAAAGAAGTTGCAATGTTAATGATTGCAGAGAATATGAAAATAGGATTGCTTACCGAACATGTACCCATAAAAGACGTGGCGCAAAATATTACCCGTGAAAACATATTGAGTAAACTACAGGTGATAAATGAATCATTAAAAAAAGATTTTGGAATTAATAAACCCAAAATTGCGGTGCTGGGTTTAAACCCACATGCAGGGGACGAGGGGCTGGTAGGGCAGGAGGAACTGGAGATAATAAAGCCTGCAATACGGGATGCAAAACAACGGGATATATTTTGCTTTGGACCGTACAGTGCGGATGCATTTTTTGCAAGGGGGCAGTTTGAAAAGTTTGATGCAGTTTTGGCGCTCTATCACGATCAGGGGTTAATACCTTTTAAATCTCTTGCACAGGGAGAAGGGGTCAACTATACAGCAGGATTATCTGCAGTACGCACTTCTCCGGATCATGGGGTAGCTTTTGATATAGCCGGGAAAGGCATTGCGGATGAAGCCTCTTTTAGAGAAGCAATTTATAAATGCATAGACATTATAAATATGCGGCACGAACGGAGTGAACAGTTTAAAAACCCTTTAAAAAGAATGAGTGCAGCCGTGGTAGCTAATGCTGTAGATGAAAAAATAAATATGGATGAAAGTTAAGGCAGAATGTTTACCCTGTTACTGGAATATTAAATCGGAAACACCTTTATTAATAATATAATTGCTAAAAGTTATCTCAGCCCTTCCCTTTTTATTTTTTTTAATATCAGCAGGTTTTGCCGGAGCACTCCCATCATCAAAATCAAATGTTATGCCCTTGGGCAGCTTATAATCTTTCGTATTAAAAGAGAAAATAATTTTATCCGGCAAGCTATAGGCAGCATATTTTCCGTAAGTCATCTCCAGTTCGTAAGTGCCGTTATCTCTTGTTGTTGTTTTTGCTTTTTTAATTAATGCGGTCACTTCATCTATATAAAGTGTACTTAACACCACATCGTTGTTATCATCCACGGGCAGCATTTTTGCAACCCTTACTAAAGTTCCGCCAACTTTGTCTGTTCCGGCATCTATTACCGTGAATTTACCCTCGCCGATAATGTTATTTAAATTTATACTTACCGCACCTTTAGGGATAAAAGAAATACCTTTTTCACTTTTTACTTTCAAACGGTTAGGCTTTTTAAAATAAACTTTTACTGTTGCAACAGGAACTTTTAAAAATGCCACGTTTGTTTTCATTTTACCAGATGCTTCGTAATTATTTACACCCTCAATTTTGGTTTTTGCTTTTTGCACCAGCGTATTAATATCCTGGGCGCATGCATAATTAAACGATAATGAAAGGCAACTGACTAGTAAAAGCATTTTGGAGATTTTCATGAGGACGTATTTAAGTAAGGATATCTTTTCTATTAAACACAATAACAGTAATGCCCAGTAATAAAAAAATGTGCGCTGCAAGTATATATAAACTATTACGGATAGCAGGCCAGTTTTCGAGGGTGCCTTTAAGCGGTTCACCTTCAGCGTTAGTACCAATGTAGAAAAACCCTTTCCAGCCTACAAGATAGGAGGTGAAAAGCCAGGGCTTTACATTTTTATCAATAATGGGTACATTGATGTTGGAAATTACGGTGCAGACAATTACAATACATACTGTAGCAATTATGGGCCCGATAGAATTTTCTGCAAAAACGGAAAGCAGCATTGCTAAGGCAGCAATAACAGTCAGCGCTACGGCAGCATAGCCAAAGGCTGCCAGGTAGCGCCACATAATATCATCTTTTGTAATCTGCAATATCTGGGACTCATCCCCTTTTACCCGGAAAATCAGCATATCATCTGCCCCAAAAATAAGCAGGCTTAAAAACAGGGCCATTACAGCCATCCATATTAAAAGCATGATGGTAAAAATGAACGAGGCAGCAAATTTTACCAGTATAATTTGAGTACGGCTAATTGGTTTTGTAAGGATCAGCCTTAAAGTACCCATGTTAGCTTCGCCGGAAATTGCATCGCCTGCTACCAGGGCAATAAGAATGGGCACCTGTATTAACAACGTATTTAAAATAATGTAACACATGAAATAGCCATTTATTGCTTTTGATTTATCCATGTCAAAACTATCCTGTACACTTTGCAGCATAAGATCCATGTAACTTTTACCATCTGCTTTAAATGCAAACTGAAATATCAATACAATGGCGGAAATAGCAGCAAATGCAATATAGGTTCGGGACCGTTTAGAAATTTTATATAGCTCAATTTGCAACAGGCTCCACATCGTTTTCAGCATTAGTAAGTGATAAAAAATAATCTTCCAGGGAATGGCGGGGTTGAATAGAGAGGATGCCGACACCCAGCCTTGTAAGTGTCTCTGCCAGCAATGGGATTGCAGATTTATTCATGTGAAGGCGGATAAAATTACCAGAAGGTTGCAGTAATGGGCCCCATTCAGTTTGCCGAAGTTTTACGACTGATGTTTCATTATCTGTGGTCTCTAACTGTACAATAGTTTTAGCGGGGTCCAGTAATTCAGTAACAACTCCCTCAACAATTTTCCTACCCTTGTGAATAATTATCATCCGGTTGGCCACCTGCTCAATTTCGTTGAGCAAATGAGAAGATACAATTACCGTTTTGCCCCGGTGACTACTTAAATTTAAAATCAGCTTCCGCATATCGGCTATGCCCTGCGGATCAAGACCATTGGTTGGTTCGTCTAAAATAATTAACCGGGGCTCATGTATTAGTGCAACGGCAATGCCTAAGCGCTGTTTCATTCCCTGGCTGAAGGTTTTTACTTTACTACTGCTTCGTTCGGCGAGGCCTACCATCTTAAGCTGGTCCAAGATCAACTCCGGTGTAACTTTTATGCCGCTCATTTTTGCAAAAATGTGCAGGTTATCATAAGCAGAAAGATATTTATATAAATCAGGCCGCTCTATAATGGCACCAGTTTGTTGTAAAACCTCGTGGCGGTTATTTTGCAGATTTTTTCCGAAAATATTAATGTTGCCGGAGTCAGGTTTTATTAATGAAAGCAACATTCTTATTGTTGTAGATTTACCGGCACCATTCTGACCCAGGAAGCCATAAACATCCCCTTCATTTACTGTAAAAGACAAATCATTTACCGCTTTTATACCGCTGAAATTTTTGGAAAGTTTGTTGACTTCTACCAGTATCCCCATAGATGCAAAAATAGGAGTATAAAGAGAAGGTATAATTTAAAATATAGTGAAAATATCTTGTAAAACTTTATAACATCAGGTTGTGTAAATCTTAAACAAAAAAAAATCACCTATTCCCTTTTAATCAATCAATGATTAAATATTAAGGTTTCATGTAAGACTGAAGAGCGTTTACATATTTTTCAAAAGCTGAAATGCCATTGGGGGTAATTTTACAAAGCGTTTGGGGATAGTTATCTTTAAATTGTTTGGAAATTTCTATGTAGCCTGCCTCTTTCAACTTTATTAACTGCACACTTAGATTACCGGCGGTAGAATTGGATTTTTCTTTAATAAAAGTAAACTCTGCTTCCTTTACACTAATCAGGAGGCTGATTACGGCTAAACGTAACTGTGAGTGTAATATTGGATCCAGGTCTTTAAACTCCATGGTTGTTATTTCTTTTCTTATTAAACCTTCTCCTGAGAATAAACCCAGGCACAATCCAGGCCGCCGTAGCCCCCGCAGCTACCAGTAAATACGTATTATAACCCTTGTAAAAAAATGCAATGGCGGAAAGCACCCAGCAGAAAATTCCGCCTATAATAAATGGAGTAAATTTGTTAATACAACCGGTAATAAATGTCGGAATTCCGAAAAGTAATAAAAGTAAAGGCAGCACGACATAGCCAATTCCTGCTATACCGCCGGCGATGGTAAGAAGCAAGACACTTATTGCAAAAGCAAGCCACACATATTTATTTACTTCGTCTAAAAAGGTTTCGGCGGTTTTATACTTACGTTCTGCCCGGTCCAGAAAAAACTGCAGAATAAAGGTAATAGCCATCAAATAAAAAGGATTGAAGGGCATTTTAAATCCCTCAACTTTGGAATCTGCGAATGCAAGTAAAAAGCAAATAACATTAGTAAAGCCCCACAACAATGCCCCGGCTCCACTTTCGTAATAGTAATTTTTTGCACTGCTTATCATGCTATGAATCAGCTTCAGGCTGTCTTCATGTGTCAGGTTATTATCTTCCATTATAAATGTTTTCTTTTAAATATTTTTTACGCAAATAAATGCCTGGAATTATCCAGGCAACCAGAACAGCGGCAGCAACAAAAAGAATTTGATATTCGTAGATTGTAAAAACACTTAATATTGCCAAGGCCCAGCAACTAGTTCCTCCAAGCGCAAGTGGCTTGAACTTTAAAACCATACCCGATAGAAATGTAGGTATAGCGTACAACACCAAAATTGCAGGATAAATACTAGTGTAAGCTTTCTGAGATTGCAGTATAAAAATCATCAAGAATGTACAAACCGTAAAACAAAGCCATACATACTTTAAAATATCATCAGTATAGGTTCTCACGGTTAATCTCTTGTGCTTTTTTAACAGAAATATTACCTGGTATATCAGCACCACCCAGGTTAAAAACCAAACAAAATAGGCATTTTTATAGTGGTAATATTTAATGGCAATAAACTGAAACAGGCTACAGAAAAAAATAGTGATTCCCCAAACAAGGTACAATGTGCCCGATTCGCTGAAATTATTTTTAGCCCTTTGAATCATTGACTCAATTAAATTCAGGCTCTCCTGTTCCGTTAAATGTTTTTCCATAAACAAAGATTTTCGGTATTTCTAAAAAAATTATTTGCACTCCAGCAATAATTGCTTTACTCTTTGTATGCCCCAATTTGGTGCTAACTCCGTTACAGGTTTAAAAGCCGCATATTTGTCCAGTGCAGTTTGCAATAATGGAACTGCTGTACGGCAACCGCCACCAAATTGTTCGGGCGTATATTTTAACGTTTGGCCTGAAAGAAAATAAGGTCGTGGGTTTGAAGGGTCCTGTTGCATAGCATTTTCCAGATGTGTTCTGCTTTCCGGACCATATTCCATATAACGTTGCATGGGGTTCACTAACATGTGGCAAGAAGCTATCATACTTTTTATGCAACTAATCTCTGAGTTGTTTGGCTGCAGGGAATCGGCTTTATTAAGCATAGCCGTGGCTTTATCTGCAATTGCATCGCTTTTAGATTTATCCGGATTTGTTAAACCGGAATTTACCTGGCAAAAAGCTGCATAATAATAAGGTAACCATTGATTTTTTTCTGCCGTGGCAATTCTTTCAAAATTGTTGGAAAGCGAAATTAAAGTTGCAGGTGTTTTAAAACTACTGTCTACAGCTGCAATATTACTTTTCATTGCAGCTAAGTATTTTTCACTTTGTGCAAATAATACCAGGGAAGAAATTAAAAATACAGTACTTAAAATTGTTTTTTTCATGATCATTTTTTTTAATTTAAATCTTTAAAGTTGATAAAAAATATTATAAATTATTATTGATAGCATCTTGTGTCCTGTCTATTCCAAAACTTAAAAAGCACCCGATATATACAAATCGTTTAGAGGGAGGTGTGATGGCTTCTTTGCGATCAGTGATAGTTGCATAATTATATCCATAAACCTGGTTACTGCCCAAAACATTTGTTACTGAAAGAACGAACACTGCGAAAGTTTTTTTCTTTGGTTTACCGAGGTTTGGCAGGTAATTTAAACTAAAGCTGAGGCTGTTGTAATTAATAGTTTCACCCTTATCTGCCACCAGGTATTTATTTTGTGTATTATCATATTGCAAATGATAGTATGGCCTGCCGCTGGCAAAATTATAGCTGGCATTAAAACCGGTTTTCCAAGGGAGCACAAATTTTTTCATAACCAAAGAAGAGGTATGCCTGGCGGCAAAATTAGGCGCCATTGCAATAGGGAAATTAAGGTAATTCCTTTTTGTATCCAGGTAGGAATAAGAGAACCAATAATCTACATTTTTTAAAGATTTTTTATCCCGCCAGAAAAATTCAAGGCCTTTAGCATATCCACTTCCATTGTTATTTTCGGCTACTTCCCTCCCCGTATTATCAGGTGAAGTCTTGAATAAATCGTTGTATTGTTTATAAAAGATTTCGGTTCTGAAAGTGCGCTTGTTATTTAAACGTTGATATTGTAAAATATAATGGGCGGCTTTCGCATAATTCAATTGGGTGCACAGCGCAGGTAAATACTTTCTTTCAGGGTTTTGATAAAAAACACCATAAGCAACAGAAGCCTGGCTATTATCTTTAAATTTATAGGCTATAGAAATACGAGGAGCAATATTCCATTTTTTTAATAGGGATGAATATTCCAGCCGGCTACCAAATTTTGCGGCCAGGTCTTTTGAAATATACACATCCGACTCCGCAAATGCCGCCGATAAATTATCACTTATTGCACTGGTAAATTGGGTTCCATTATACAATGTATAAAATGTTTTTTCATTACTGTAAAATTGATCTGCACCTAATCGTACAGCATTTAACCCTTTTAACCTTTTTTCCAAAACGAACCGTGCCTGTGCATACCGGGCCTGGTTTTTCAGCCTAAAATTTTTAAAAGAATAAGCTAAAGGGTTTGCAATTTCCTGCTTAGTATTATCAGCATCCTGCAATTCGTTTTTGATATTATCTTTATTAGTACTAAAACTAAAGCCGCCATTTAGTTTCCAGTTATTCCCAAGGTTTTCTTTCCAGTTTATATTATGGTATATATTTAAATTTTCGAGGTCAAAAGCATTTTTTAACGAGGTGGAATCAATATCCGGGCTTTTGAAGCCTACCCGGTTCCAGCTTGCATACCCATAATATTTTATAAAGCCCCCATGCCCGGTTTTGATCCGGAAATTAGCATCCCCCTGGTGATATAAAGGTGTTTTAAAGAAGTCCTGTTTTTGCTTTATCACTGCAAAAGCCAGGGCCAGGTTGGTATAATTATAAGAAACACCCCAGGATGATTTTTTATTCTTCGCTAGTTTTTGAATGCCTCCCCCGCCGCCAACTACGGAAAAAGATAAATCGGCCTCTGTTCTTTCCGGTAAATCTTTGCTTTCTAAAATTAAGGCCGCAGAAAGTGCCTGGCCATACAACGCTGAATAACCCCCGGCGCTGAAAATGGTTCCTTTAAATAAAAAGGGATTAAACCTACCCCTGGTAGCTATGCCGGGCAAACTGCTATAAAAAAAATTATTCACTACATTCCCATCTATAAATATTTTGCTTTCAGTAGCTGTGCCGCCCCTTACAAAAAGACCTTCCGTTTCTCCTACCTGTTGCGTGCCAGGCAATGTTTTTAATGCCCCGGTTATATCCCCGTTAGATCCTGCCGTAGTAACAATATCCAGATCGGTAAGAACTGTTCCCTTTTTTTTATCGCTGGCCTCAAAAGAACCAGCCGTAATAGTAACGGCGTTCAATTCTGTTATTAATTCTTTGAGTGAAATGGTTAATTCAAAGTCTTTGCCGTCCAATATTATATTTTTTTCAAAAGAGGTATAGCCTGAGATGCTGGCTTCAATAATTTGATTTCCCTTCTCCGAAGAAATAAAACTATAATTCCCGGCTGAATCGGTTGTTGTTCCATCATAGGAACTTTTAAGGGAAATACTAACTCCTGATAGAGGCTTACTTTTAGTATCAAATACTTTTCCCAATAATTTTACCTGCCCATTAACCTTTAAAGCTATAACTAAACAAAAAAGCAAAACAAACGCTTTCATTTTTTATAAATTTATTACAAACATAAAGTAGTTTATTTTGTAAACCAAATTATTTTTACTTTATTTTTCCTTTAATTTTTCCCTAAAAAACATGTATTAATTCGTATAATTACTTTATAAAGATTTGATATATAGGAAATTATCTAAATTTATAAGTGTAGGGTGAGAAGAACTTTTGCATAATAAATATGAAAAACGACAAAAAATATAATTTTTTTTTGTGGTCGCAATTTGTAATTTAGCAATAGAATTTAATGGGTTAGTAAGTATAAAGGGTCAACAGAAATGTTGGCCCTTTTACTTTTTAAAAATTACCTATTGGTTTTATTGTTAGATTTTTTTTAATAAAAACTTTTGTGTTGCTGTTTCTTCCATCATTTATTTTTATTCGGGACTGAAAATAATGTTGAATTTATTTTTGGAAGGATTCAATTAGGGATTAATTATCTGTCTTTCAAAAATTCAAATATTTCTAACCCTGCTTTATCCGGCTCATAAGATTTTAAGTTTTTACTTTTTCCCCCGCTAACTTTACCTCATGAGCAAAACCAAATCTGCATTCTTTTGCCAAAATTGTGGTTACGAAAGTGCGAAGTGGGTAGGCAAATGCCCTTCCTGCAATCAATGGAATACTTTTATAGAAGAAGTAATCATAAAAGGAAACGATAAAGGGGCTAAAGATGACTGGAAAGAATTTAGTGGACTTTCAAAACTAAAAACTGTTTCAATAAATGACGTAAGCAGTGCAGAAGAAAAAAGAATAATAACAACTGATACAGAATTAAACCGGGTCTTAGGCGGCGGAATTGTTTTAGGCAGCATAGTTTTAGTAGCGGGTGAGCCCGGCATTGGAAAATCTACTTTGTTTTTACAGGTAGGGTTAAAACTTAAGGAAGTAGTTACATTATATATAAGTGGTGAGGAAAGTGAGCAGCAAATAAAAATGCGTGCAGACCGGGTGGGGTTCTTAAACGAAAATTTTTATCTGCTGACTGAAACAGATACCCAAACCATATTTAAAGAAATTAAAAAACTAAAGCCACAACTAGTCATTGTAGATTCCATTCAAACTTTACAATCTCCCTTCGTAGAATCGTCTCCGGGTAGCATAAGCCAGATTAGAGAAACGGCCGCAGAACTGCAGCGTTATGCAAAAGAAACCAACACCCCGGTTTTTTTAATAGGCCATATTACCAAAGATGGAAATATTGCAGGGCCAAAGATTTTAGAACACATGGTAGATACTGTGCTACAGTTTGAGGGTGACCGTCATTATGCATACCGGATTTTACGCACTTTAAAAAACCGTTTTGGGTCTACCGCCGAATTAGGCATTTATGAAATGACCGGTGAGGGTATGCGTCCCGTCACCAACCCTAGTGAAATTTTAATCACCCAAAAAGAGGATCAGCTAAGTGGTATTGCCATTGCTGCCACCATAGAAGGCATGCGGCCTTTACTTATAGAAACGCAGGCTCTTGTTACACAGAGCGTTTACGGAACGCCGCAAAGAACGGTAAGTGGGTTTGATTTAAGAAGGTTACAATTATTATTGGCGGTACTGGAAAAAAGGGGTGGATTTCATTTTGGCGTTAAAGATGTTTTCATCAATATTGCGGGGGGCATAAAAGTAGAAGATCCTTCAATAGACCTCGCAATTGTCTGTGCTTTACTGAGCAGTTATGAAGATGTATCGCTGCCGCAACATATCTGTTTTGCCGGGGAAGTTGGCTTAAGCGGAGAGATACGAGCTGTAAACAGGATTGAACAAAGAATAGCTGAGGCAGAAAAATTAGGGTTCGAAAAAATTATCTTAAGTAAGTATAATTTAAAATCCCTGGGAAAAGTAAAATTTAACATTGAGATTGTTCCATTGGCAAAAGTGGAGGAGCTGTATCAGTATTTATTTTAAAGTCAGCGGTTTTGCAGCTGTTTAAAAAAGAGATTAAAACTTTAAAAATTAATAATGGCATGAGTCAACAGCCTTTATTAATTCCTGAAAACTTGATACAAGCCTTTTTTTAACTTCGTTCTATGCGTTCCTTAAAAAACTTTTTTTCTGACGCTATCCATTTCTTCTATCCCCACATTTGTACAGGATGCGGCAGTGATTTGCTTGGTAAGCAGGAATTACTTTGTTTAAAATGTTTAGCTCACTTGCCGCACACCCAATTTGAAAAGTATGTGGACAACCCCATAGAAAAAATATTTACCGGGCGTTTTCCGCTGAAGGCTGGCAGCAGTGAATTTTATTTTTCCAAAAGCCAGGTCATACAACAGCTTATTCACCAGCTTAAATATAAAGGCAATAAAGAGATAGGATTTTATCTAGGTGCAATGATGGGAAAAAATATACTGGCCAGCCCCAGGTTTTCAACATTTGATTTTCTCATCCCTTTACCTCTTTATGCAGATAAAGAATTCAAAAGGGGTTATAACCAGGCTGAAATTATTTGCAATGGAATGTCATCGGTAATGCAGATACCCGTGCTTACAAAAAACATCATTAGGCATAGATCCACCCAAACCCAAACACATAAACACCGCACAGAGCGTTGGGAAAATGTAGTCGGTAGCTTTGCAGTAAATAATGCAGCAGCTTTAATAAATAAAAATATTTTACTTGTAGATGATGTAATTACCACGGGGGCCACGCTGGAGGCTTGCTGTCAAACCCTCCTGCAGGTACCGGGCATTACTGTCAGCGTTGCTACGCTTGCCATTGCAAGTAAATAGATTATTGTAGATTTGTTTTAATGAAAAAAGTTCAATTGCTTTTCAGTACATGTTGCGTTTTAATAATGTTGGTATCCTGTAAAAAAGAAAGTTTTATTACCAGTGCCGATGCCCTGCTTACCCTAAGTACAGACAGTATTAAATTTGATACCGTTTTTACCAACGTGGGTTCTGTAACAAAATCGTTTAAAATAATAAACAACAACGATCAGCGGTTGAAGCTGTCTGCAATAAAGCTAATGGGGGGTACGGCTTCTCCTTTTAAAATAAATATAAATGGCCTTTCGGCGACGGCCTTAGAAAATGTTAATATTCCTGCGAATGACAGCATTTATGTTTTTGTGTCTGTCACAGTAAATCAAACCGGCAGTACACTACCCTTTATTTTAAGTGATAGCATTTTAGTAAACTACAACGGCAATACCCGGTTTATTCAGCTAGAAGCTTTTGGCCAAAATGCAAACTTTTTAACCAATGTTGTCATTACCGGCAATACAATATGGAACAGTAGTTTGCCTTACGTAATTCTTGGTGGGATAAATATTAATACCGGGGCAACACTTTCTATTTCAGCCGGCACCAAAATATATTCTCATGGTAATGCGGCTTTTGTGGTGGAGGGCACACTTATAGTAAACGGCACTAATACTAATAATGTAGTTTTTAGCGGTGACCGGCTGGATGCTCCCTATAATAATCTGCCGGCAGCCTGGCCCGGTTTGTTTTTCAGGAGTTCAAGTAAAGACAATCAAATAAAATTTGCTATAGTTAAAAATGCTTACCAGGGTATTGTGATACAGCAACCCTCCATTAATGCTAACCCCAAACTCATTCTAAAACAATCTATAATTGATAATGCATTTGCTGCCGGTATCCTTTGTACCAATTCTGCGGTACAGGCAGATAATTGTTTAATCAGCAACTGTGGCAGTAATATTTTAATTGAGCTAGGCGGTAGTTACAACTTTACAAACTGTACCGTTGCCTCTTTTGAAAATAAGTACTTCTTACGTAAAATGCCGGTTCTTTCTGTTTCAAACTTTTTAGAAGTGAATGGCACAACTAATACGGCCAGCCTGGCGGCTATTTTTACGAATTGTATTTTTTGGGGAGATAATGCCATTGTGGATGATGAAGTAATAATAAGTAAACAGGGTAGTAATACTTTCAATGTGGGTTTGGACCATTGTTTGTTTAAGGCCTTGAATGATCCGTCTAATGCGGTACTTACAGCAGTTATAAAAAATCAGGATCCGTTATTCGACAGTATTGATGTAGAAAACAAATTTTATGATTTCAGGATAACTAAAAATTCCGGAGCGCCGGGCTTAAATAAAGGAATTCTTACTTCCTTTACGAAGGATTTAGAAGATAACAACCGCAATAATGGTTTGCCTGATTTAGGATGTTATGAAAAATAATAATCGAACTTTTTTGAATTTTAAATGTATTAAAATAAAAAAATAATGACAAAATTTATCGCCCTCTCAGCCATAGCTATAAGCGCTTTGGCACAATCTATAAATATGATAAAACCGACAGACATTGTATCTCTAAACCTGCCAATGAATGGCGGAATAAAGAATATTTACCAATTTAAAGTACCTGCCTTAGAAGGGGGTACAATTGATTTTTCAGCTTTTAAAGGGAAAAAAATCCTGGTCGTAAATACGGCATCGGCCTGTGGGTACACTCCTCAATATAAAGAGTTGGAGCAGCTATATGAAAAATACCAGGATAAATTGGTGATAATAGGTTTTCCGGCAAATAACTTCGGTGGGCAGGAACCAGGTACGAATTCAGAAATAAAAGAATTTTGCACAAAAAATTACGGTGTTACTTTCCCTATGGCAGCAAAAATTTCGGTAAAAGGTGATGATACGGCACCTATTTATAAATGGCTCACTAATAAAACCGAAAATGGTGTACTAGATGCTGAAATAAAATGGAATTTCAATAAGT
>JBDSDN010000155.1:0-9384 GCA_039920545.1 Ferruginibacter sp. | reverse complement strand
TAAAATCCAGCTCCAGAATGGTGCAGATGTAAAAACTGTTTTCGATAAAATTAAAAAGAAATATAAAAATCAGCCTATTAATTCTGAGGATGGTGTAAAAATAGAATTTGATAATGACTGGGTACATCTGAGAACCAGTAATACAGAACCCATTATCCGGATTTACTCTGAAAGTAATTTTGAAACAACCGCAAACAATATAGCTATGCGGCTGATGAAGGATATACAGGAAGTGATGTAAAGGAAGAAAATGGGAGCATGGTTGATAAGTGAGGATTCATAGCACTTTGTTACGACAGAACGTTTTTAAACGAGTGGCAAATTTTGACTTTATTTAATTATGAACAGTTTACTATGAACCGGATATATTTTGATAACGCTGCTACTACTTTCCTTGATAAGGAAGTATTGGAGGCCATGATGCCTTACCTCACACAAAATTTTGGGAATCCGTCTTCTATTTATTCCTATGGTAGAGAAACTAAAATAGCCATAGAAACTGCCCGTAAATCTGTAGCCAGAATTTTAAATGCACACCCGGCAGAAATATTTTTTACCAGTGGCGGTACGGAAAGCAGCAACACTGCTATTTCAGCAGCAGTAAGGGATCTGGCCTGTAAGCATATTATTACTTCGCCCATAGAGCATCATGCAGTAACGCATACTGTTCAGCATTTAGATAACCTGGACCTGGTAAAAGTGAGCTACGTAAAATTATTGCCAAATGGACACGTAGATTTAGAAGATCTTGAAAAACTACTGGCAGCCACAGAAGAAAAAACGCTCGTATCCCTGATGCACGCTAATAATGAAATAGGTAATATCCTGGATATACAGCAGGTAGGGAATCTTTGCAAATTATACAATGCCTATTTTCATAGCGATACGGTACAAACTGTTGGCCATTTTCCTTTTGATTTACGTCATACAGCTATTCATTTTATTACAGGTGCGGCACATAAATTTCATGGCCCAAAAGGTGTCGGAATATTATACATTAATGAAAATGTACGCATAAAGCCATTAATGCATGGCGGCGGGCAAGAGCGTAATATGCGTGCCGGCACCGAAAATATTTATGGTATCGTAGGCTTTGCAAAAGCATTGGAAACGGCTACACATAATTTTGAAACAGATGTTGCCTACATCAGCAGCCTAAAATATTACATGCACGGGCAATTAAAAAAACATATACAGGGAGTCGGATTTAATGGTGACGTATTGGGTGATAGCCTGTACACCTTGCTAAGCGCAAGTTTCCCTAAAACGGAAAAATCAGAGATGATTTTATTTAACCTGGACATAAATAATATTTGTGCCAGTGGGGGAAGTGCCTGCACTTCCGGGGCCGACCAAGGCAGCCATGTGATACGAGCTATAAATAAAAATCCTAACCAGATAACGGTACGTTTTAGCTTTAGCAAACACAATACTAAAGATGAAATAGATATCGTCGTGACAAAATTAAAGGAACTGGTTTAAGCGCCGATGAAAACTTAGAAATCAATCCGCTAACTCCATTTTTAAAGTTCACCACAAATTTTACTTATATAAAAGATTTCCCTGATAGGAACCTGAATTTAATGTTTACAGGAATTTTTTTCAGTGTCAAATTGCCAAAATTATGGAGCAGGTTTATCTAAACTCCGGATATAGTAAATGGCACCTATTTCCCCCGAAATTTGCGCTTCAGATATAAAACTAAATTCTTATTTTCACTGAGGGATTTATTTCAAACTGATAGGCTCTTCCACCTGATATTATTAGTTAAAGAGTTGTATTTAATTTGAAAAAGTCAGAATTTTTTTCAGCAATAGTTTTAAAATAATTTTATTTTGAAGAAATGGTTACTTTATTGCTTACTGGGATTCAGTCTTAACTGCCAGGGCCAGTTGGCTCCCTTAGATATTGTAGAAGCGGTTAACCTGCCTAAGAAAAATTTCGACAATTACATAACAAAAAAAGGATTCGCTTTATCCAGAACTTCAGCATTAGGAGATACTTTAGTAAACTCATATAATTATATCGGTAGTAAGAAAAACAAGCATCCGGATTCTGTAAAACGGGAACTTATCTCTGTTACTTCCCAGCTGAATTTTTCTTTAAAATATCTCACTTATTCTGAGCAGGAGTATCTGAAAAAGAAAAATCAATTAAAGGCGGAAGGCTTTATTTGCAACCGGGAAAAAGATTCCCTAAATGCAAATCCTTTGTTATTCCAAAGTAAAAATATTACCGTTTTGATCTCAGCCGTTCCAAGGGATAGTTTAACGGCTTATACTTTTTTAATCAAAAAGCAATCTCTTCCAAAACCCGAGGAAATTATTTATGCTGAAGATTTAGCTGCGTTTAATTCCCATGAATACCTGCGCTATTACTTTGGAGATAAAAATGTAAAAAAAGATATTTACTATCTGTCAGAAAACCAACTTGCTAAATGCTCCATACTCTTTCCTAATACAAACCGACAGGTAGTTTTTTTGTGGGGAGATGAGCCTAATAACTGCAACCTTTTAAAAATGTATATTGGCGGCCAGCTCCAGGCCGAAAGTTCCTTAGAGTATGACAGAGTAGTAAGTGAAAATCTCTGGCAGTTGAAATGCGGTATCCATGCAGGAATGAGCCTTTACGCCCTTCGCCAGTTAAATGAAAAGGCTTTTAGCTTTTATGCCGGTAATTCAGCAAATACTGGTGTAATTCTTCCTGATAATGATGGTAAACTGGATTTTAAAAAATCCGGAGTAATCCTGGGCTGTATGAATTGTACGGATGCTGATTATTATAAAAAAAGTATTATTAATACAGATGACGCATTAAAACAAGGGCGCATGTTGTTTGTTCATACTATAATTATTTCCCTGCCAAACCGGCCATCATAGGAAAGTTTACGCCTCACCTATTTTTTAAAAAACGCTTTTAATTAATTAGCTAGTGGGCATTATGATAGTTTAGAAAACGGACGATATCTTTTTCGGTTTTAAAATTAATATTATTGTCTTTTGCCCATTTTTCCTCGCCGGGAGAAACGGTAAGGATTGAAAGAAGATTTTCTTTATTTAATTTTTTCATAAATTCTACTTTCTCATTTGATTGCAAAAAGTAATTAAATTCATCTGCAAAATAAAATACTTTGGAGGTATGGGACGGCGTTTCCGAGGCAATCACTTTTTTTCTTGCATATTTTAATAACCGTGCATTCCCAGTATTTAATTCCTGCACAAAGCCGGTTACCCGGTTCTTATTAAGCATTAAATCGGGTACCTGGCTAATAAAGACAGCGGAATCAATTAAGGAGTTAAAGATTATTTTAACTACAGAATTATCATTCAGCGCCATTTCTTCTTCCCCCTGTATAAAATAAATATCATTTGTTGCAAGGTTTATGCGTACAGAAAAAGTCCCCACATATCCTTTGCTGGTATAAATCAGCGCAGGTTGAGGGAAAGCTCTCCAGTAGGGGCTCCCTTTTATATTTTGATAACTGATGCTATCGTTAACCGTACCCAGGGCGGGGTTATCAATAATAAACGCAGATATCAGTTTTGAAAATATTAAAGTTGATTTAGGTAATTCTATCCCCTGTAAAGACTGTGCAGAAAGCGAAGCCGAAAAAAACGCTAGGATACCAAAAAAAATCATTTTGCCTGAATACATAAAATCATTTTGATTAAACAATATACAATTAATTTAATGGTTGCTTACTTATAAAACTGGTTCGTTCATTGAACAGTAATTCTAAAAATTATATCCTAATTTTTCTCCCAATTCTTTTGGTAGCACAGGTAATTGCCGCCTGTCTATTAAAAAACTATTTAACTGCGAAATTTCCTTAAAAATATAATGCTTATCCATGGCACCCTTCAGGTAACCTGCGCCGGTACTGCCTCCGGTGCCAATACGGGTACCAATCATGCGGCGCACCATATTTATATGTCGGTAACGCCAATTGCCTAACTGGTTGTCAATCTCCAGCAAACTATCTAATAACTGAAAAGGTAATTCCAACATAGGATAGCCATGGTAGCACATTATAAAAAGCGCAGACCTGCACGCAGCAGGGTTGAGAGCCCTGGCATTCATTTCCTGCTCCTGGAATAAAATATCTTTAAAGGCAGCTAAATTGTTTTTTTCACCTTCTGCCAAACTAAGGCTATAAATATTTTCGTAGGCCTGCCAAAAAGGATGAATGGAGCTTTTAGAGGCAGTTTGGGGAGGATATTTTTTTGCAAAATCCTGCCAGTACATCTCTTTATTTACAAAAGGCATGCGCTCCAGCCATTTGTTTACTAATTGAATTATGGTTGGCGATTCTTCTGCTTTTTTAATGGCCTCTGTATCTTTTTGTTGTAATTGTGAAGTATAATAATTCTGACCGTACCTGTCCTGGAACTTTAGCCCAAGGCGAGCTTCCAATATCTTAAACTGCCAGCTCTGAAAACCTGAGGCAGGGCGCAGCATATCCCTGAAATCAAGAAAGTCCATGGGTGTCATGGTTTCTAAAATATCAATTTGCTGTACCAATACTTTTAAAATAGTAACTACACGTTGCAGCCTGTGCACCACCGTTTGCAACTCGGGAGAATTATCATTAAGTGATGGCTTGCCAAGAATCGCTGCAACATTATTTAATTCAAAAAGTATTTGCTTAAACCATAACTCATATGCCTGGTGAATTATAATAAACAACATTTCATCATGTGCCGGCTCATTAACTGTGTCAAAACTTACCGGATGCTGTGCTTCTATTATTTTTTCTAACTGTAGGTAGTCACTGTAGTAGATAGGTTCATATTTCATGGTGTTACTTTGCTGCAAACTTAATAAAAAGTACAGGAGGATTAAGAAAAGTAAATCCAGTAATTAAATACCATTTTACTTAAATTAAAAATGAACGGCCGAAGTCTTTAAAAGCAAGTCGCACCTGGCAAACATTGATTAAACCAAGCCAAATAGAATAAAGAAAATTTTTATGCATTAAAGAACATATATTCCAAGTGGTATATGTCGTAAGTAAAATATTTACCTGAATTGTATTTTCGATTTAGACAACGGAACTTCTAGCCTCGAAAATGTGTGATCATCTTATTAAAATACTGGTGCCTTTTTGTTCCACAACTTTGTTGGTATCTGTGTTAGTGAACCTGAGTACCCATACGTAGGTACCGGCATCTGCCGGTTGGCCTTTGTATTTGCCATCCCACTTATTAGTCCAGTCGGTAGTAGAAAAAATCTGCTGGCCAAAGCGGTTATAAATACTAAAACGAAGGTTTACGGCTTTATAGGCATTTATAGGGTAAAGGAAGTCATTGAGACCATCACCGTTAGGAGTAAACGCAGTTGGTACGGCGATGAAACAGTTGTTAATTACCCTGATAAACTTTATCGCTGTGTCCTGGCAGCCATAATTATTTCGTACAATCAACTGTACAGCCTGCTGCTTTACTGTAGCAGTTACCGGATTAGTAAATCGTTGTGGAGGGGGATCTTTTAATGTACTGGTAATTCCGTTGCCAAAGGTCCAGGTCCAGTTGGTGATTATTTCCCCCGTGGTGGTATTTTTCAGCGTAGCCAGGTCCTCAGGGCAAACAAGGCTGGTGATTTCAAAATCGGCATTTAATAAATTAGCAAAAACTATTGTGGCAGACGAAGTATCGCTGCAAACGCCATTAGAAACGGTGAGCTTTGTATTGGCGGGTGAAAAACTTGTGTAGGAAATTATTGGGTTTTGAACAGCACTGATCCTGGTATTATCAAAATTCCAGGCCCAGCTATTTACACCGTTTGCAGAGGAGTAGGAATAGCTAACAGTATTGGCCTGGCAGCCATAAATAATAGCATAAGTAAAATCTGCATTTACAGTATCTTTTATTGTAAAGGAAAGTGACGCTGCCGGTGTTATCAGGTTACATTCATCCAGCAGGGTATTCCCGTCACTGCCTGCTTTTAAAGTTATGGTATATAAACCGCCAACCTGCAATGGTCCTGAAAGTTGCACGCCGATTTTACGTGTTGTTCCATCAATACATTTCCCGCCGGCACTTGTTACTGATACAGGCGAAGGGCCACTAACAATAAAATCGGTTCCGTCTGCAGCAATACTACTGCACATTATTCCTTTTTTAAAAACCAGTTGTAAAATATCCGGGGCACAACCCGGGGTGTTGATGCTATCCAGGAGAGTAGGCACTACAGGAATAACGTTAACCGGCAAAGATTCTCCTTCCGGTATAAGCTGCCCACAATTATCAACCAAAGTATTTCCATCAGTTCCGTTTTTTATTTTGAGGGTATAATTTCCAGGGATCAATTTGGGGCTGACATTGAGTAATACATAATCTAAATCAAAGCCGGCACTACACTGGGGGCTACCTGCATTTGAAATTGTAGCGCCTGGAATATTTATATCAAATTCACTTCCATCTGCTGAAAGGGACAAACAGGTTATCTTTTTATTCAGCAATATTCTTATTTGTGTTCCATCGCAACTGGGCACGGCACCCGATAGATGTGGCATTAACGGGTCAGTAATATTTGCTGTACCGCCACCAAACGATAAGGAATAGCCGCTTTGGGAATCTGTAAAATGGCTGATCAATAAAATATAATCGTGCCCTGCAATAAGGTTAGGCATTTTAGCGAAGGCATTTAAATTGACTGAAGGGTCTGAGGCGCATTGTATAAAATTTACACCCGATGAAGAGGCACCTGTAAGACCGAAAGTGCCTGCCCAGTTACCAGTTATTATCAGCGACCTGTTTGTATATACTTCATCAGGGTTGCGGCCGGTCACATCATACAATTGCCAATCGTAATCGTCGCCCAAATTGTTAGGTGTTATTAAAAATCCTAATGTGCCGCTTTGAAAACAGGTAAATTTATACCAATAAGGGTTTTTGTTTTGATAATCTGCGCCACCGGTACCGCTGCACCCTGGTACAAATAAATCTGAAGAATTACATAATGGTACAGTGTTTTGTATAAAAGTGGTTGTGCCGCAAACAGGAAATGCAGTAGAAGGATTCTGTCCTAAAGCAGTACAGACTTGGGCTTTTACAATTGTGTTCATCAAAAGCAGGCAGGTAAATAATATGTACCCTTTTATCTTCATAAGCTCCGTAAAGTTATTTAAAGGACAGTAAAAATTTAGTATTTGCCCCGCAAAAGAACTGCTTTAACAGAAAATTATTTTACTTTTCCTTTTATCTCCTGCAATTTCAGTAAGGCTTCTACCGGTGTAAGCCGGTTAATATCCACCGCTTCCAGCAATAGCCTTATCTCTTCAAAAGTAATTGAGTGCGCATCAAAAATACTCAGCTGTAATTTTGGGGTATTTAAATTTTTTGTAGCTTGATCTAAATTATTTCCTCTGCCACCCTCCCGGCTATTTTCTAATTGCAATAAAATTTCATTGGCACGGTTTAACAAGGAAGGAGGCATACCTGCAAGCCGTGCCACATGGATTCCAAAGCTATGAGTGCTGCCACCTGCTGCCAGTTTTCGTAAAAATATTATCTTATTGCCTGATTCTTTATTCGTAATATGATAATTTTTAATGCGGGAGAATTTATTTTCAAGTTCGTTCAGCTCATGATAATGTGTAGCAAATAAAGTTTTGGGGGTATGGGGTGATTGGTGAATATATTCTGCAATACTCCAGGCAATAGAAATACCATCGTAGGTAGATGTGCCTCTTCCTATTTCATCCAGTAAAATTAAACTTCGTGGCGTAAGATTATTAATAATGCTGGCGGTTTCATTCATCTCTACCATAAAAGTACTTTCCCCACCGCTAAGATTATCCGAAGCGCCAACCCGGGTAAATATTTTATCTGTTAGCGGGATTTTTGCAGAAGATACCGGTACAAAACTCCCCATGTGTGCCATTAAAGTAATAAGAGCAGTTTGCCGCAGTATAGCACTTTTGCCACTCATGTTCGGCCCGGTAAGAATAATCAACTGCTGTGCGGTGCTGTTTAAAAGTATATCATTACTTATATAATTTTCACCGGCAGGTAAATTTCTTTCTATCACCGGGTGCCGGCTCCCGTTGAGTTCCAGTTCATCACCCTCGTGTAAATGGGGTTTCTTATAATTAAATTGTAATGCATTGTTTGCAAAACAGCAGAGGCAATCCAGCACACCCATCACGTGCCCGTTTACCTGCATGGGCGAAATATAATCCTGCAATTCGTTTAATAGTTCCTGGAAAAGTTGTTGCTCAATCTGCAAAATTTTATCTTCTGCGCCAATTATTTTTTCTTCATATACTTTTAGCTCAGGCGTAATATATCTTTCTGCATTGGACAGTGTTTGCTTGCGTATCCAGGTTTCCGGTACTTTATTTTTGTGCAGGTTTGTTACTTCTAAGTAATATCCAAAAACATTATTAAAACTAATTTTTAAAGAAGATATACCGGTATTGATTGCTTCTTTTTGTTGTAACTGCATCAGGTAATTTTTTCCACCGCTTGCTATAGAGCGTAACTCATCTAACTCAGAGTGAATGCCTGGGGAAATAAGTCCTCCTTTATTAATTGCAGCTGGTGGATTCTCATTTATTTCTTTTAATATTTTTTCTAGAATATAATTGCAACTGTTTAAAGAATCGCCTAACCGCTTCACATATTCATTTGCAGAAAAAGCAGCTATTTTTTTTATAGCTTCGGTTTGCTGCAATCCTTTTGCAACCTGCAGTACTTCCCGGGGATTTATTTTTTTCAGTGGCACTTTGCCGGCCAATCTTTCTACATCACCGGCCTGTTTTATATGCAGGCATATTTTGTTGCGTATATCTGTTTCCCGGATAAAATATTCTGTGGCATTGAGTCTTTCATTTATTCGTATTATATCATTGAGCGGCATAAGCATCCATCGCTTCATAAGCCTTGCGCCCATTGGAGAAACGGTATTGTTTATGGTTTTAAGCAGGCTGTTATTTTCTCCCAGCAGCTCCAGGTTGCGGATCGTAAAACGGTCCATCCACAAATGGTCATCTTTGTCAATGCGCTGTAGAGTGGTTATGTGTTGGAGGTTTGGGTGCTCTGTGTCTTTTAGATAATGCAAAATGGCGCCGGAGGCAATAATTCCTTCTTTTAGTCCTTCTACCCCAAATCCTTTGAGGCTATGAGTTCCAAAATGTTTTAACAGATTTTCTGTCGCATATACTTCAGAAAAAATCCACTCATCCAGGGAATAGGTAAAAAAAGATTTCCCAAAATATTCTTTAAAAACTTTTTGTTTGTTGCGTTGAAAAATTACTTCTGCAGGCTGCAGGCTTTGCAGTAATTTGTCAGTATATTCTTTGTCGCCCTCGGCAATAAAAAATTCCCCGGTTGAAATATCTAAAAATGAAATTCCTATCCGTTCACTTCCGGCAGGTTCTCC
>JBDSDN010000154.1:0-5021 GCA_039920545.1 Ferruginibacter sp. | reverse complement strand
TACCTGGTAGCGTGGTTCCTGTTGTTTGTATCAATCATCTGCCTGCTTGCCCTCTGGCAGGTATGGAAAAATAAAAATTATCATATGCTTTCCTACCTGCTTGGTTTTTGGTGGATTGGCATTGGCCTCGGTATTTATATTGCCTTTAAAAAACCAGATAATTTATTTTTAGATTCTATAAAAGGTTTTATGATTGTTTTGCTTACCAAATTGAGCAAGCCTAAATTAAATTAATAGTGTAAAAAAAACACCATATCTAAAAAGATTAAAATCTTTAATCACAAATCTTAAATCCCAAATCCCAAATCATAAATCCCAAATCTAGCCCATTTTCTTTTTCAGATTTTCATCTATCGCATCTAAAAATTCTTCCGTGTATAAATAATTTTCGCCGTGGGTTACTTTATTTCCGTGAATGCACACTGCCAGGTCTTTGGTCATTTTTCCACTTTCAACTGTTTCAATACAAACTGTTTCCAGGGAATTACAAAAATCAATCAGCGGTTGGTTACTGTCTAATTTTCCACGAAAGGCAAGTCCCCTTGTCCAGGCAAAAATAGAAGCAATGGGGTTAGTAGAGGTAGGTTTGCCGGCCTGGTGTTCCCTGTAATGGCGGGTTACAGTGCCGTGAGCTGCTTCTGCTTCCATAGTAGTTCCATCAGGTGTAATTAATACAGAAGTCATTAAACCTAAACTTCCAAAACCCTGAGCCACTGTGTCACTCTGCACATCGCCATCATAATTTTTACAGGCCCAAACAAAATTCCCGTTCCATTTTAAAGCACTGGCTACCATATCATCTATTAAACGATGCTCATAAGTAATCCCGTTTGCAGCAAATTGCTCTTTAAATTCTGCCTGGTATATTTCTTCGAAAATATCTTTAAAGCGGCCATCATATTTTTTTAGAATGGTATTTTTTGTAGAAAGATACAATGGCCATTTTTTGCTCAGCGCCATATTAAAACAACTCCTGGCAAAACCCATTATGCTTTCATCAGTATTGTACATGCTCATGGCGACCCCATCACCTTTAAAATTATATACTTCAAATACCTGTGCTTCGCCGCCACCTTCCGGTGTAAATGTCATGGTAAGTTTTCCTTTGCCTTTAATAATGGTGTCAGTGGCCCGGTACTGATCTCCAAAGGCATGGCGGCCCACGATAATTGGAGCAGTCCAGTTAGTTACAAGGCGTGGCACATTTTGCATTACAATTGGTTCACGGAATACGGTACCATCCAATATGTTGCGGATGGTGCCATTTGGCGATTTCCACATTTGCTTTAAATTAAATTCTTTAACCCGGTCCTCATCAGGCGTAATTGTAGCGCATTTAATCCCGACACCACAGGCTTTGATGGCATTGGCAGCATCAATGGTAACCTGGTCATTTGTTTCATCCCGGTATTCCATTCCCAAATCATAATATTGTATCGGTACGTCTATATATGGTAGTATTAATTTATCTTTTATAAATTTCCAGATGATCCTCGTCATTTCATCTCCATCTAATTCTACAACCGGGTTTGCTACTTTTATTTTATCCATAAATAATAGGTTTGTGGCCAAAAGTACGATAAACTAATTTTAATAATAAATGATCAAAGTTTCAAGGATAATAATTTTTTAATAAAAGAATAATTAATTTTTTATTAAATTTATCTCTCACTTTTTTTCACCTAAAATCAAAAATCATGACAACACAGGAAGTGGCAAACCGCTTTATGGAATTATCAAAAGAAGGCAAGTTCGATGTAATACAGGCAGAATTATATTCCGATGATTGCGAAAGTATAGAGCCGGAGCATGCTATGGCGGCCGGACTTGGCCATGCCAAAGGCATGGAGGCTATAAAAGAAAAATCAAAAAGATTTAATGAATCTGTAGAAGAAATGCATGGCGGTTACACCGGTGAGCCGGTTGTGGCAGGTAATTATTTTTCTCTCGCCATGGGCATGGATGCTACTATGAAAGGAGCGGGAAGAATGAAGATGGATGAAATAGCCGTTTATGAAGTAAAGGATGGAAAAATTACCAAAGAACAGTTTTTCTTTTAAAATTTTCACGCAAAAAACTCAAAGAAAACAAAGTGCTCCATGAAGGGGTCATACTTTGTTTTCTTTCAATCGTGGCTTCCAGCTGTGAAATCAATTACAAGTTCCTGATAATCTCGTCTGCATACTCACTGGTCTTTAGGAGTGTTGCCTCCTTCATGAGGTTATAAAAATCTATGGTTACGGTTTTGTTCCGGATAGTCTTCCCCACCGCATTGGTAATCATTTCTGCAGCATCTCTCCAGCCCATATAATCCAACATCATTACCCCACTTAATATTACTGAAGAGGGGTTCATGGTATTTGTATCCGCAAATCGTGGTGCTGTACCATGCGTGGCTTCAAAAACTGCATGGCCGGTAAGGTAATTTATATTGGCACCCGGCGCAATGCCAATGCCGCCCACCTGTGCTGCCAGGGCATCACTGATGTAATCCCCGTTTAAATTTAAGGTTGCAATTACAGAATAATCCTGTGGGGCCAATAAAGCCTGTTGCAAAAAATTATCGGCAATAGCATCTTTAATAATTATTCTACCACCCACTGCGCTTATTTTCATTTCTTCATTAGCTACAGCTTCACCACTTTGTTTTTTAGTTTTTTCCCATTGTTGCCAGGTATACACCTGGCCGCTGAATTCTCTTTCAGCCAGTTCATATCCCCAGTTTTTAAAAGCGCCTTCAGTATATTTCATGATGTTGCCTTTGTGAACAATGGTTACACTCGGGAGCTTTTGTGCAATAGCAAATTCAATTGCAGAGCGTATCAATCGTTCACTGCCTTCTTTACTCACCGGCTTTATACCCAGCGAAGTAGTTTGTGGAAAGCGGATATTTTTTACACCCATTTCGTCCACTAAAAAATCAAGTAACTTTTTTGCTTCAGGTGTGCCTGTCATATATTCAATACCGGCATAAATATCTTCTGTGTTTTCCCTGAAGATGGTCATGCTTACCTTTTCCGGTTGCCACATAGGGCTAGGTACTCCTTCAAAATATTTTACCGGGCGCAGGCAAACATATAAGTCAAGCTCCTGCCGCAAGGCAACATTCAAGCTACGTATGCCGCCACCAACCGGGGTTGTAAGCGGCCCTTTGATACTCAGGAGATATTTTTTAAATGCGTCCATGGTGGCTTCGGGCATCCATTCGCCGGTTTTATTAAATGCTTCTTCCCCGGCCAATACTTTCAGCCATTCAATTTGTTTTTCGCTGCCATACGCTTTTTTTACGGCGGCATTAAACACTCTTACAGACGCTTTCCAAATGTCGGGGCCTATTCCATCACCTTCAATAAAAGGAATAGTGGGATAGTTGGGAACGGTGAGTTTGCCATCGGCACTCATGGTAATTTTTTCTGCCATATTATTTTTTTTGGAGAGTCACTTTTAGTATGTGTTAACCTTGGGGAACTTGTACAATAGATATTCACTAATACAAAACTTGCGGCTCAAAACTTTATTTAAATCCTCAACCTATTATTTATTTTTTTGTGTTGCAAAAGTACGCATATAAAACCTGCGTTTATTAAAGCACAGGATAGAAATCCTGACGGATATTTATAAATATGGAAGTATTTATATGGGCTCAATCCCGGGGAAAACTTAATACCTCTGTGTCATTCGTTATAACATGATTTTGACAATGAAATAATAAGCCAGGTTAAAAGTTTAAGCTGCAGTTTAACCAACCACTATCGATATCTGCATTATATTTTTTATAGAAATTAATGGCAGGTTCATTCCAGTCCAGCACCTGCCAAACCATGCCGCTGTATTTTTTATTTTTCCCCTCTTCAATAAGCCTGTCAAACAGTAATTTTCCAATTCCTTTCCCCCGCATGCTTTCGGTTACAAGTAAATCTTCCAGGTACAGTCGCTGCCCCTTCCAGGTGCTATAACGGATATAGTATAATGCAAAACCAACAACGGCCTCACCCTCATTCCCTCTCCGGAAGAGAGAGGGGCGGTGCCGTGTTGCATCACTTGCCATTTGTTCTTCCACATAAAATGTTTTTTCATAACCCGCCACAGAAATTACCGCATTCTCTGCAACAATCTTCGCTTCATTCTCCGCTTCACCCTCACCACTCTGTGGTGAAGGAAGGCTTGAGGTACTCGCCGCTTGTTCCCCTCCATTGGCGGCGTTAGGGGAGGCTGTAGCTACAAATGCCTGCCACACCGGGTTTGGGCCAAAACCACTTTCCGTAAAATGATCAAGGGTAACCGTAACCTCGTCCGGTGCCTTTTCAAATACTGCCAGTTCATTAATTAATTCCATCATCCGCAGGCAATCTTCTTTTTTGGCATTTCTTATATTTATATTCATCAGGTACTAATTGTTTTTAACCGGGAAAATGGAGTGAGGAACTTTATCTCAACAAAAAAATGTTTACTTTATAATCCTCTTCTTTATGAGCATAGTGTAATTTCTTCTCTGAACTTTAAGGAGAGAGAAATATTATCGGCACATAATTTTCTTATCATAATTTGCAGCGCAATTAATCTTTTATAAAAATAAGAATATGAAACAACTTTTAGTGCAATATGCCACTTACAATCTTTGGGCAAATAAAAGATTGACAGATGTAATCGTAAACCTCACTGATCAGCAATTGCAGCAGGATATCAACAGCAGCTTCAACAGCATTTTTGCCACCCTGCTTCACCTTTGGGATGTTGAATACATCTGGTGGCAACGCATTAAACTGCAGGAAAACATTGCATGGCCTAGTACCACTTTTACGGGCTCTGTAGTAGAGTTGAGCAATCATTTACATCAACAATCCAAACAATGGAAAGAGTGGATAGACCTGGCTACTGAAGCGGCCCTCACTCATGAATTTATTTACCGTAATTCTAAAAAAGAGCAGTTCAAACAACCGGTGTACGAAGCCGTGCATCACCTATTTAATCACCAGAGTTTTCACCGGGGGCAATTAATAACCATGCTGAGGCAGGTGGGA
>JBDSDN010000153.1:0-3104 GCA_039920545.1 Ferruginibacter sp. | reverse complement strand
TTTATTCCACCTCTTCCACCAGTAACCCATGATTATGTATATGCTCTTCGCAAACATTCATTTGCTTAAAGCTGGGCATAGCGCCAATCATCGGGCTTCCGTTTTTCTTTTCTCCAAGCATTTTTTGAATAATGCGGTTCCTTTCTGTTTTTATTTGCTGGCGTAACTGGATATCCCTCTCCAGGTCAAAATATACAATACCATCTACAATTGTTTTTTCAGGTTTTGCATAAACGCTCAATGGATTATCGCTCCATAAAACAAGGTCTGCATCTTTACCAACTTTTATACTGCCCACGCTTTTATCTATGTGCAGCATGATAGCAGGGTTAAGGCTCACCATTTTAAAAGCATCTTCTTCGCTCATGCCGCCATACTTAATACTTTTAGCGGCTTCCTGGTTCAGGCGCCTCGCCATTTCTGCGTCATCGCTGTTGATGGCCACGTTTACCCCAACGTTATGCATTATGGTTGCGTTGTAAGGAATGGCATCCTGTACTTCTAATTTATATGCCCACCAATCACTAAAAGTAGAAGCGTTGGCCCCATGTGCCTTCATTTTATCCGCTACTTTATACCCTTCCAGGATATGGGTGAAAGTGTTCAGCGTAAAGCCAAAGCGCTCTGCCACATTCATCATTTGTAAAATCTCACTTTGCACATAACTGTGGCAGGTAATGAATCTTTTTTTATTTAAAATTTCTACCAGGGCATCCAACTCCAGGTCTCGCCGCACATACTTACCCCTGGGCCCTTTCAAGGCATTTTCATAATCCCTGGCTCTTGTAAAAGCATCTACCTGTACCTGTTCTACACCCATCCGGCTATCCGGGAAACGGTTGTTGTTTTGGGAGGGCGTACGCTTTACATTTTCTCCCAGGGCAAATTTAATAAAAGGGTCAGCGCCTTTAAATTTAAGCTCATTATCATCTGCACCCCAGCGAAGTTTTATCAATTGCGTTTGCCCCCCAATGGTATTGGCGCTGCCGTGCAAAATATGCGACGTGGTAACGCCGCCGCTTAGCTGCCGGTAAATATTTACATCATCAGGAAAAATATTATCTGCGATCCTCACTTCTGAGGTCACAGACTGGCCGCCTTCATTTATTGATGATGCTGCTATATGCGAATGCTCATCAATAATGCCGGGGGTAAGATTTTTACCCGTACCATCAATTACTCTTGCAGAAGCAGAAGATAAATTTTTGCCAATGGAAGTAATTTTGCCATTTTGTACCAGCACATCTGTATTGGTTATGATGCCTTCTTTTTCATTCGTCCATACTGTAGTATTTTTTATTAAAATAGTTTCCTGTTTTGGCATTTCAGTAAAACCATACGCTTGGTTGGGAAAGGTTAATTTGCCAAAAGAAGGGATTGATTTCTTTTTTATACTGTCTGTTTTTACCACCGATTCTTTTACAAAAGTTGCGGTCCAGGTGACCATATTCCCTTCTGTATCTACACCCGTGCCCTGCATAATATCTCCATAATTTACGCCACTTAAGCGAATAGCGGGCTCAGTAAAACCGGCGCCAGTTAGTTTTGTATTTGCCAGTACGGGTTTATTTTTTTCCGGCAACTGATCATCTCCAGTGTTAGCCTGTATCAAGGAATCTCTCTTTACCAGCAGCGTATCTTGCAGGGTGGGCTTTACGGCAGCGGCGTTAACAGAACTGTCTTTTGCAACAGTACTTCTTTTTTTTGCGCCGGGCACTGGTGAGAAACTGATGTTAATTAATTTTCCATCAGACTTATATTTTACTCCCAGGGTATCCTTAGACGTTAGTATGGCTGAATTATTATTCTTTACATCCAGGGTATAATTTTTTACAACATTCTGGGAAATGATGGCCAAGTTGTAAATACCTGAGGTTGTTTTAAACCCATCTTCTTTTATTATATATTTTTCTCCCTGCACCCAGTTTTGAAGAATGGATGTTTTTTCTGCAAACAGCGGCCCGTTAGTGATGATAAAATTGGCCAGTTTATCTGTTTCTATACTTCCGGTTTCTCTATAAATATTTAATAATGTCGCCGGATTTTTTGTCAGCGCTTCCAAAGCCTTTGTTTCGCTAAGGCCATATTCTATTGCTTTTCGCAAATTGGCTAAAAACTGTTTAGAATCTTTTAGATCAGCAGTTGTAATGCAAAAATTAATACCGGCTTTTTCAAATGCTGCCGGATTTGACGGGGCCATTTCCCAGTTTTTTAAATCGGCCAGCGAGACAAATCGTGCCTCGTTGGGGTCTTCTACATCCATAGCCTGCGGAAAATTAAGTGGAAGAATAAAGCTGGCTTTTGTTGCAGCTATTGCTGCCATGCGCTGATACTCATTGCCACCTGCTTTAATGATAAACTGCACACCAAACTCATCCCCAATCCTGTCTGCCCTGATATCGTTCCATTTATCGTTTGCTTCAAAAATCTGCGGCAGCAATAAATTATTGTTCCAGGCCTGCAGGCTAAGGTTAGTACCTTCTGTTGGTTTGGTACTTTGCCCGGCCGGCTGGTTTTTGTACCATTGTGCATCTAAAAAAGTCTGGCGCAATAAAGCAATAGTCCCCATTATACTTTGCGGATAACTTTGCGTAGAACTACCTTTAGTGAAAGAATAATTTGCAGCCGCTCTTTCTTTTATAATATCAAAATTTTCCTTGGTTGAGGCCAGGCTTACAACTGCACCCGTTCCTCGGGCAATTCCATCCTTTTGATGGGTAAGCACGGCGCCAAAGCCATTTTCCCTTAACGGTTTTGCTTTTGCATCATCGGCAACAAAAATTTCTGCGGCATTTATTTCAGGCTTTATGGCCTGGTTCCAGCCGTAAGCACCCTTGGTAGCGCTGGTAATTTGTGCAGCCGCAAAAAAGTTAAAGCCGCCTCCCTGCCGTTGCACTACCGGCATGCCGTAATCGCTATAAATATCAATAAAGGAGGGATAAATAAATTTTCCTTTACAATCAATGACCACTGCATTTGCAGGGATAGTAATACCAGTACCCACGGCAGTAATTTTCCCTTCTTTAATTATTAGGGTCGCATTCCTCAATGTGGTTTGGGCATCTTTTACAATGTTGGCATTGGTAAACGCATAAGATCCCGTT
>JBDSDN010000152.1:0-17401 GCA_039920545.1 Ferruginibacter sp. | reverse complement strand
TAGCTGTAATAGCTACCTGCGCATCGTCAAGCACTTTTATCGCCGACTTAAAACCTTCAATTCTGTCTATAAATGTTGTCCCCTCACCAACAGCCCCTATGCCTATCGGAATTTTTTCCCAAAACTGTGCCATGTCAGCCATTGACATTGCTTTAAAAATACTGGCATACGCAATTAAACCACTTGCAAAATTTTTATCAGCAAGTGTACCAGCACCGGCAATAGCTTTATCAGCATCGTAGACCACTTTATTACAGGTACTCCAGAAAGTGGTAAGAATAGTATTGTTTCCGTCAACGGCTGTGCCCCCGGCAGCTAACTGTACTTCAGCGGTATTTCCCGTATTTACAACTATAAGTTCATTTGTTAGTAACCCGTTTACCGTAATAAGGTTGTAAAGGGTACTGGCCCGGCCTAAAGTATAAACTCTTTGTAATCCAACAACAACACCGGTTAATCCTTTGGCTGAAGTAAACACCTGGTCTTCGCCGGCCCGGTTAGGATCTGTATAATCTTTCTTACAACTTAGCTGTAAAAAAAGAATGATAATCATTGCTGCAGCAACAAGGATTTTTTTATTATTATTTTTCATAAATAAATTTTTAAAAATTAAAATTTTGCAGAAATTCCAACGCTGAAAGTTTTTGGAATAGGGACCGAGCCGAAATCTATTCCCCGCAAGATTGTACTTTGCCCGCCAGAATTTACTTCCGGATCATATCCTTTATAATTGTCCCAGCTAATTAGATTTCTTCCCGCAACTGAAGCAGTAATTTCATTAAACATTTTAATTTTGCCGAAAGAATAACTTAAAGATATTTCCCGAAGTTTTACATATGAGCCATCATCAATGCGCCATTGTTCAACACTGCCGTAAAAACTACTGATGTACCCTCTTGGGTATTCTCCCCGCTGCTCTTTTTCTGCTTCTTTACCATTTCCCACTCCCTGTCTTGTTCTCCAGTCAGCATTAAAAACCTCATTACCTTTTACAGCATCAAGCTGTACCCGTAAACTTGCTTTTTTATAATTGATTTCATTTACCAATGAGGCAGTATAATCAGGGTTTGGATCGCCTATAATTTTTCGAACCAATACATTAGGAGGAGTAGTAACAGGTAGGCCGGTGGATTGATCCCTGACAACGGTATAAGTTAATGCACCGGTTTGAATTCCCCTTTCTCCCTGAGGATAACCTGCTGCATTTTTAAGTAAATTTCCATTGCCATCTACGGCAAAAAATGCTCCGTAAAACACCCCGATAGGTTGTCCCTCAATAATAGCTACCGGTGCGCCCTGGTTGGTACTAAGCAAAGTTAACGCCTGGCCTATTTTAAGCGCCCTGTTCCGGTTGTGATTGTAAATACCCGTTATAGTCCACCCTATACTTTTTGTTTGTACAGGTTTGCCTACGAGCAAAAGTTCGTACCCTTTATTTTCCAGCGTACCGAAATTATCCAATAAACTACTAAAGCCAGTGGTAGGTGCAACAAAACGATTGATCAGTAAATCTCTGACTGTTTTTTTGTAACGATTTGCTGTAAAGCTTACCCTGTTGCCTAAAAAGCCTAAGTCTATTCCAAATTCCAATTCTTCCTGGCGCTCTGGTTTTACGTTTGTGTTTGCCAGGGTGGTACTGGAGGTTAGTGCTGTCCTGCTTAAAAATGAATTGCTGCTATAGGCATTAAACCGGGAGTATGCGCCAATTCCGGTTAGGTTGCCACTTTCGCCATAGGCAACTCTCAGTTTTGCAAAATTCCAATATTTATTCAGGCTCATATTCTGCCAGAAACCATGTTCACTGATTACATAGGCGGCACTGCCTTTTGCATATTTCTGGTTACGTTGATCGGGCCCAAAAACTGAGGATCCATCAACCCTGATAGCCCCGGTTAAAAATAAAATATTTCTGAATTTAAGATTTTCCTGGGCATAGTAGCCTGACACGGAAAGTTCACTTCTTTCGTCAGCTCCCTGTATGATGGTACTTGCACCATTTACCGTTTTTACAAATGGCGCTAACCCACGTCCCTGGGCAAGTAGATAATTATTTTTTTCATATTGAACTGAATAACCGACCTGGGTAGTAGAGCCAATATCACTAGTGATATTAAATTGGTAGGTTCCGTTTATCTCATTATTTATCTGAAAAAAATTGTCTGTTGCTGCACTGGCATATCCATTTCTTGTTGGATCTAATGCGGCCCCGCCACCAAAGAATCCATCACTTACATTATATGCAAAAGGAGGTATAAATGTTTCTCCCCGCTGGGTGTATTGATCAATTCCTAAGGTATAATCGAATGATAAGCCTTTGAATGGACGTACTTTTAAACCAATACCTGCAATGAGCCTGTTAGTCTCCTGTTGTTGCTTAATGTCTTCAATTACTGAAACCGGGTTTACCCTCCCCCTTTCACCAATTGCCTTTATGTTTCCAAGGGCATCCCTGGTTTGCAAATCATGAAAATTACCAATAATATTTATAGAATTCAGGGGAGAGAAAAAAGAGTTCCCGTCAGGTTTCTCATTACTCAGACTGTTTACATAATTTAACCCAATATTGAAATTAACCCTCTCACCCAGGGCCTGATCTAAATTTACCCTGAAGCTATAGCGTCTGAAATCTGTGTTTTTTATTATGCCTTCATTTGTAAAGTAGGCACCTGAGGCATAGTATTTTGTTTTGTCTTTCCCGCCAGCAATAGAAACATTGTTATCTGTACCTATAGCCTTTTGAAATATATAATCGTTATAATCATACCGGGTCACTGGTGTAGTGATAGTGAGTGCCGGTGTAAGGACATCCTGGGTTTGTGCACCGGGGCCATCAGTAGGTCCGCCAAATTTAGTAGGCGACATATTTACGGGAACACCTTTTCGCAATTGGCTAAAATTTACACTTGAGGAAACGCTAATTACCGGGGCACCGATACTTCCACGTTTTGTAAATATTTGGACCACACCTGCGTTTGCCCTTGATCCATAAATTGCCGCGGCTGCTGCTCCATTTAATACTTCTATACGTTCAATATCGGCAGGATTAATATCTGCCAGCCTGTTTTGCCCAATAGATCCAACAAAATTCTGACCGTCATAATTACCACTCGTATTTGTAACCCGGGTGGTTGCATTATTAATAATTACTCCATCCACAATATATAAAGGTTCGCTGCTACTATTTACAGAGCTTATACCCCTGAGCCGCACTGAAAGCCCACCACCAGGATCCCCACTATTTTGAGTGATTTGTGCACCCGGTGTTTTACCCTGGAGTGCAGCCAGCACATTTGCGGTTGCACCTTTGGTTAACTGATCTGCTTTAATGGTGCTGATGTAACTTCCTAATTGCTTCCTGGTAGTACCGGCGGAGGTTCCTGTTACAATAACTTCGTCTAACCCTAACGGATCGGTTTGTAATTGAGCGCTGGCAGTTATACCTGCATTATCATTAACATTAAAAGTTTGCTCTTCGGTTTTCAAGCCGACGCCGGAAAAAACCAGGGTATGTTTTCCGTTTTTTAAATTAGCAGTAAAATCGTAGGAGCCGTCTGCACTTGTTGAAACACCGGCATTACCATTTTTTACTGTTACCGAAGCATTAGGAATGCCTTCGCCAAGAGCGTTTGTTACTTTACCACTTATTCTCACCTGTGCAACGGCAGCCAGGGTACAGAGGTTCAAAAGAAGAAAAAGGCTTACCCATTTTCTCCTCAGTAACCATTTAGGAATGTAATTATTCATGTCGCAGTTTTTATTTGGTTTAAAAATATTGTATAAAGTAGGAATAAGTTATAAAACAATCAATCCCTTTTTGATGTAAGGTTGCAGGAGTTCAGCATCGGTAGGTAATTCAGTAACCAGCACATCAATGGCCTGTAAATCGCATACCTGAATACGCTGCCTGGTATTAATTTTTTCCGCTATCGTAAGTGAAACAACTTTTACAGAGGATTCAATCATCGCCTTTTTTACCTGCACAACTTCCCAATCATTATCAGTTAAGCCATATTCTGCATCAAGGGCATTAGTGCCTACGAAACATAAATCGGCTTTAATTTGTTTTATTTTTGAAATAGCTTCTCCTCCAACAGTAATCTGAGAATTTTTTGAAACTTTATCTCCTATTACTATTACTTCAATGTTCGGATGATGCAAATATTCCAGCGCTGCAGGCAAGCTACCAGTAATAAAAGTTGCATGCAAGTTTTGAGGTAATGCTTTTGCCAGTTCAATGATAGTTGTACCCCCGGTGGTAAGAACAAACATGCCGTCTTTTATGAGAGTGGCTGCTTTTTGAGCAATACATTTTTTATTTTCTAAGGAATAAACTTTAGAGGCATTAAAAGTAGAATAAAAAGACTTTGAAAGTGCTCCTCCATGTGCTTTTATCAATTTTCCATAATCTGACAGCTCCTGCAGATCCCTGCGGATGGTATCTTCAGAAACATTTATTTCTAAACTGAGATCGCTGCACAAAACACGATTATGTAAGTTTACTTTGTGTAAAATGAAAGCCTGGCGCTCTGTCTTAAGCATTTAATAATGATTATTTGGCAGGGTAATATTAAGAATATGTTTTAAAACTGCAAAGAAAAGCAGAAAAATAAATATATTATTGCAAAAAAATGCATTCTTACGTTATGATTTTTTATGTAAACTAAAATTAATGAATACAAACATTGAAAGATTATACAAAATTGCAAAAAAAGAGAAACGCTTTATTATTGGCTTAATGAGTGGCACTTCCCTGGATGGGTTAGACGTAGCGCTTTGCAAAATAAAAAAAAGCGGCATAAATACTAAGGTGGAGTTGGTCGAATTTGAGAGTGTACCGTTTGAGGATGATTTTAAAAATGAAATTAAAACTATATTCTCTAAAAAAAATGTTAGCCTGGAAAAATTATGCCTCCTAAATCCCTGGGTAGCTTTGAGACATGCAGCAATAATAAAAAATTGTTTAAAAAAGTGGAAAATAAAAAATTCAAAAATTGATTTGATCGCCAGTCATGGCCAAACAATTTACCATGCCCCCACGTCTTTACACCAGCAAATAAAATTTGGGAATGCCACGTTACAAATTGGTGATGGAGACCATTTAGCCATGGAGACAGGTATTATAACAATTAGTGATTTCAGGCAGAAACATATAGCCGCTGGCGGAGAAGGTGCGCCCCTGGCAGTGTATGGCGATTATTTGATTTTTGGCAAAAAAGGTGATGACAGAATTTTATTAAACATTGGTGGTATTGCTAATTTTACATATCTCCCGGCCGATATGGATCCGGTAAAAATATTCTGTACCGACACTGGCCCTGGTAATACCCTCATGGATGCGTTTATACAGGACAATTTTAAGGGGAAATTTTTTGATGAAGATGCCGCCATTGCAAAAAGCGGGATTATATGTCAATCACTGCTGGCGGCTTTAAACAGCCACCCGTTTTTTAGCGGTGGCTTCCCTAAAACTACCGGTCCTGAGTTATTTAATTTAGAATTTTTGAATGCTGCTAAAAGTGCTTCAGCAACCCATCATATTTCAGTGGCCGATACTATGGCAACATTAAATAAATTTACGGCAGAGACAATTTCGGCAGCATTAAAAACCGTTGTAGGAAAAAAGAAATCATTTAAAATATTCAGCAGTGGCGGCGGCATGCATAATCCTTTATTAATTCACCATTTAAAAGAGGCCTTACCATATTGTACTTTCAATACCACGGCACAATTAAATATAAATCCTGATGCCAAGGAAGCGGTGTTATTTGCAATACTGGCAAATGAATGTGTAGCAGGTAATGAGGAATCCCTGCCTAAAAAATTTAAAGGAATGCCTGCTGTATCTATGGGTAAAATTAGTTTTCCCTCTTAATTTTTTTCTTCAAGTAAAGCCTTAAGGTTATTTAAAGAAGCTTCGTATCCGGGGCCGGCTATCTTATCTATAAAAATACCCCTGAATTTTTCCCAGGGATACCACTTCAATTTTGTCAGAACATTCCATTCAACCTGCAAGGCTGGCGAACCTTTATTAGGCACAATAGATAAAATATGTACAACCTCTTTTTCTCCTGGTCTTAATTGTAAAATCGTTATTTCCTGAGCTGTACTTTTTGTTATCAGTAGTTCATTCGTTTTACCACTTGTAACCCACTTTACATTTGCATTTACGCCAAACGATGGATTGCTATAAAATGCATTGGAATCATTTTGAAAAACGGGATGCCAGTTTTTCCAATTACTGAAATCTGCTATTTGGTTAAATATTTTATTCTTGTCTGCATGAATAACTACACTATTTACCGTCCTGACATTTGAAGGTATCAGCAAGGAAAGCAATGTTATGCTTATAAATAAGCAGAGAAATATAATTGCGATACCTTTAAGCATTTTCATTTGCTTGTGTCTTTAAGCGTGCTAAAAAAATTGGATGAATTAATTTATGAAATTTTTTATCCCTGAATTAATTTGGTGAATCCTTCAAAATTAAATAGGTAAAAAACTGCTGAGGATTTTCGATAGTTAAGCAATCATTCCCATTTAAACACTTTTATAGCCACAATGTAAACTGCAATGCCCCATAATAATAAAACACCAATCTCCCCTTTAACATCCCATAAACTCTGCCCTTCAAATGCTACGCTCCGCATTGCAGTATTTAAATGCGTCAGCGGTAAGGCTTTGGAAATGGGTTGCAGCCATTTTGGAAATGCCTCTACAGAAAAAAATGTTCCTCCCAATAAAAACTGGGGCAATGTAATTAAATTAGCAAATGGAGGTATGGTACTATCACTTGTTGCAAGGCCACTCACAATAAATCCAAATCCCATAAATACAAGCAAACCAATAAAACTTAATAAAAGCATATCTAAAAATGTTTGAATGCCATTTACCAGCGTAAATCCAAAGAAAAAATATCCTGCTGCAATAATTACAATTGCGGTTAGCATCTGAAAAATTACCCGGCTTAGGGCTTCGCCCAAAACGATAAAGGTGCGGCTTATTGGCGTGGCAAAAAAGCGCTTTAGCACCAGGGTGTTCCTAAGATTAAAAAACATAAATGCAACACCGAAAACACCCGAGCTAAGCAGGGAAAAACCTAGCTGCCCCGGTAGAATAAAATCGATGGTTTTGTACTGACGTATTTCGGTTATATCTTTTTGGTAATTGAAATCAAAAGCTGCATAAGAAGGGTTTTTTTCATAAATTTTACCATTCACTTCGTTTATTTTGCTTTCTATGAGGGCTTTGAGCTGTGGCCATTTATCATTGCTGGAGGTAGTGCTTTTGAGTTGAATGCTATAAGGGTTAAATGCTCCAGGAGTTTTTAGAATGTTTATAATTCCTGCAATCCTGCCTTTCTGCATATCTAATTTTAATGCTTTGGCAGATTTATATTGTACAATATTTATGCCTTCTGTATTCTTAATTGCTGTGTATAATTCGTTACTTGTATCTGCCCCTGCATCTACCACAATTCTAAAAGATTGCCTGCCTCCATTATTACCAATAAAACCAAAAACCAATATAAAAATAAAAGGAAACACAAAACTGAAAATAATTGCAGAAGGACTACGCATGATTGACCTAAGGCTCGCCCTAGTTATAGCCCACATGGCCCGTAATTGATTATACTTCATAAAAGCCAGTTATTTGGGAAAGCAAATTTATTGGAAAAAGAACAGAAAATTTATAAATATTTAAGACAGATGTCGTATATTTGAGAGACAGCTGTCGTAGTTATGAAAAAAACGCCCACTATCAGTAAGAAAAAAAATCCTACCCTTAAAAATACTTCTGGTATTCTTCAGGAATCTATTGCAGAATACAGGCCCCTTAAAAAACTTCCTTCCTTAAAAGAATTTACATACAATGAATTTAAAAAAATTGCGGAAAATTCTCCATTTACCCAAGCGGAGTGGGCAGGTATTCTTCATGTAAGTGAACGCACCCTGCAGCGGTATGCAAAAAGTAATGGTTCATTTGCGCCAATAAATGCTGAAAGGGCATTACAGGTGTTTAAAGTTTTGGAGGCAGGGAAGATAACTTTTGGAAAGGTTGAAAATTTCTATAACTGGCTTAAAAGAAACCCTTATATGTTGGAAGGAAATTTAACCATCAATTCCCTTTCTACTTACGAGGGCATTCAAAATGTGTTGGTACAATTAAGCAGAATTCAACATGGTTTATTTGCATGATAGTTTACCGAATTACAAATGGAATTTATAAAGATGATATCTCTGGTACGGGCGCCAAACTAAATGGCTCCCGATGGAACTCAAAGGGAATACCCATGCTGTACACCTCAACCCATATTTCTTTAGCGGTACTTGAAATGCTTGTGAATACGCAATTTAAAGACTATAGTATTGAGCTTGAATTATTATTTATTAAGCTCCCCGAAGAAGAGCCTTTTAAAGAAATAAAATTAATAAAGATAAAAGAAAAATGGAAGGAGGATTTTATGTACACAAAATTTATAGGTGATGAATTCATTAAGCAAAATTCATCGTTACTTTTAAAAGTTCCTTCTGCCGTAATTCAGGAAGAAAATAATTTTCTCATAAATCCCTTACACCGTGATTTTAAAAAAGTAAAAATTCAAAAAACGAAATCTTTTTGGCCGGATAAAAGGCTATTTTCCATTGAATGAATAAAGTTTATATACTCCTTGGCAGTAATATGGGCAACAGCCAGCAACAGTTTATTCTGGCTAAAAAACATATTGAGAAAAAGATCGGACCCATTATCCGTCAAAGCAATATTTATAAAACTGCTGCCTGGGGAAATATAAAGCAGGCAGATTTTTTAAACCAGGTAATTGTTATAAAGACTAAATACAATGCCTCAGCTACGCTTGAAATTTTTTTAAAAATAGAAAAAATTCTGGGGCGGATACGCACCGAAAAGAACGCTCCCCGGCCGATAGATATTGATATTCTTTTTTTTAATAAAGACATTATACAGACCAAAAATTTAATTGTTCCACATCCGGCTTTACAAAACAGGAGATTTACACTTATCCCTTTAAACCAGTTATCCCCCAGCTTTATTCATCCGGTTTTAAATAAAACAATTCACCAGATATTACTGGATTGTCCCGATAAACTGGCGGTAAAAAAAATTTAACTGCCCTATCCATCTTTCCTCTTATTTTGCAAACAGGATGAAATATAATTTTGTAACAATAGAGGGAAATATCGGTGCCGGCAAAACAACCCTGGCGCATCTGCTTAGCAAACATTATAATGCCAGGCTTATCCTTGAAGAATTCGCTGAAAATCCCTTTTTGCCTAAATTTTATGAAAGCCCCGACCAGTATGCATTTCCGCTGGAATTATTTTTTATGGCCGAACGCTATAAACAGCTTAAAGATTTATTGCAGACAAAAGATATGTTTCAAAACATAACCGTGTCTGATTATCTTTTTACAAAATGCCTGTTGTTTGCAAAAGTAAATTTACCGGAAGAAGAATTCAGACTGTATCAAAAATTATTCGAAATTATTAATCCCCAGATTCTGCAACCTGATATTTTGATTTACCTGCATACTCCTGTAAATAAACTTCAGGAAAATATTAAAAAACGCAACAGGAAATATGAGCAGGGAATTCCGAATGATTATTTATTTAGCCTCCAGGAAACTTATACGCAATATATAAAACAGCATAATATTAAAACGCTTTTTGTAGACGCAGGCAGTGCAGATTTCCTGGGAAATACAGAACATTTAAAAACGATTACTGATGCATTGGATAAAGAATACGAAAATGGTCAGCATTACATCACTCTACCCTGAAATGACTTATGAATAAAAAAGATATTCTACCTAAAGAGTTCTGGCATTTTCTAACTGCCCGTCTTTTTTATACCCTGGGGTTACGCATGATTGCTACCATAGTAATTTACCAGGTATTTCACCTGGCAAATACTTTTATGGTAGGGGTTGCCGGGCTCACCGAATTTTTACCGGCAGTTGCTACAGCTTTGTATGCCGGCCATTATATAGATACACACGATAAAAAAAATATCCTCGTATGGTCTTATGTATTTTATTTTATCTGCGCCCTGTCTCTGGCAATCAATAGCCTCCCCTCCCTAAACTTTACTATACCAACAAAAATTTCAATCATACTTTTTGCAGTTTTTGCCACAGGCATAATCAGGTCTTTTTCTGCTCCTGCAGCCAACAGTATGATAGCTGCAATTGTTCCGAGGGATATGCTACAAAAAGCTATTTCACTCAATACTTCAACTTACCTCACCTCTTCTATTACAGGGCATGCAACTGGCGGTTTATTAATTGCCCTTACGGGTATTTCGAACGCTTATTTCGTAGCTGCACTCCTATTATTAGCAGCCGGTGTTTTTGCACTAAGAATAAAACCGAAACCTCCACTTATTACAGAGAAAAAAGAACCAATGGTTGAGGCTATAAAACATGGATTTTCTTTTGTGTGGAATAATAAAACATTGCTGGGTGTAATTTCTCTTGACCTTTTTGCTGTATTATTCGGTGGCGCAGTTGCTTTTATCCCAGAGATTGCAGAACATGTTTTACACACCGGGCCAATTGGATACGGGTTTTTAAATGCCGCCATGGATATTGGAGGCCTGGTGAGCATTTTACTTTTGTTGATGATGCCTATGCGCCAAAAGCAAGGATTAAAGATGTTACTGGCTGTAGCTGGCTTTGGAATATTTATCATTGTATTCGGAATATCAAAAATATACTGGCTTAGTTTTTTAGCGCTGGCGTCAGCCGGTTTTTTTGACGGCATAAGTATGGTAGTTAGGGGAACAATAGCGCAATTACATACTCCCGACGAATTGCGGGGAAGAGTAGCATCTATAAATATGATTTTCATAAATTCGTCGAACGAATTGGGTCAGTTTGAAAGTGGCCTTACCTCCCGCCTGTTGGGCACTCTGCCAGCAGTTGTCTTCGGGGGAGTAATGTCGGTATTAGTCGTTCTGGGCACCTGGTTTAAGTTCCCGAACCTGAGAAAAATAGAATATTAAAAAGTGGGGGGATTTCAAGTTTTAAACCTTTTTGATCTTTTTAAAACGTCGAAATCGCAGGAGCAAAAGTAAACTCTGACTCCCGACAAACTTTGATTATTTAATTGTGACGATCACTAAACTTCAACTGTTACCATGATATAAATTGGCAAACGAAATAGCTCAATTAAAAAAACAGTAATTTTAAATATAAATTATTCAATATGCACCGTAGATCCTTCCTTCGCAATACAGGCCTTACACTTGGTAGCCTGGCATTTTTAAATTCAAAATCCCTGGCGCATTTTTTAGCTGACCCCTCGTATAAAATAAAAATGCTCACAAAGAATATTGGTGTGTTTACTGAAAAAGGAGGCACTATTCTCTTTATGCTTGGGAAAGATGGTGCTGTAATTATTGATGCCCAATTCCCTGATACTGCACCGCATCTAATTGAAGAATTAAAAACGAAGACATTAATTCCTTTCCGCCTGCTCATTAACACCCATCATCATGGTGACCATACTGCCGGTAACATTGCGTTTAAAGGTTTGGTTCCCCATGTTTTGGCGCATGAAAATTCAAAAATTAATCAACAGAATGTTGCCATTAAAAATAAAACTGAAGACAAACAATTCTACCCCGACCAGACCTTCTCCGATAACTGGAGCAAAAAAATTGGCAAAGAAGAAATATCTATGAGCTATTATGGCGCAGCTCACACTAATGGAGATAGCATCATTCATTTAAAACATAGCAATATCATACATATGGGTGATCTTGTATTTAACCGTCGCCATCCGTTCGTAGATAAATCTGCCGGTGCAAACATCGGTAGCTGGATGAAAGTATTAGAGAAAACAACCGCTACATTCAACAAAAAAACCACTTATGTATGTGGCCATGCAGGTACAGGCTATGATATAATTGTAAAGGCAGACGACTTATTTGCATTCAGAGATTATTTGGGAAATGTTTTAAAATTTACTGAAGGAGAAATAAAGGCCGGTAAAACTAAAGAAGAAATAATTAAAGCAACTGAAATTCCCGGCTCACCGCAATGGAAAGGGGATGGAATAGAAAGGCCGCTTACGGCCGCATATATGGAATTAACTAATACAAATCCGGCTCCGTAAAATAATGGGCGACAAAAATAATTATCCTATTCTTCATGAAATTTCAAAGGAAAACGAATACTCTATAAAGAATTAGCAAGCGAACTACTTTAGCAAATTAGCATTACAAATTTCGAAAAATTTATTTAGCCATTAATTTTTCCAAAACAAAATATACAATCGGGCAAAAAGTTGAATTTTTTAAAGTTAACTGTTGTCGTTTTAAAATGATATCCTCATTTGTGTAAGGAAAACGGCTACAGTCAGATGGGCGTTCGCTATAAATGCTGCAACAATTATCGCTACCCAAAAAGGGGCATGGCCTGGAATTAACGACATAATCTCCTTCATTATCTAACAGTAGATATTTCTCAATAAACTGCCCCTCTTTTAATTTCAGGTGTTTTGCAATACGTTTAATGTCTGGTGTTTTAAAACGTGGCGAATAGGTTTTACAACATGCTGCACAGGCAAGGCAGTCAATATTTTTAAATGCCTCTTCATGTAACCCGGGTAACTTTTTAAGAACTTTATTTTTATCAGCCCGTTGCAAAAACTGTTTGTATTTTTTTTGGTGATCTACGGATTTTTTCTGCCAATTTTCTAATAATTCATCACTCATTGTGCAAATATCGTTTTTACAATTTTAAAGTGATTGAAGCGTATTTTTATGTAAGGGAAATAAATACACCCTTAATATTCAATTGAATTGATAAATTTGCAAAAAATATAATACATGAAAACAGTAATTATTCCTTTAGACTTTTCTCAAACCTCTTTCAATGCAGCCCACTATGCAGCAGATATGTATAGTAACAGGGCTGATGTAATCCTTATTTTGTACCATTTTTACGATAAGGGGGAAGAACTTAACGAGGTTAATAATTATCTTGACACTCTCAAAAAGGAGCTATCTGTTACATCCACACACATAGAAACTTTTTCTGAATCCGGTGATAATTTTATTGACTGCCTGACGGCATTTTCACATGTGAGGCGGGCATATATGATCATCATGGGCTTAACGGGCAAGTCCCCGATTTCTCAACGTTTCTCGGGGTCTAATACATTAAAGATGGCGGAAAAAAACATATGCCCTGTATTAATTGTTCCATCTGAGGCTAGTTATAAAGGCCTTGATAATGTTTTAATTTCGTCCGAAATGAAATATGTTCAGGAAACACCGGTATTGTTAGCCGTTAAAAGAGTGCTGGAAGATTTTAAACCCGCACTTCATATTTTAAATGTAGATGAGAGCCATTATATTTCTTTAACCACCGCCTTTAAAGAGGAAAGGGATAAAATGGAAAGCCTTTTAGCCGATTTTAAACCTGAATTTTATTTCATGCGGCTCTTCGATTTTCACGAGTCAGTAAACCTTTTTGTAAACGATAAAAATATTGATATGATTATCATTGAACCTAAGCACCATAGCTTTTACGAAAAGCTTTTCAAAACGCAGCACACGAAGAAAATGATTTACCAAAGCAAAGTTCCGGTATTGGCAGTGCATGAATAGTTGCACTGATTTTTATTAATTTAAAAAAATGTTACTGCGCTTGCAGTAACATTTTTTTGCAGATAAGTTTCGCCTCTTAGATTGTTTGTTCAGGATAACCCGGCTTAAACACCCCGAATTTTCTACAATTATAAGTTAGTAACACAAAGAATTCAGATTGTTCCTGTGTTGCCGTAATTTTGCGCCAATTATTAAATAACATGCGCATTTAATGGGTTTTCAAAAGCATAAAAACCCAGAGGAAGTTTGCAAAATCAGGAGCAAAAAATATTTTATGAACCTTTTTGAAAAACAACAACAGGAATTTACGCACCGCCACATTGGACCTAATGAAGAAGAGGCAGCACAAATGTTGCAAACCATCGGCGCAGCATCACTTGACGAATTGATTGAAAAAACTGTTCCCTCATCTATAAGAATTAATAAATTATTAAACACCGGTGGCCCTGTCAGCGAATATCAATATTTACAGGAGCTCAAAAACACCGCTTCCCTAAACAAAGTATACAAATCATATATTGGGCAGGGATATTACAACACTATAGTACCAAGTGTAATTTTAAGAACAGTTTTTGAAAACCCAGGCTGGTATACACAATACACCCCATACCAGGCAGAGATAGCGCAAGGCCGCCTGGAGAGTTTATTGAATTTTCAAACCATGGTAAGCGATCTCACCGGGTTACCAATAGCAAACGCAAGTTTGTTAGATGAAGGAACTGCGGCGGCTGAGGCAATGGCTATGTTGTTTAATCATAAGAATAAAAATCATGATCATATTACATCACCAAAGTTTTTTGTAGAAGAAACCATTTTTGCACAAACAAAGGATATCCTCATCACCAGGGCAAAGCCCGTAAATATAGAGTTGGTTTTTGGGAATTACAAAAATATAACCCTGGATGAAAATTATTTTGGTGCCATATTGCAATACCCGGACAGCAATGGCCTGGTGGCAGATTACAAAAATTTTATTGACCAGGCACATAGTGTAAATGCCATGGTAGTAATGGCAACAGACCTGTTGGCGCTGACCTTACTTACGCCACCCGGCGAATTAGGTGCAGATGTGGCCGTAGGAAATTCTCAACGCCTTGGAGTACCTATGGGTTTTGGTGGCCCTCACGCTGCATTTTTTTCCACCAAAGACGAATTTAAAAGAAATATCCCTGGTCGTATTATCGGAGTTAGTGTAGATGCCCAGGGAAAAAGATGCCTGCGCATGGCATTGCAAACGAGGGAGCAGCACATCCGGCGGGAAAAAGCAACCAGTAATATTTGCACGGCCCAGGCCCTCCTTGCAAACATGAGTGCAATGTACACTGTCTACCATGGCGCAGGCGGCTTAAAAAACATTGCAAAAAGGATCAGCCTGCTTGCACAGACGCTTTGCAACGAATTGAAAGTTTTGGGATTTGAAAATGAAAACGAGGCATATTTCGATACCCTTAAAATAAACCTCTCCGATACCTCAGCCTTAAAAGCCCTGGCAGAAAATAAGGAAATGAATTTTTATTATTACGATAATGGAATTCAAATTTCTTTGGATGAAACTACTACGCAGAGGGATGTAGTAGATATTCTCCATGTATTTGCTGAATTAAAAGGAAGTAACACCGCTATTGCAAATTTTGATGGGGATAGCCTGTTGGAAAATATTCCATCTAACCTGACCCGCACTTCTGATTTTTTAACTCACCCGGTTTTTAACAGTCACTTTAGTGAGAGTGAGATGATGCGATATATAAAAAGTTTAGAAAATAAAGATTTAAGTCTTAATACGTCGATGATTTCCCTGGGAAGCTGTACCATGAAACTGAATGCCGCTACCCAATTAATTCCGGTGAGTTGGCCGGAGTTTAGTAATATTCATCCATTTGCACCAGCAAGCCAATGGAAAGGATACCAGAAAATCATTACAGAACTAGAGCAATGGTTAAGTGAAATCACCGGGTTTGCTGCTACCTCCCTACAGCCTAATAGCGGTGCCCAGGGCGAATATACGGGGCTATTGGCTATAAGCGCATATCATGCCGATAGAAATAATTCTCATCGCAATATTATTTTAATTCCTATTTCGGCGCATGGCACTAACCCTGCAAGTGCTGTAATGGCGGGCTTTAAGGTTGTGGTTACCAAATGCGACGAGGCTGGAAATATTGATATGGCAGATATGAGAGCTAACGTGGAAAAATATAGAGATAGCCTGGCAGGCCTGATGGTTACCTACCCCAGCACACATGGTGTATTTGAAGAAAGCATTAAAGAAATTTGCTCCCTCGTGCATGAAAATGGCGGTTTGGTTTATATGGATGGCGCTAATATGAATGCACAGGTTGGCCTAACTTCTCCCGGCAGCATTGGTGCCGATGTCTGTCACCTTAACCTGCATAAAACTTTTGCTATACCGCACGGCGGTGGCGGGCCTGGCATGGGTCCAATTTGTGTTAATGAAAAACTTGTCCCTTACCTTCCAGGGCACATTATTTTGAAAAAAAATGATAAAGAAATTCATGCCGTTAGTTCTGCACCGTATGGTAGTGCAAGTATATTATTAATAAGTTATGCTTATATAAAATTATTGGGCCCTACTGGCTTAAAGCAGAGTACGGAATATGCGATTCTAAATGCTAATTACATGAAGGCCCGGTTGCAGGGCCAATATAAAATTTTATACGCCGGAAAAAATGGTACTTGCGCTCATGAGTTTATTGTAGACCTACGCCCCTTTAAACAAAGTGCAGGTATAGAAGCTGAAGATGTAGCAAAACGTTTAATGGACTATAATTTTCATGCCCCAACTTTAAGTTTCCCGGTAGCAGGTACAATCATGATAGAACCAACAGAAAGTGAAAACAAAGAAGAACTGGATAGGTTCTGTGACGCAATGTTAAGTATAAGGGAAGAAATAAAAGCAATAGAGGTTGGTGGAGGTGATAAAACAGACAACCCTTTGAAAAATGCACCACATACCCAATTTGTTATTACAGCAAATGATTGGGTTCATCCCTACAGCAGGCAACAGGCAGCATACCCTTTAAATTATATAAAAGAAAATAAATTCTGGCCCAGCGTAAGCAGGGTAAACAATACTTATGGAGATAGGAATTTAATATGTACATGTGAGCCTACAAGTTCTTATGCAGAACATGTTTAAGATATCGGCAATAAAGGTTAATTTAAAACGTTTCTTAATTTATAATCTAGGTAAATTTCTTTGATTGGCACGGTATTGAGAGTAAGATAAGAGTCATTAAAAATTTTAAATAATGAAAAAAATAACTATTACCATTTTGAGCATTTTCTTATTAGCAGGATTTTCTATTAATGTAAATGCCCAAACTTTAGGTGAAAGAGTGCAGGTTATGCAGCATGGAAATGCTAAAACCACAAACTCAAAAAACAAAGTTTATTCCACAACTAGAAATAACAACTATTCCAGGGATAGGCGTGTTTATGACCGGGATGGCAATAATGGAAAACACAGAGGATGGTATAAGCATGATAATGGAAACCACAAGGGTTGGTATAAAAATAACAAAGCACACGGCAGAAAACATAATTAGTAAAATCTCCGGTTTATTCCGGGGTTTTTTTTATATTCTGTAACAAAAGGCATTAATATTCATGCCGGCACCTACAGATGCAAACAACACAATATCCCCGGGGTATAAATTATGCCCTGCCATTTTATTTTTTCGTACTAAATCAAATAAAGTAGGAACGGTTGCTACGCTGCTGTTCCCTAATTTCTGAATGCTCATCGGCA
>JBDSDN010000151.1:0-4667 GCA_039920545.1 Ferruginibacter sp. | reverse complement strand
CCGACGTTGTCCATACTTTTTTCTATTGCATCAATGGGTTTTCCAATGCGCTGAATCCCTTTATCTATCATTTGAGCTACGGGATGATGCGTATTTTTTGCCAGGCTTCTTGCAGCTGCCACATTCCCATTTATAATATGATCACGGATAATACTCATAAAGTTATCTTCCACTTTACCGGCTTTTCTTATTACCAGTAAACGTTCTATAAAAAAGAAAACGGCAAGTGCAAATAATATTCCCAGGGGAATCATCAAAGGGCCGCCTTTTGTAAGTAGTCCCCAAACCGTTTCTACTTTAGCAGGTGATCCCGTTGAGGTGGCCAGGCTGTCAACCTGTAAAAAAATATCAAACATATTTTTTAATTAATTGCGGGTTATAAAAGATAATCTGGGGATACGGTTGTGCAATACAACGAAACTATATCTATAATGCTGCTTAACAAAATGTTAATCTTCAAACCAATTCCCTATTTACCGCTTGCAGAGAAAAAGCCGGCACGCAAACACTCCAATATTCGCATTCTTCCTGAGAAGGGTTACTATAACGTACACGGCTACCTGCTTTTATAAGGATGCTTTGCCCGGCGATTACCGTTATTTTTTCGCCATCTACTTCAAATAATTTTTTACCACGGCTTACCAGGGTATATTCATCAAAAGCAGGGTTTTGAAAAGGCTCACTCCACCCTGCCGGGGCTACCATGTGCGCAATGCTGAGAGCAGATTCTTTATTGGAGGCCAACCCAAAATGTTCCTCAATTAATTTACCGTCTGTCGTAGGGACTACAAAAGGATTGTCTTGTTTTATAAATGGCATATAAATTTTATTAAAAAGTGCCACACTTTAAATGGCACTTTACGGTGAATCCATTATGTAGTTTTTTTAGATATTCTTTTTATCGCCCATTTGCTGCATAGCCATTATCTGGCGCATGGTTTTTTCCATGCCATCGCTGCTCCCATCCAAAAATATTACATTGCCTTTACCATATTCTGCAAAGTTTTTAATGGCTTCTGTCCACATGCTGAAAAGGATAACATTGGTGTCTAAGTTTGCCTGTTTCATTTGTTCCGCAGCCTGGCTCATACCCTTTGCCACTTCTTCCCGGAATAGCGCTACACCCTGCCCCCGGAGTTGTGCCGCCTGCCTTTCTGCTTCGGCTGCTATTTTAATGGCATTACCTTCTGCTTCTGCGGCTTTTGTCTTGGTAATTAATAACGCCTGCCCTTCATTCTCTGCAGCGGCTTTCAGGTTATTGCTGGCTACCACTTTGCTCATGCTGGTAATAATTGCTTCATCGAAAGTGATGTCATTAATCTGAAGATCCTGCAGATGATAACCCCAACCTTCCAGGGCTACATCAACCTGTTCTTTTACATTTTCTACTATGTCCCGTCGTACATTTAAAACTTCTGCCTGCTTTTTTGTAGATACAAATGCCCGGATACTTCCCTCTACTGTCCGTATTAATGCCTGCATTAAGTCTTTATCACTTATAAATTTAAAAGCAACTTTCTGAATAGTTTCTTCATTTTCATTTTGTACAGAATATAATAACATTGATTTAAAATAAACATTCGCCTGGTCTATAGTAACGGCCTGAAATTCCAATTCTACCGAGCGGTTTTGTATACTTACTTTTTTAAAAATTTGCTCCAGGAAGGGAATTTTAAAATTAAGGCCCGGCCGCATTATTCGCTGATATTTTCCAAACATAGTTACCACACCAATAAAGCCCTGGTTGACGGTGACAAAGCAGCCTAAAAATGCAACAACCAGGATAATTGCCCACCAATAATCTTTTAGTAATTCCATTATTTATGATTTTTGTGCAAGGTAGTATTTTTTGGGTTGGGCCCTAAAATAACGCTCTCATATATGGTACTTAGAGATATAAAAGTGAAGAGAAAGCCACTATCTTCCGGAACAGCGGTGAGACCAATAATACCAGGGTGAAAAACAGGTGCCGGTAATCAAATCTTAACTTTTCTCTTCCCATATCATACTCAGATGTATAATTGTTTCCGCCGCTTTTACCATATCATTTACCCCAATCCATTCCAGCTTGCTGTGAATATTCTGCATACCGGTAAAAAGATTTGGGCAGGGTAGCCCGATATAACTTAGGCGGCTGCCATCTGTGCCGCCACGGATGCTTTCCTGCTTAACGGTAAGGCCTGTACGCACTATGGCCTCTCCTGCATATTTTGCTACCTGCGGATAATTATCGAGCACTTCTTTCATGTTACGGTATTGTTCCTGCTGCACATACATCATCGTAGCACCCTCATGCCGGGCAATTACGTCTTCTGCAATTTTTTTTAACCTTGCATGATGTGCTACTAAGCCCTGCGTTGTAAAATCCCGTACTATAAAGCCAATGGTTGCTTTTTCAGCAATACCATTTACTGAAACGGGGTGTACAAAACCTTGCCTCCGCTCTGTCGTCTCGGGGCTCCATTCTTCTTTTGGAAGGGCATCTAATATTTCCCCGGCAATTTTTATGGCATTCACTAATTTATTTTTTGCATAGCCAGGATGGGCTATTACACCCAGGATTATAATGCTTGCCCCATCTGCACTAAACGTTTCATCTTCCAGGCTGCCAGCTCCTCCCCCATCTAACGTGTAGCCAAACTCAGCACCTACTTTTTGCATGTCAATTTTTGCTGTACCTTTTCCAACTTCTTCATCGGGCGTAAATACAATCTTAACATCGCCATGTAACAGCTCCCGATGATTTATTAAGTATTGTGCTGCCTGCATAATAACTGCCACCCCACTTTTGTCATCGGCACCCAATAATGTTTTACCACTGGCAGTAATAATATCGTTGCCAATATGATTTTTTAAATATGGCGAATCAGAGACTTTTAAAATCTGTGTGGGATCATCGGGTAAGACGATATCCTTGCCATCGTAATTTTTATGCAGCAATGGATGTACATCAGTTCCGCTGCAATCGGGGGCGGTATCTACATGCGAACAAAAGCAAATTGCAGGAATATTTTTTTTAGAACTGTTGCCGGGCAGAGATGCGTACACGTAACCATATTCGTCCAGCTCCACGTCAGTAAAACCCATTTGCTGCAGTTCCTGGAACAAAATCTTACTTAAATTCTTTTGTTTTTCTGTGGTCGGGTATTCGGTGCCGTTAGGATCGCTTTGGGTATCAACCATCACATACCTCATAAAGCGATTGGTAAGATCCTCTTTATCTATATTTATCATTTTAAATTGTTTATCCCTAGCAAATTAAGGTATCTGAAATAAGAAAGAATAAAACATACAAAGCAAAGCAGTTCACGCCTTGCAAACTGCTCACTATTGGCTTTTTAACCAATTGGCCTATTGAATTTTACCTTGAATCTCCACTAATTCTATATCAAAAACCAATTCCTGCCCCGCCAGAAAATGATTTGCATCCAGTATAACCATATCGTCTTTAACCTCTTTTACAATAACGGGAACAGGCTGCCCTTGTTGATTGCTTAAAGTCAACGTCATACCAGGTTCCAGCTTCATTTCCGCTGGTACGTTTTCTTTAGGAAATTCAATAATAGCCTCTTCACTTCTTTCACCATATCCATCTTCAGGGGAAATATTAATCGTTTTCTTATCTCCAATTACCATTCCCGGCAGCGCCGCATCAAAACCTTTTATCATTTGCCCGGCGCCTACTGTAAACGCTAGCGGCTCCCTGCCAGCCGAAGAATCGAATTCGTCACCTGAGGTTAATTTTCCGGTGTAATGAACTTTAACCAGATCTCCTTTTTTTACCTGTTGCATATTTTAATTTAAAATTACCAGCCGTTAACTCTTCATCAACAAAGCTTTGAGAAGCTCCCGGCATTAAGTAAAAATTTTTCAACTCAGTGGTACTTGTTATTTCTATCATTACAAAAGATAAACCAAAAGTAAAAATTAACCATTATTCTGCCGAATTAAAAAAACTTTACCCAACTTTGAAATATGAAAAATTTTGCAATGCTGATTTTTTTATTTGGCTTTACTTTTATTAACTGCTCCACTTCCCAAACAAAAGCAGTTGGTTCGAGTTCAGCAGGAGTAATTACCGGCGCTGAAAGAATGTCGGTTTATCTGCCCTGGCTAAAAGGCAAGAGGGTAGCCGTTTTTGCCAATCAAACCAGTATGGTCCGACACACCCATTTAGTAGACACACTACTAAAAAGTGGGATAAATGTCGTTAAGATTTTCGGCCCGGAGCACGGCTTCAGGGGGGATGCAGATGATGGTGAACAGGTAAAAGACATGGTAGACAAAAAAACGGGCATACCTCTTATCAGTATTTACGGTGACCATAAAAAACCTACACCGGCAGATGTAAAAGATATAGACATACTGATATTCGACATCCAGGATGTAGGGGTAAGATTTTACACTTATATTTCTTCTTTGCAATATTATTTAGAAGCGGCATTAGAAAATCATAAGCCATTGTTGATACTGGATCGCCCAAACCCTAATGGCTTTTACGTAGATGGCCCGGTGCTGGACAGGAAGTTTAGCAGCTTTGTTGGTATGCAGCCAATACCTGTTGTGTATGGTATGACGATGGGGGAATATGCTTTAATGCTGGCGGGGGAAAATTGGTTATCCCCGCAGGCCAATAAAATAAATGCATATAATATTACTACACAACC
>JBDSDN010000150.1:0-3809 GCA_039920545.1 Ferruginibacter sp. | reverse complement strand
GGGTCATCTAAAAAAGTACGTTTACCATAGCCTTTCTCACTCACCACCAACACCGTACGGGTTTTATCTTCTTTATTTACACAGATCATTCCTACTACAGCGTCATTTTTATCATTTACTTCAATACCTGCTACACCAATACCACCCCTACCTGTACTCCTCACTTTACTTTCCGGAAAGCGAATGGCCCGGCCACTTTTTACAGCCATCATAATTTCGCAATTTCCATCAGTCATTTTTGCTTCTATCAACTGGTCGCCGTCTAAAATATTGATCGCATTAATCCCATTCTGCCGTGGGCGGCTAAAGTCTTTAAGTTTAGATTTATTGATGATGCCATTTTTTGTACATAATAAAATATAATGGCTGGTCACATATTCTTCGTCCTCAAAATCTTTCACATCTATAATTGCCCTAACCCGATCATCCTGCGGTATCTGTATCATATTCTGCAAAGCCCGCCCCTTGCTGGTACGGTCACCTTCAGGTATCTGGTAAACTTTCAGCCAGAAGCACCTTCCTTTTTCAGTAAAAAACATCAGGGTATGATGGGTGCTTGCCACAAACAAATGTTCGATGTAATCTTCCTGGCGGGTACTGCTCCCCTTGGCACCACGGCCACCACGCCGTTGCTGCCGGTAGTCATCGGCAGAGGTTCTTTTTATATATCCTAAATTAGAAATGGTGACCACTACATCCTCTTCTTCTATCAGGTCAAGCATATTCATTTCATCATCTGCATATACTATCTCTGATTTACGGGCATCTCCAAATTTTGTTTTTATTTCAAGGAGTTCAGTTTTTATAATTTCAAAACGCAGGCCCTCATTGGCAAGAATTTCTTTAAGCCTTTCTATCAGTTTCATTATCTCTGCATGTTCTTCTCTTATCTTATCTATCTCCATGCCCGTTAACCTTTGTAAGCGGAGTTCCAGCACGGCTTTGGATTGTATCTCACTCATCCCGAAATTAAGCATCAACCCATCCTGGGCAATGTTGGGCGTGGCACTTTCCCGTATCAATTTTATTACAGCATCCAGGTTATCCAGCGCTATAATATATCCTTCTAAAATATGGGCCCTTTCTTCGGCTTTGCGCAATTCATATTTAGTCCGGCGAACCACTACTTCATGCCGGAACTCAATAAATTCGGCAATAAGATCCTTTACATTTAATACACGTGGCCTGCCTTTTACCAGCGCTACATTATTTATACCGAAAGAAGTTTGTAACTCCGAATGTTTATACAATTGATTAATAATAACCTGGGCTACAACATCTTTTTTCAATTCAATTACTATCCTGGTGCCTTCTTTATTATTACTCTCATTATTTACATCACTTATCCCTTCAATAACTTTATCGTTTATAAGCTCGCCTATTTTTTGTGTAAGGGTATCCCTGTTTACCTGGTAAGGAATTTCGGTAATGATAATTTTTTCTCTTCCCTTGCTGTCGGTTTCAATAGTAGTTTTTCCACGCAATACAACCCTGCCCCTGCCCGTAAGGAGTGCAGCCTTCACGCCTTCGTATCCATAAATAGTTCCGCCTGTCGGAAAATCCGGGGCTTTTACATATTTAATCAGTTCCTCTAATTCAATTTCTTTATTATCAATATAGGCTATACAACCATCAATAACTTCGCTGAGGTTATGCGGCATCATATTGGTGGCCATACCCACAGCTATACCGCTGCTTCCGTTTACAAGTAACTGCGGAATGCGTGTAGGCAGTACCGTTGGTTCTTTAAGCGAATCATCAAAATTAAATTGATAATCTACCGTATCCTTATCAATATCCTCAATCATGGCTTCTGCAAACTTTTGCATACGCACTTCCGTGTACCGCATGGCGGCAGGTGGGTCTCCATCCTGGCTGCCAAAATTTCCCTGGCCATCTATTAAAGTATAGCGCATTGCCCAATCCTGTGCCATACGCACCATGGTAAAGTAAATTGAAGCATCGCCGTGCGGGTGGTATTTACCCATTACTTCTCCGACAATTCGGGCCGATTTTTTGTAAGGCCGGTTGCTGTAATTTGCCAGCTCAATCATGCCAAACAAAACCCTCCGGTGTACGGGTTTAAAACCATCCCTTACATCAGGCAAAGCCCTCCCGACAATCACACTCATCGAGTAATCAATGTAAGAGCTCTTCATCTGCTCTTCAATATTCACCGGAATTATTTTGCCCCTGTTATTTGGGTTATTTTCCGCCAGCCCATCGAAATTTTCTTCGTTATCTGCCATATATTTTTATAGGCTGCGAAAGTAACTTTTTTTGCTCGTTTTTCCATATCAAAATGCACCTTATATCAGCAACTTTTACACAATTTTTTTATGATTGTTAAGAACTGTTTTTTATACCGGCTTTTAACCCCCTGATAGATCATTCTTGCGTCGCAATCCGTTCATCGGTAGTGCTGCTATTTAGCATTAATTGTGCAACCCGGGTACCCTAACAGGAAATAATGTAATTATTCTGACACCACTCTTCGTAGTATTCTTTGCGCCTTTATTTTAAACTTATAACTTGCCAAAAAATAAAAAACTTTTGAAGACAATTCTCTTATTCGGCGCCGGAAAATCTGCAACCGTTTTAATAGATTATTTAATCGGGGAATGCGAAAAAAATCATTGGAAATTTATTATTGCAGACAGTAATAAAACACAAGTACTTTTAAAAACAAATAACTCTCCTTTTGCTGAGGTAATCGAAATAGATATTACCAATGATGTTGCCCGTGGCCAGCTCATTGAAATAGCACACATTGTAATTTCAATGATGCCGCCCAACCTCCATTTTTTAGTGGCAAAAGATTGTGTAGAGTACAGGAAACATTTATTAACAGCGTCTTACCTGGATGATAAAATGAAAAGCCTGCAGGATGAAATCAACAACCGCAAATTATTTTTTTTATGTGAGATGGGGCTGGATCCGGGGATTGACCACATGAGTGCGATGAAAATAATTGATAACATAAAAGACCAGGGTGGTACTGTAAGTTCTTTTAAAAGCCATTGTGGAGGCCTGGTTGCGCCGGAAAGTGATGATAATCCCTGGCGATATAAAATAAGTTGGAACCCGAGAAACATAGTAATGGCCGGTAGTTCAGGGGCTGAGTATAAACTAAACAATGAAATTAAAAAAGTGGACTATCTAAGACTTTTTGATAGTGCCAATATTGTATCGGTGGATGGATTAAATCATTTAGCTTTCTATCCTAACCGGGATTCACTCAGTTATATACCGGTGTATAAATTACCAGGCGCCACTACGTTTTTACGAACCACCTTGCGTTACCCCGTTTTTTTTAATGGGTGGAATGCAGTCGTACATGCAGGGCTTACGAATGAAAAAACAGCATTGGAAACAGCTGGGCTGACTTTTGCAAAATGGGCAACTCCTGTACTGCCGTTTGTAAATGAGGGGAATAAAAATCTATTGAATTTTTTGGGCCTCTTCGATGAACGACCTGTGCCTGCTGCCGCAAAAACTTCTGCAGATATTCTGCAGTTTTTGGTAGAAACAAAATTAGCTATGCAGCCAGCAGATAAAGACATGATTGTAATGCTGCATGAGTTTGAATATCTAATTAATGGCATTACAAAAACCATAAAAAGTAGTTTAATTGTAAAAGGGCAAGACAACCTTAGAACCGCCATGGCCAAAACTGTTGGCCTTCCGTTAGGTATTGCAGCCAAACTTATTTTAGACGGTAGTATAAAACTTACCGGCCTGCACATCCCTACAAAAAAAGAAATATACGACCCCGTTTTAAAAGAACTGGAAACACATGGCATTATTTT
>JBDSDN010000149.1:0-5784 GCA_039920545.1 Ferruginibacter sp. | reverse complement strand
TATTGCCGGGCAAACAGGCCTACCGGAATTATTAAATGTATTTGCCGTAAATACGCTTTTGCTTACCACAGATAGTGGCCCGGCACATGTAGCCAATGCGTTAGGCACAAAGACGATTGTTTTGTTTGGGGCTGGCAACGAAGACAATACTGCTCCATATAATAAAATCAACAGCAGTATTATACGTTTAGGCAAACTCGCCTGTGAGCCATGCCTCAGCAATACTTGCAAACTTTACGGCGTACCACAATGTTTACTTCAGTTAGATGAATCATTAATAACCGAAAAAGTGAAAAGCATTTTAAATAATTCCGAGTGATAATAGAGCATGACATAGTAGAATGTTTGCGTGTTTTAAAAAACGGCGGCCTCATACTTTACCCTACAGATACAGTATGGGGTATTGGTTGCGATGCAAGTAATGAAACGGCGGTTGCAAATATTTATGCATTAAAAAACAGGAATGAAGAAAAAAGTATGATCATATTAGTGGTTTCAGAAAACCAAATATTACATTACAGCAACCAGCCAGGTTTTACTATTTTTGATTATATAAAAGGAATACAAAAACCTGTAACGGTAATTTACAACGAAGCAAAAAACCTGGCAAAAAATTTAATAAATGCGGATGGAAGTGTCGGGATCCGTATAGTAAAAGACAAATTTTGCAGGGAGCTGATCACCCGTTTTGGAAAACCTATTGTCTCCACTTCATCTAACGTTTCCGGGTACCCGCCCCCGGCAATTTTTGATGATATAGACATAAAAATAAAAGACGGTGTCGACTATATAGTCCAACACCGCCGGGATGATTTAGAAATGGCTGCCCCAAGTACTGTTTTAAAATTAAATGAGGCAGGCGAAATAATTATTTTAAGACCTTAGTTTATAAGGCGATACCTAAACCTACCTGTATACTTTGATTCTTCCATTTTTCCTGGTTATCAATATCATTAATATTGCTTAATCCAATTGCATACCTGCCATATAGCCTTATTTTAGATATTTCCAACTGTATGCCACCTAACATACTAAAGTCGCCGGCCTTAAAAGCATTTTTACCATTTTGTAAAAGGTTGCTGTTTTTATCCAGGTTTATACCATACTGCGGGCCTACCTGCAACGCAACAAAGTTATTTGGCTTATAATTAAAAAGTAACGGGATTTTAAGATATTGAAGTTTTACCTGCTTGATGTTATTAAAATCATATAGAGAACTAAAATTGCTGCTGGTATCCACACTTACCTGGCTAAATAAAACTTCAGGTTGTATACCGAAGCGGGAAGTGAGGCCTATTTCTGCAAACCCGCCTACGTGGTACCCAAATGAGAACTGGTCTTTAAAAGGCCTACCATTAATTTTATTTATTTCTGCACCAGCTTTAATTCCTAAATGAAGAGACTGTGAGAATAATGCGGAGGAAACGGCGAATAATGTAAAGGTGAGCAACAATATTTTTCTTTTCATATACCAGGGTTTTTGTATTTTTTGTTTTTCAAGTAATATGCCAAGAGTAAAATAACCGGTAAAATATTTGTTAAGGCAAAACCAATAGTTAAAAAGCATAACTCAACTGTAACGCATAAACGGTAGCCAATCAATTTTCCGATCCTTTTGGCAAGCAATAATCTAAAAATAGCCGTGGCTATATCCTAAAATTACAAATGCTGTAATTCACATCAACAATTTCAATAGCTCCACCTGATAAATTTGAAATGGTTTGTTGCTGGGCAATGCAAGCAGAAGAAAAAACAATCATTAAAATCAGGTGGAAGAACTTCATGTATTTTTTTGTGTGGTAGCTTTTGATGGTAAAAATCAATATTGGTTTAAACAGCATCAATTATTTGTTTTAATTGTTTTAATAGCATGCTATTAACAGCTGAATTTTAAATTGATGGCTGTAATAAATTATTATACCGTACATTTGCGCCGATTTAGGATTTCATGAGAATTACATGACATGCTCAATGTTGTTGATAGCAGGTATTAAAGCTTCTTTTTTACCATTAGAATTAAACTTCCCCAACGGCCAGAAGCATTACATGTGACCATCAAAAACATTTTTTTGACCACATGTGTATTGCAGATTTGGCTCAGGCATCCGGCTAAACTCCGGGATTGTCTGAAAGTATACACGGTCTTCATTTTAAATAAACTATTACAATGAATGCATTTGAAGCATTAGGCCTGCACGACAATATCGTAAAGGCAATTACAGATTTAGGATTTACAGAACCCACTCCAATACAGCAACAGGCAATACCTGTGTTGCTTTCCGGCACGACAGATTTCGTAGGCCTGGCACAAACAGGTACCGGTAAAACAGCTGCTTTTGGATTGCCTTTATTGCAATTAATTAGTGCAGCAGATAAATTTCCGCAGGCATTAATTGTGTGCCCTACCCGGGAATTGTGTTTGCAGATTACCAGCGACCTGGTAGATTTTATGAAACATACTAAAGGTGTAAGTAGCGAAGCGGTATATGGTGGAGCATCTATTACCATGCAGATCCGGAACCTGCGCAAAGGCGTACAGATCGTTATTGCAACTCCGGGCAGGCTTATAGACCTGATAGAAAGAAAAGCCATTGACCTGCAGAAAGTAAAATATGTAGTTCTCGATGAAGCCGATGAAATGTTGAATATGGGCTTTAGAGATGATATTGATTTTGTATTAAAAAATACTATCAACCGGGAAAGCATCTGGCTTTTTAGTGCAACCATGCCGCCGGAAGTGCGGGCCATTGCGAAAAACTTCATGGAAAACCCAAAGGAAATTACAGTTGGTAAAAAGAATAGCGGCAATGTAAATATTGATCACCAGTTTTTGGTAGCGCCTGCACATTCCCGTTATGAAACATTAAAAAGGCTGATTGATTTTAACCCCGGCATGTACGGCATTATATTTACCCGTACAAAAGCTGATGCCCAGGATATTTCTGAGCGCTTATCAAAGGGAGGCTACGAAATTGAAGCTTTGCATGGCGACCTGACCCAGCAACAAAGAGACAGGGTGATGGGGCGGTTTCGTACTAAAGCTTTACAATTACTGATAGCCACTGACGTAGCTGCCAGGGGTATAGATGTAGATGGGATAACACACGTTATAAATTATGAACTGCCGGATGATATGGAAGTATACACCCATAGAAGCGGGCGTACCGGCCGTGCCGGTAAAACTGGTATTTGTCTTTCCATTTGCCACAGCCGGGAAACTTTTAAAATAAGGCAGCTGGAGAAAATGGTAAATGCACAATTTCATAAATCAGATATTCCGAGTGGGAAGGATGTCTGTCGCAAACAGTTTTTTCATTTTATGGATAAACTTATTCAGACGGATATTTCCAACGGAGATTATGAGACTTACCTGCCGGACCTAATGAAGAAATTTGAAAGTGTTTCTAAGGAAGAAGTTCTGCAAAGAGTTGCTGCGCTTGAGTTTGATCATTTTTTAAAGTATTATGAAAATGCGGAAGACCTGAATGCAAAATCTGACGGACGCCAGCCACGCTTTGACGGGCAGGGCAACCAGGATGGCAGCAGGAGGGAACGTACCAATTATAATACACGGGATAATGGTTACACAAGATTATTCATCAACCTGGGTACAAAAGATGGGTTTTACAAAGCCAGTTTTTTACAATTTATTTTAGATGAAAGCAATCTTAAAAAAGAAGTGCTTGGCAAAATAGATATGAGGGATATGAATACCTGGGTAGAGATAGATAAAGCAGAAGCAGGTAGAATGATAAAAGCGATTGATGGTAAACGTTATAACAACCGTACTGTACGCATGAATGAAGCAGATGGGGGTTTTAAACGCCCTAATGATGAAGGTTTGAGTGCAGGCAGAAGTGACAGAAGCGAAGGCAGAAAAAGAATTTATGCCCCGAGAGAAAGAAGAAATTAATTTAGGAGAAATGGATTTATTAAAAAAGCCGTTCCGGCATATTCCGGAACGGCTTTTTTGTGCGAATAACAAAAACACGGATGACTGTGATTAAACAGGTAAAGACAAATTAAAAATTAGAAAATGCCTATTTTCTATAAATGAATTACCCGAAAATTCAGTTATCAAATGAGTCATGATTCAGGTATACTTTCGTCATTTCGTAAAAATGATTTTGAAGGTTGTGCAAGCTGATCGGGTTGATAATATGCCTGGCTTCATCCCGGTACCAAATTTCCATACGGGAAAAATCTCCTTCTTTGGGTACCAGCATTCTAAAAGCACCTTTCATATATTTTAAAGTACCGTCTTCATTTAGCTGTTTGTGAAATTTTAATTTTGTCAATTCATCATCTGTAATTGCTATTGGCTCCAGTTGATTTTGTTCGTACCAAAAACCCTGTGTGCCGGTATCCACGCAAACCTGCTTTTCATCGCCGTTAAGGTTGCTTACCTCTCCCCTGTGCATATCCCCATCGTTATTGGCCATAACATAATCGCCCACTTTTAATTCCTGAAATTTTATCATATCGAATATTTTTATTGAACAATTTAGGAAATATATTTTAGAAAAAATTTTATTGAAGAAAATCAGCGGAGAAATTAAACCAACCCTAGAAGCAGCATGCTGAACATATAATTTTTTAGCGGTTGCAGTCACATGTAGAACTTGGGTCATAAATGTTCAATGAAAATATACAGCTGGTCTTTTAGCCCCGGTTGCAGCGGCTACCCCGGTGAAGCTTTGGGTGTTGGCATGAGCCGGAGTAATAGCGAAAAACGGGACCATCGATCATGGGAAGCGGATGACGGGCTTTACAAAAAATAAAAAATGAGAAATGAGAAACTGCCAGCAACGGGAACCTATCAGTTGTATTTTACTCTGCCCAACTCATGACATAACCTTCATTTTCTATTTGGATGCCCTGCTCCGTTAATTGCAAAGGACGAAAAGTGTCTACCATTACGGCAAGCTCTTTTGTCTCTTTTGCGCCAATGCTTTTTTCTACCGCACCGGGGTGTGGCCCATGCGGAATACCGCCTGGGTGCAGCGTTATCATACCACGGGTTACATGTTTACGACTCATAAAATCGCCGGCCACATAATACAATAATTCATCACTGTCAATATTGCTGTGGTTGTATGGCGCAGGCACAGCCAAAGGATGATAATCATACATGCGGGGCACAAAGGAACAAACTACAAAGGCATCGGTTTCAAAAGTTTGGTGCACGGGTGGCGGCTGGTGCACACGACCGGTAATGGGTTCAAAATCGTGAATGGAAAAAATATACGGATAGCAACAGCCATCCCAACCTACCACATCAAAAGGATGCGTGCCGTAATGAATACCATACAGCAGTCCTTTCTTTTTTGTTTTAATAATGTAGTCGCCTTTCTCATCATGGGTCTGCAGATTTTGAGGCACACGAATATCTCTTTCACAGTAAGGCGAGTGCTCCATTAACTGCCCGTTTTTACTTGTATATTTTTTTGGGTAACGGATAGGGTGAAACGATTCTACAATAAATAGCCTGTTATCTTCCGTATCAAAATGTACTTGATGTATAGTGCCCCTGGGTAACACTATATAATCGCCGTAACTGAAGGTTAATTCTCCATAGCAGGTTTTTACCGTGCCGCTTCCTTCATGCACAAAAATGATTTCATCGGCATCAGCATTTTTATAAAAATAATCCGTCGTGCTTTTTTGCGGTGACGCCAGTACAATATGGCAATCGGCATTTACCAACACTGCTTTTCGGCTATTAAGATAATCTGCCTCGGGTTTTATTTTAAATCCTTCCAGGCTGCGGTGTTTCAGCATTTT
>JBDSDN010000148.1:0-10942 GCA_039920545.1 Ferruginibacter sp. | reverse complement strand
TTTGTCATCATCCACAAAGAATAATATTTTCCGGCCACCCAATCATTAATAAAGTTGTCGTAATATTTACTGCCGGGGTTACCACTTTGCCCTCCAGGATATACGCCATAAGCCTCTGTTTTAGGTGTAAGGCTTACCACCATACGCCAGCTTGGGCCATGCGTAGCTTGCGTAGCATTTATGGCGTTTTCTCCACCCCCGGCCGGCAAGCTCAAGCGGCTGAAAGGCGCTAGTTTTGCCAGGTGATTCACGGATGTTGCCTTATATTTTTCCCAATCCAATTTACCTTCGGCTTCTATCTTTCTCAATTTTACAACGGCATTTTTAAATGCAGCAGTTACTTCATCTGCTAATGTTTCTACCTGCGGCGTATTGATGTCATCTAAAAATTTGTATGAAGAATCTCTGAGGATGGCTTCTACAATTGAAGTTTTAAAAGGATGCATAATCACTTTTGGCGCCTTTGCATATTCATCATTAAAAACAGTATCTGTAAAACATTTCCATAAAATATGAAATACCGTTGGCCCTTTCAAACCTGCGTCATCCCTGGAGTTCCAGCTTTTTAAAATATTAAAATATTTGTTTTCATCTGCATTAAAACCAGACAAATTCATATTTTTTATGAAAATAGATTGTGCAGTTACGGCAAACAGGTCATAGTTATCTGTTTGCAAAGCCATCATGTCCTGCGGTGTAATATTACTCATACTACTAAGCCTCTTATTAATTTCTGCGCCACGATATTCAGGGTAGTTCCTACCAATATAATATGGATAGGTTTCATCCACCGGCTTTTGATTGGCACTGCTGATAAAACCACGTTCCGGGTTATATTGATATGGCACTTCATCCTGGGGTATCATTCCCTGCCATAAAAAGCTGGTATCCGTTCCCGGCATCACAAAATCCCCTTGCCCTTTCCACTTTGCCGGCCAATCGCCCTGGGTGCGTATCGCAATGTCACCATTCTTACAGGCAAATGCACAGTTTTGCCCAGGCGTATGTAAGTTTACTACGGCGGCAGAATAATCTGCATAATTTTTTGCTTTATCCAGCAAGGTAAAAATCTTCAGTTCATTACTCGGATCATGTGCTGTCCAATGAACTGCATAATATTTATTATTCGTGTTTCGGCCCCCACTGAAATTTTTATCAAACATCACAGGGCATAAAAATTTCCCTAACTGCACATACGCAACCGAATCAATAAAGGCAGGTTTATCTTTTATCTTGATGGTATCGATCCGGAATGTGGTGGGATGATAAACGCCGTTAAATAAATATTCTTTACGGGTGTCATCTTTAAATGTTATTTCGTAATAATCCCTCACATCCCTCCCGCCATTGGTAAAACCAAAAGCACAATTATCGTTAAAGCCAATGATGACGCTGGGTGCGCCGGGAAAGCTTGCGCCATACGCATTAAAATTTGGCGTTGATAACTGCATCTCAAACCAGAGCGACGGAAGATTTAAGCCCAGGTGCGGATCGTTGCATAAAATGGGTGCGCCGCTTTTTGTTTTAATACCACTCACTGCCCAGTTGTTACTGCCATTATCTTTATTGGGTTTATCTTCTTCAGTAACAACTATATCTCTAGTAGTTAAATAAAGTGAATCTACATTTGCCGGTGCTACGGGGAAAATTTTTTGCGGCTCAAAAGCTGTCCCCCTTGGAATAATGGGATCTAAAGAATCCTGTATGGCCGGGAAAAGTTTTGTAAAGTCATCGGCAGAAAAATAACTTTTTGCATTCGTCATTTCAAAATCATTTTCGTGAGCCGCCAGGTCGTAACTCATGTATTTTAAAAACAACGAAGTTTTTAAATTTGTCCATAGCTCCGGTTTGTATCCAATCAATTTATATTCTATTGGCAAGGTGCTTTCGGTTAATGTATTGATATACGCATTTACCCCGGCCGTGTACGCATCACATTCTGCTTTTATCTCCGGATCTTTATTTACTTCCTTCTCTGCAATTTCTGCAGCATATACCATTCCCAGTCTCCTGAATTCCCGGTCATGCTCCAGCCCTTTTTCTCCAAGGATTTCACTCACTCTTCCGCCGGCAGCAAAGGTTTGCAGCTCCATTTGCCACAGGCGAAATTTCGCATGAATAAAGCCTTGAACAAAATATACATCATTTTCCTGCTCCGCAAAAATGTGCGGTACCAGCCGTTCATCAAAATAAACAGTCGTCTTTCCTTTTAGTTGTGGAAATTTTAAGTCGGCGGAAAAACTTTGGTTGTCCGGTTCCGCATTTTGCCATAGGCCCTGCTGCGGGGCCAGTAATTTTCCTAACGGCGCTGGCAACAGCATTTTTGTATTAAAAAGTATAATAAGCCCGGCAGTAATAAGCGCCGATATTAAAAACGGAACAATTCTCATACGCATTCTTTAGTACTGTAATTTACTTTATTTCTATACTGCTGCGTATTTATTTTTTTGTAACCGGCATTTGTTTTTCAATTTAGCTTTATTGGCGTCGCACTCTTGTACATTAGATTTTTTTCATCAATAGAGCCGTGGAGATGGAACATTATTTTATCTGCCACAGAATTTTTATTTTTGCTGTATGCAAGAAACGCTTAGCGAACATACCCGGAATATTTTAGGCTTACAATTACCAACCGATCCACGCTGGGTAAATTTGGCAGAAATACAGTTGGCAGAAATACTGACCGATCATGCCTGGTGCGAACAAAAAGCAGCGCTCACCTGCATCTCACTTATTCAAAAAAACTTTGATAAATCTTTATTGGTAGAAGAACTTAGTCCCATCGTTACTGAAGAGTGGGGCCACTTTAGAATGGTGATTACAGAATTAAATAAAAGAGAATTGAAATTGGGTATGCCACGAAAAGATATCTACGTGAACAAACTAATTGCTTTTCAAAAAAAAGATGGCAGCCCCGATCAGCGTTTCTTAGATAATATGCTTATCATGGCATTGATAGAAGCCAGGAGCTGCGAACGTTTTAAGAGATTGAGTGAAGGACTGGAAGATGAATACATGCGTAATTTTTACCGGAAATTTATGGAAAGCGAAGCTGGACATTATACGCTCTTCATTACGCTTGCAGAACATTATATTGAAAAGAAAATTGTGCGTCAGCGTTGGGCCGCCTGGTTGCAATATGAAGCAGCGTTAATGCAAAGTGAAGAAGTGAGAGGTGACAGGATCCATTAGATTAAAGATCGTTTTGATTTATGATTTTAGATTTTCTCTGCAGTAAAATATTTTACTTCTTCCTGGAAATTTATATAAGGATATTTCTGTTTGAGAATATTTATTTTTTCTAAATTATTTTCCCTGAACTTTTTATGCGCACCCGAGGCAGGGTTAAAAACTTTATGGCTTTTTGCGGCATTTATCTCATTAATAATTTTTATTAATTGCTGCGTTTCTTCATCTATACATGCAGAAACAAATTTTTCCCATACATAATTGGTAGCAGCATAATTTGGGTGCACCATATCTTCTGCATAAAAACGGTAATCCCTTAAATCGTCAATTACTAATTCGTACGCCGGAAAATAATAAACATTTTCATGGTCAGCAACTGCATCGTGCACCGCATTGATTAACGCAGCCTTGCTACGGTTATTTTCTATAAAACCTTCTCTTAAATGCCTAACGGGGCTGATTGTAAAAATGATTTGAAGGGAAGGGTTAAAACCTTTTAAAACCCTGATCATTCTATCAAGAATATTTTGCAACTCAGCTATTGTAAGTAACCTTTTGCTAAACCAATCTGCCGGAGCTTTATGATTATTTGCTGCAATAGTAGCCTCAATAGCATTACTTGCTTTTGTTGTAAGCTCATAGACCCAGGCAGAACCAAAGGTGATCATTAAATATCTTGCCTGCTTTAAAAAATTATGAGCAGTGGCCGTACTGTTATTAATTTCAATAACTGCAATGCTTTGTTCTGGTGAAGAAAACCGGCTATGATGTTGCCAGCTATGATAACTTTCATTCAAATAAAAAAGAGCCGAGGCATCTATAATTTTTTTATGGATATAATTTTCTAACGCTTCTGCAACACTGATGGGATTGAACAAAATACCATTGGGATTTTGTAATACAGAAAATTTATGGCTCATTAATTTTTCTCCGATATTTTCTGTAAAGCAACTGCCCATCAACATTAATTTATGCTGATGATTTATTTTTTCTGAAAATGGTTTAGGCGTAAATTCTAAATGGAAATTCATATCTGGCCACTAATTACACGAATTTACACGAATGTATTTTAAAAGATGTTATTCGGAGTTTTCGTGGTTATACAAAGATTTGTGTTGCGATTCTATTCGCTGCTTCGAATGCATCCATCTCTAACCCAGTAAATAAATGCTGCTCTTTAAAATACTCAATCATAAACCCGGTGTCCATATTTCCCACCAGTTCATCGCCTGCCATGGGGCAGCCACCAATACCATTTATCGCACCATCAAAACGGAGGCAACCTGCCTGCAATGCTGCTTCCAGTTTTTCTTTCCTGTTTTTTTTGGAAGAATGAAGATGCACGCCTATCTCAAGCCCTGGGAATGACTCAACTAAATATTTTGTCACACCTTTTACCTGCTTTGTCGTCGCAAGGCCCACTGTGTCTGCCAGTGAAATCTTTTTTATACCAATACCAGCCATTTTATTTACCCAATCAAAAACGATTGTTTCATTGTACGCATCACCATAGGGATTACCAAAGCCCATAGAGATATATACCACCAGTTCTTTTTTATTTTTAATGCAAAGGTTTTGTATCGCTTCTACCCTGGCGAAAGACTTTTCAATGGTAGAATTGGTATTTCGTTTTTGGAAAGTTTCAGAGACAGAAAAAGGAAAACCGAGATAAGTTATTTCATCATGTATTATCGCCTCCTGAGCGCCTCTTTCATTGGCAATAATGGCGAGCAGTTTTGTTTGGCTATCCCCAAATTCCAAATTACTGATTACCTCTTTTGTATCTGCCATTTGAGGAATAGCTTTTGGGGAAACAAAACTGCCGACATCAATGGTATCAAAACCAACTTTTAGTAAAGCGTTGATGTATTCTATTTTTTTCTGCGTCGGTATAAAATGCGGCCAGCCCTGCATCGCATCACGGGGGCATTCTACTATTTTTATCTGCTGATTCATATTTACAAAAATAACTAAAAAAGGGGCCTTGGTGTCAGTCACAAAAGATAAATAAAAGGGGGAATAGATTTTATATGTGATAAAAAACCCGGCTTTTCTTTTTTCTATTACACAAATGTTTAGTAAAAAATACTTGACCTCATAATATTAATCTCACTTATTAAAATAAATTTAAAATTCATTTACATATTTTGGGGAAAATGCAAAAGCTGAATGAAGATTTAAAGTAAAAATTAAATTCCACTAAATTTTTTATTCTATCCATATTAATCAATTAGAAAAAGATGCGCATTCTGAGTAGTTTTAATCAATAATAATTAAATCATACAATATGAAAAAAATACTCTCAATGGTAATTGCTGGCCTTTTTATCATTTCTTTTTCATGCAAAAAAGTTGCAAATGAATTTTCTATTCCTCCCGGCGATCTAAATACCCAAGTGAATGCATCAGTTGCGGTTTCAGGAGATACTATTTTTAATCCTTTTAATTTTACAGCAGCAGGAAATAATACTGTATTTACTAAAAATATTTATTCGAACGGAGATACTGTAATTACTATTCTTGGAGGCACATATAAAGGAGATATACAAATAACTCTTGGGAATATAAATTTACCTGGGACGTATCCATTCAAAACATCTAATACTTCATCGCAATTTTCAATATGCACTTACGTTATAGGAAATGCATTGCTGGGCCCTGTGTTTTTATTTTACTCAACACCCTCAAATGGTATTGGTGGCGGTACTGTACCTATCGAAAGCCTTACAACTAATTATATTAAAGGATCATTTATAGCTACCTGTTCCGGAAGCAAAGGAACTGTACAAATTACTAACGGAATCTTTAAGGGAACTTTTTAAAGTTGTATTAACTCCCGTATCCGGCTCATAGACTTAGGTGAGGGTATTGCAATTTCAATTTAACTCATCTATTTTGTTGTAAGGCAATTCAATCATTAAAATCATGTATCATGAAAAAAATTATTATTAGCATTATGTTTTCCATTCTTACTCTATTATCCCTGGCGCAAAAAAAAGGTATGTTTATAAGGGTAGTAAATGAAAGTGGGAAGATTAGTTTCCGGGGGCATTTAGACCATTATTCCGACAGCTCAATTACACTAATTATTAAAAATGATACAAGTGAAATTCCTGTGTCAAAAATTACTGCGCTTAAATTAAAACATACTATAGGACATTCTGCGTGGATCGGTGCAGCTATTGGCGGCGTTGGTCTTGGTATAGTAGGTGCGGCAAGCGGCGAGCCAAAAGCCAATGATAATACACTCGGTGGTGCATTTCATGATCTGTTTACTTATACTGCTGCAGAAGGATTCATAGGCGGCATGATTGCGGGCGGCGCAACTGGCGCCTTGATAGGAATACTGGTCAGATCGCTAGGTAAAAAAATAACATTCCAGGTAAATAAAAGCCAGCAAAGCTGGCTAGATATTAAAGACCAGCTAAAACCCTATTTACCGGAACAAAATAATTAAGTCAGCCGTTGTTTCATTGCCTCATACATAATAATTCCAGCTGCTACAGAAACATTCAATGACTCAAAATCTCCGGGCATCGGTATTTGAAAGCGTGCGTCACAAACTTTCAGCAGTGCAGGATAAATACCATGTTCTTCCCCACCCATAATGATAGCAACGGGTTCAGAAAAATTACATTCAAAACTTTTTTTTGTAGCTTTCATTTCACTGGCAAAAACTTTTATCCCATTCATATGGAGATCATCTACAGTTTTCATCAGGCTGGTGACACGGCACACGGCTATCTGCTCCAAAGCGCCGGCAGAAGTAAGTATAGCATCTTCATTTAAAGCCCCTACCCCTTTATCAGGGATAATAATCGCATGCACCCCAAAGCTGAAAGCGCTGCGGGCAATACCGCCAATATTCCGGATGTCTGTTATCCCATCTAATATTAAAAACAAAGGCGTTTCTCCTTTATCCACTACAAAAGAAATTACCTGCTGCAGATCCTGGTACTGAATTTTTGAAATCTGTGCAATGCAACCTTCATGATTGCTGACATTAAAGTTGTTCAGTTTTTCAACCGGAACTTTATTAATGGGAATAAGATTTTCAGTGGCCAGATTTTTTATTTCGTCAATCGTATCTCCATGCACGGTAGCCTGAAGGTAAATCCGATCTAACTGTTTACCTTCTCTCATAGCCTTGATAACTGCATCCCTGCCTATAACAAGGGTATTTTTTTTTGGACGTTGATGTTGGTGCCTGAAATTTTTCACGGCATGAAATTAGGCTTTATTGTTGGCCGATGGAGAAAATGCACCCTTGTTTGAGCTTTTAAACCGCTCATGTAATAAACTACTTTTTACTAATAAGGCTTTTTGAATTGTCAATTTTAAACTTATATCTTTATTTCAACTTTAAGAATTTGCAAAACATAAAATACTAGTTATGAAAAAAACAGTTTTAGCTTTATTTCTCCTGGCCTGTTGTTTTAATGGATTTTCCCAGGATAAACTAGAAAAAATTATAACCAGGGTTATAGATACCATGGGCGGTAAAGACCGGCTTACAACCATAAGAACAATTAAAAAAATTGGGCATGGGGAACAGCAGGGTATTAAATTTCCTGTAAATTATTACGCTGTGCATAATATTTCTGAAAGATCAGATTTTTCTTTTAACGGGCTCACCGGCTACCAGATTGTTACCAAAGATTCAGGATTTAATTTTAGCCCGTTTGGCGGTATGGCTGCAGCCCAGCGCATGACCAATGAAGATGTAAAACTTTCTTCTGATGAATTGGACCAGGAAGGACCGTTGGTAAATTACAAGGCAAAAGGGCACTCAATTGATTTAATGGAGAACGAAGATATTGATGGCGTTGATGCGATTCAACTCCGCATGAATCTGAACAATGGCAAAACAATTTTTTATTTTATTGACCCCGATACCTATTATATAATACGCACGGTAACCAAAGGTGTTACTAACGGCCAGGAATTTTCAAATACCGCTAACTATTACAATTTCAAAAAAACAAAAGAAGGTATTCTATTCCCCTACACAGTAGATAACATCACTTTCGACTCCATTGAATTAAATGTGCCGATTGATGATAAATTATTTTCGACAAAAAAATAACCCAGCCTAAAACTTAAAAAAAATAGTATGAAAAAAATTTTCATTGTATGCTTCTTCATTATAAATAATACCGCTTTATTTTCCCAGATAAGTTCTGCAACCTTCGGAAGAATGCAGGCACGGCAGATTGGGCCGGCTACTACAGGGGGACGCATTTCTGCGATTGAAGGCATAAATAATGAGCCACGTACGCTTTACATTGGCACCGCTGGCGGAGGGGTATGGAAGACAACTAATGCGGGTGTGACCTTTACTTCGATATTCGATAAATATTGCCAATCAATCGGTGCCTTAGCCATTGATCAGCAAAATCCGAAAACAGTTTATGTCGGTACCGGCGAAAGTAATATGAGAAATACTGTTTCGGTGGGTGATGGCCTTTTTAAAACCACTGATGGCGGAGAAAACTGGACCCGCCTGCCGGGTTTTGATAGCACAGAACATATCAGTAAAATAATTATCAACCCAAAAAATTCAAATATTATTTATGTTGCTGCGCCTGGCCCATTGTGGAGTAACAGCAAAAACCGGGGGTTGTATAAATCCACTGATGCCGGAAAAACTTTTGATAAGATTTTATATATCGATGATAAAACAGGTTGTGCAGATATAACTGTGGACCCTAACAATCCAGAAATTATTTATGCAAGTACCTGGCAATTCAGGCGCACTCCTTACTCCTTTAATTCTGGCGGTATGGGCAGTGGCATGTATAAAAGCACCGATGGCGGAAAAACCTGGAATGCTTTAACTGGGGGTCTCCCAAATAAACCCTTCGGCAGGGCTGCAATTGCCCTTGCTCCCTCTGCACCGGAAAACCTGTTGGCAATTGTGGAGGCAGAAAAAACAGGTTTATATATATCAGGTGATGCAGGCAAAACATGGAAGCAGCAAAGTGCAATTGTAAATGTAGTTTCCCGTCCATTTTATTTTTCCTGCCTCGTAGTAGATCCCAAGGATGCAAAAAGAGTTTACCGCCCCGGTTTTGGTTTCAGTTACAGCGATGATGGCGGCAATTCATTTGCAGACGGGGGTTTTAGTGTGCACAGCGATATGCATGCTTTATGGATAAACCCACAATATACCAACCAGATGTACCTCGGTACAGACGGTGGGGTGTACATGAGCACTGATCGTGGAGCCTCATGGCTGTTACTGGCTTCATTACCTGTTACACAATTTTACCATGTTGCCTACGACAATAAAAAACCCTATAATGTGTATGGTGGACTGCAGGATAATGGCAGCTGGATGGTTCCCACACAGGCCGCCTTCGGCATAAAAAATTCTGACTGGAAATTCTTATTTGGCGGCGACGGTTTCTGGGTACAACCAGATGGTATAGATGAATCTATAGTGTATGCAGAATTCCAGGGAGGCCATATAAACCGGGTAGATGTAAAAGATGGAACTTCATACGGTATTCAACCGCTCCAGGCAATAACAGATGAAAAACTGCGCTATAACTGGAATACACCTATAGTTGTGGGAAGTAGCAACAAAAAAAATCTCTATACCGCAGCACAATATTTATACAAAAGCACTAACCAGGGAAATAGCTGGCAAAAAATATCTCCGGATTTAACCACCAATGATAAAAAGAAACAGGAGCAGGAAAAATCTGGCGGAATGAGTGCCGATAACACTTCAGCAGAAAATCACTGTACTATTTTTACCATTGCAGAATCGCCTTTAGATGAAAATATTATTTGGGTAGGTACAGATGATGGAAATCTCCAGTATACGATTAATGGCGGAAAAAGCTGGAACAATGTTTCGAAAAATTATGCAGCTGCGGGCATCGCTTCACAAAGTTGGGTCAGCAGCATTGAACCAAGCCAGTTTGATAAAAACACTGTGTATGCTACCTGGGAAAATCATATGTACGGCGATGGAAAAACCTATGTTGCAAAATCTGTAGATATGGGTAAAACCTGGGCCCGCTTTACAAGTGACGAATTTAATTCGTTTGCACATAAAATTAAAGAAGATAATGTAAATAAAAACCTGTTGTTCCTGGGTACAGAAATGGGATTATACGCCACTTTAGATGGAGGAAAAAAATGGTTCAGGATGAAAAACAATATTCCCTGGAAGGCCATGGTGAGAGATGTGCAGATACATCCTGTGACTAACGATCTCATTATTGCTACCCATGGAAGGGGTATAATGATTGTAGACAATATTTCGGCCATGCGAACTATGACAGAAGATATGGCAGCCAAAGAAGTTTACATTTTCGAAAATAAACCTATTGAATTAACGATGGGTAAATATCAAACTGTTGGCACACAAAGCGAAGGCTGGAGTGCAAATAATACTTCCCAACAGGCGCCAATTAAATATTATTTCCGGGACAGGTTAAATACCGGCAAGGTGCAGATAGAAGTTTATGATAAAGAAGGCAAGCTTTTACAAACCATGGATGGCACAAAACGCAAAGGCATAAACGAAGTTTACTGGAATATGCGTATAACTCCCCCTAAAGTGGCCAGTGGTGGGGCTAAAGCAGACTTCAGTGGCTTTATAGCCCCCATGGTATTGCCGGGGGATTATACAGTCAAAGTAAAAGTCGGTGACAAATCATATGATAGTAAACTTCAATTAAAAGCTGATGACCGGCCTAACTATAACCTGGCAGACAGGCAGGCCCAGTTTGCTAGTGCGA
>JBDSDN010000147.1:0-6809 GCA_039920545.1 Ferruginibacter sp. | reverse complement strand
AGTGATTTGTCTTTTGCTCCTTCCCCACTTGGGAATGTTGGGATGGGATTCTTTCCAAAATCTCCCAGGTTTATGCCGGTCAACACTATTTCTTTACCGCCGCCGGCTGCAATAATTTGTACATTGTATAAAACATTCACTATGCTGTCACTCCGGCTTTTACCCCTGGCAAGGGGAATGGTACAAAAGCTACAGGTATAATCGCAACCATCCTGCACTTTTAAAAATATCCTGGTGCGTTCGTCAATTGAATTAGAGGGAATAAAAATATTTACGTCGTCAATATCGCAGCTGCAAATTTTGGCAGAATCGGTTTTTGTTAACTCTTTGAGATGGGTGGCGATATTAAATTTTTCAGCTGCGCCCAGCACCAGGTCTACTCCCGGGATAGCAGCAATTTCTTTTGGTTTTAACTGTGCATAACAACCAGCAATCACTACCAGCGCTTCGGGTGCTTTGCGTTGTATGCGACGTACCAATTGGCGACATTCTTTATCAGCATTTTCAGTAACCGAACAGGTATTTATTACATACACATCAGCTACTTCCTCAAAATCTTTTTTTAAAAAGCCGTCGTTCTCTAACAGGCGGCCCATGGCTGTAGTTTCGCTGTAATTCAGTTTGCATCCCAGGTTATGTAAGGCTACCGTTTTGTTCATTGGCGCAAAAATAATACTTTCTCAATTGCAATGCCTTTTTATAGTGTTCTGCCGGCCTCCGTCTTAGAAAAGTAAAGGAAATTGTTCTCCTGGAGGAGCAAGGAATTCATCTCTACAGCTTACCTGTTTTACGGGCAGGCATTCATAAATTTTGAGCTTTACTTTTTTCCTGCTTAGTTTCCATCAGGCTTATATCATTTAAAAAATTACAGGCATAAAATGAGCCTTCACCTATTCATCTTTTCAACATAAATTGCAGGGTGAATAAAAAATTGTTTCCGTTCTTAGCTTTACTGGCGGCTATACTGTTATTTGTCTGGATAAAAAAAAATCAGCGGGGGCCAACTAAAAGTCATGATAATCAGGAACAAACTATCCCCTCGGGTGCTAATGAATTCGACAGAACGATAAACCATATTGTTTACAGCAGGCATGCAAAATGCCGGATGGCTTGCCGGCATATAGATGAAACTGAAGTAAAAGAGATATTAAGCAGCGGTACCTTAAATTACCAGAAAATTGAGGAAGATGAAAAAGGGAAAACGTATCCCCTGGAAGGTATAACACATGATAAGCAACATGTGCGTATTGTTTTTGCGCCACACCAGCAGGAGCTGGTGGTTGTAACTGTGGTGGACCTGGATAGAGAATGGCCCTGTAATTGTAATTAGTTTTTAAAGCCGATAATCAGCAATGAAAATAATAAAATCTCTTTTTGCAAAACCCTTTGCTAATTACATTTATAAAACTATAAAGAAGGGGATGATCACTGCGGTTGAAGACCAGCAAAAAATATTCTCCCACCTCATTAAGACAGGCCTTAAAACCCAGTTTGGAAAAGATCATAATTTTGCGGATATAAAGACTTACCAGGATTTTGTAAAAAAAGTGCCTATCCGGGATTACGAAGCCTTTAAACCTTACATTGAAAAAATAAAAGAAGGCAAGCATAATATTTTGTGGAAAGGGGTACCCATTTATTTTGCTAAAACCAGCGGTACCACCAGCGGGGTAAAATATATTCCTATCACCAAAGACTCTATCCCTAATCATATAGATACTGCCCGCAACGCCTTGCTTTGTTACATGGCAGAAACCGGCAATACAAAATTTGCAGATGGCAAACTTATATTTTTAAGCGGTTCCCCGGAATTGGAAAGGATCAAAGACATTCCTACCGGCCGCCTTAGCGGCATTGTGAACCATCATGTACCAAAATATTTACGGGCTAATCAGTTGCCGTCTTTTGAAACGAATTGTATTGAAGACTGGGAACAAAAATTAGATAAGATTGTTGCAGAAACCATTAACCAGGATATGACCCTCATTAGTGGTATACCGCCATGGATGCAGATGTATTTTGACCGGCTGCAAGAAAAATCAGGAAAAAAAATAGGGGAGTTGTTCCCGAATTTTTCGGTAATGGTACAGGGTGGCGTAAATTATGAACCCTATAAAGCCAGGCTAACGGAGAGCATTGGCCGCAGTGTAGACACTATCGAACTTTTTCCCGCCAGCGAAGGATTTTTTGCTTTCCAGGATTCTCAAAAAACCCCGGGTATGTTGTTGAATACCAATAGTGGTATTTTTTATGAATTTATACCGGTTGCAGAAATAAACAATGAGCATCCTACCAGGCTTATGCTAAAAGATGTACAGGCTGGCGCAAACTATGCCCTCATTATCAGCAGTAATGCGGGGCTGTGGGCTTATAACCTTGGGGACACTATTAAATTTATTTCCACTGCCCCCTATCGCATTGTGGTGAGCGGGCGTACCAAGCATTTTATCTCCGCATTTGGGGAACATGTAATCGTAGAAGAAGTAGAAGCGGCCATGTTGAAAGCTACGGCTGCGGGGCATATTAATATTCGTGAATTTACCGTGGCGCCGTATATCTCACAACATGCAGGTAAAAGCTATCATGAATGGTTTATAGAATTTGAAAATATACCACCAGACCTGGATTCATTTGCACAAAAACTGGATGATAGTCTCCGGGAAAAAATGTTTATTATGATGACCTCATCAGCGGTAATATTTTACAGCAGTTAAAGATAACGGCCATTAAAAAAAACGGGTTTGTAAATTATATGAAAAGCGTAGGCAAATTAGGCGGGCAGAATAAAGTACCCCGTTTAGGTAACGATAGGAAAATAGCGGATGGCCTTCTGCAATCTGTTACGTAAACATTTTTTTAATTCAGTATCTTAAAAGTTATTTTCATTGCATTTATGAAGCTTGCTTACGAAATTAATGAACACAAATTTTTATCAGGCGGTGGTGAATTGAGGGAGCTAATTCGTTCATTTTATTGCTCAAACACTTCTTTTGGTAATTCTGATAAATGGCCTCAAACTTTGCGTATTGCAGTCGGTATCATGCTCGATTGTACTTTTGGTATGTACAAAGCGTGGGGAAAGGTAAATCTTCAATTGTATAACGATGTGAGCATACGACCTAATCTCGTAGAATCAAATTCTTTGGCTGATGAAAGAAGAGTTCTGACCGCCTGGTTTTATCCATTGCATTTGCTATTCTTACCGGTACAAATCACTACTGGGGTTTATGATTAAATGGTGTTTTATGCTAAAAAAATTTGACGAAACGGAACGCCTTAAAGAGGTGAACTCATATAAAATAGAGGATACACTCACTGAAAAAGAGTATGACGATATTGCGTTTCTTGCATCCGAAATATGCGGTACACCGATAGCGCTCGTAACACTGCTTTATAAGGACAGGCAATGGTTTAAAGCTGCTGTGGGAACAGATTTAAAGGAAAATAAACGGGAACTGTCCTTTTGCACTCATGCATTAGCAGGAGAGGAAGATGTGATGGTGGTAGAAAATGCAACGGAAGATGTGAGGTTTATGCACAACCCCCTGGTGCAGGGTGGGCCACAACTGGTTTTTTATGCCGGAGCTTCTATTGTAAACAAAAACGGATATAGCATTGGTACCGTTTGTGTTTATGATGTAGTAGAAAAATCGTTGAATAATAACCAGATAAAAGGATTGAAAATTTTATCGGAACAAGTAATGGGTTTGTTAGAATTGCGAGAGCAAAATTCGAGATTGGAAAACAGTATTCACGAAAAGGTTGAAGTGCACAAATTAATTGAAGAAAGCGAAACTAAATTCCGTAACCTCATATTGCAGTCACCGGTGCTTATTTCCACCTTTAAGGGACCGTCTTTTATTGTAGAAACAATTAATAAAAAAGCACTTGAATTGTGGGGTAAATCGTATGAGCAGGTATTCAATAAACCTATTTTTGAAGTATCGCCTGAATTAGAAGAAGGGCTAAAAATAATATTCCAGAATATATATACTTCGGGCGAACCTTTCATCTCTAACGAAATACCCGTTCAACTTAACCGCACCGGTAAAGCAGACACCGTATATTTCAATTCGGTATATCAGGCCTTGCGTGATTTGGATAATAAAATTTACGGCATTATAGTGATTGGAACAGAAGTAACAGAAACTGTAAATGCCCGCAAACAAATTGAAGCAAGCGAACAACGATTTGGCGCAGCAGTAGAAGCGGTACAGGGAATTTTATGGACTAATAATGCCAAAGGAGAAATGCAAGGTGAGCAAAAGGGATGGGCAGCACTTACAGGACAAAGCTATGACGAGTATCAAGGCTATGGATGGGCAAACGTTGTACATCCTGATGATGCACAACCTACCATTGAAGCCTGGAATGAAGCAGTTAAAGAATTTAAAAACTTTGTATTTGAACACCGGGTAAAAACGAAGAGCGGTGAATGGGAGTTGTTTTCTATAAAAGCCGTTCCTTTATTAAACGATGATGGTTCAGTAAGAGAATGGATTGGCGTGCATACTAATATTACCGAACAAAAAAAAGCAGAAGAAAAAATTAAAGAGAGCGAATCCAAATTCAGAACACTGTCCGAAACCATTCCGCACATGATCTGGACGGCAACACACGATGGAAAGAAAAATTTCTTTAATCAATATTTTCTCGACTACACTGGATTATCCATTGAAGAATTAAATGGTGATGGCTGGCAGGAAAGTATTTTTCCTGATGACCTCAAAAAAGAATTAGAACAATGGCAAAATGCACTTAAAACAGGAGAAGATTTTAGATTTGAAAAACGCATTCGTAAGTTCAATGGAACTTACCGGTGGCATCTGAGTCATAGCATAGCTCAAAAAAACAAGCAGGGAAACATTCTTGGATGGATAGGAACAAACACCGACATTGAAGAGGAGAAAAAAATTACGGAGGCATTAACTAAAGGTGAAGAACAATTCCGCACATTCGCTAACAGCATTCAAAACCTTGCATGGATTGCTAATGCTGATGGATGGATTTATTGGTACAATCAACGATGGTATGATTACACCGGAACAACTTTTGAAGAAATGCAAGGGTGGGGATGGGATAAAGTGCATCATCCTGATCACCTTAAAGAGGTGATAGATTTTGTAAAAGAAGGGTGGAAAAGAGACGAAGCATTTGAGTTAACCTTTCCCCTGCGCAGGCATGATGGCGCATTTCGTAGGTTCTTCACCCGTGCATATCCTGTAAAAGATGCCAGCGGAAATATTGAGCGATGGATTGGTACCAATACTGATATTGATGATCAGCTAAAAGCGCTGGAGCAAAAAGATGAATTTATGAGTATTGCCAGCCATGAAATGAAAACCCCACTAACAGCTGCAAAAGCTTACCTGCAATTACTAGAAATGAGCCTTGATGATAGTAACCTCCAGGTGAAAAGTTATGCAAAAAAGGCCAATCATTCTATTGAAAGATTGAATCAGTTGATTGTTGAATTATTAGATGTAAGTAAAATACAGGAAGGTAAAATAAATTATAATTTTGTCCCTTTTGATTTTAATGAACTTATTAACGATACAGTTGAAGATTTGCAACATTCTTCTCCAAAACACAGCATAATAAACACGGGTAAAATAAATAGTTTTGTAACCGGCGATAAGGATAGACTTCAGCAGGTAGTCCTAAATTTATTGAGTAATGCTATAAAATATTCTCCAGATTCTAAAGATGTTTGTATTAATATTGAAGAAGCAGCCAGTGAAGTAAAAGTGTCGATAAAGGACAAGGGTATTGGGATGAACAAGCAACACCTGCAGAAAATATTTGACCGGTATTATCGGGTAGAAGAGGGGGGGACAAAATTCCAGGGCCTGGGCATTGGCTTGTATATTTCAAATGAAATTATTCAGCGCCACCAGGGAAAAATGTGGGCAGAAAGTGAACCGGGAAAGGGTAGTACATTTTATTTTACAATACCTATTTAATTTAATATGATTGATAAACTCAGCAAACCTATCATAACAAAATATTAATAATTTTTCCCCTCTATTATCGATTATTAGTTTATTTTTGTTCTCATTAATTAAAACAAACCAATTCAGGCGTTGAAAAAAAGCATTTTCTATATTAGTTTCCCCGCTTCCATTATTTTGGTTACCCATCCCCGACCCAGACGTGGGTGCTGATAGGACGAGCACAAACAACCTGCCCCTGTCAGTGAAAAAATCCCCCGGCAATTCCTGCACTTAAGTGCGCATCAACTTCAATCCTTTTTATTCATTTCAATTTTTAGTAAATTGGAAAATTCAAATATCATCATTCGGGCTGCTATACCTTCAGATGTAAAATACGCTGAAATCATCACCGCAGAAATGGAATCTTCTGCTAAAGTAAGAGGCACCGGTATTGCAAAAAGATCTTCAGCTTACGTGGCTCAGAAAATTACTGAAGGTAAAGCTGTGATTGCTCTCACTAATGTTGGGGAATGGGTGGGCTTCTGTTATATTGAGGCCTGGGGCCACGATTCTTTTGTAGCTAACAGTGGTTTAATTGTAGCCCCGGCTTTTAGAAAAAGCGGCGTAGCAAAAAAAATAAAAGAAAATATTTTTCAACTCTCCAGGCACAAGTATCCTGAAGCTAAAATATTTGGACTGACCACTGGCCTGGCCGTTATGAAAATTAATTCAGATCTTGGCTATGAACCTGTTACTTATAGTGAGTTGACAAATGACGAACAATTCTGGGCAGGCTGCAAAAGCTGCGTAAATTATGACATACTGATGAGTAAGGATAGAAAAAACTGTATGTGTACCGCTATGCTTTACGACCCG
>JBDSDN010000146.1:0-9935 GCA_039920545.1 Ferruginibacter sp. | reverse complement strand
TTGTCTTTTTACTGGACTGGTTAGCTGTACGACATGCTGCGTCGGAAACTGCTTACATTAAACTTTAGGTCATAAAATGAAAAATTTTATCATCATTTTATTTTTGTTAATTTCAAAAAATGTTATTGCACAACTCACCCACGATAGGTTGACATCACAAATACCTACGACCATTTTTTTTGATGCAACTGTAATTGATGTTCAAAGTGGAAAGCTGCTTAAACACCATGAAGTAATTATTAGAGGGAATAAAATTATTGCTGTTAAGCCCAACTCAAAGCTAAAATTAACTCAGGACGCCAGAGTAATAAATACTAAGGGCAAGTATATAATTCCGGGTTTATGGGATATGCATGTACATGTATTAGAAGAAGACGAGGGATTTACCTGGCAATTTCCATTGTTCATTGCAAATGGCATTATAGGATTTAGAGAGATGTGGGGAGATAGGAAATTTGCAGACAGCATTAGAAGTAAAATGCAGGATGGCAACATCCCTTTCTTTCATTTCACAGCCTCCGGGCATATTCTTGATGGGAAGAAAGTTTTTTGGAAAGGTTCACTTTCTGCTGCCGATACAACTACTGCATTACGTATTGTAGATTCTTTGATAGATGCTAAAGTTGATTTTATAAAAATTTATAGTTTTTTAGAGCCTGAAGTCTTTGAAGTGATTGCTAAAAGATGCCGGGATAGAAACTTTCCATTTGTTGGTCATGTACCACATAGAGTTTGGTTGACCCGGGCAGCTGAAACTGGCATGGCAAGTATGGAGCACTTGTATGGTTTTCTCATAGAAGCATGTTCTTTTCCGGATTCAGCCATGAAAATGAAGAAAATTAATGCCGAGAATTTTGAAGCAGGCATGGAACCTAAACTAAGAATAGAAAAAGCCAGAACCAGTGAAAAATTTATGTTGGATAATTTTTCAGAGAACAGGATGAGAACTATTGCAAAGCTGCTAAAAAGAAATAACACCTATATAGTACCTACTGTTGTTACTAATAGGGGCGGATACTTTTCAAATGACACTTCATTTACAAATGATATAAGGTTAAAATATTTGTCTCAGGAAGCAAGGGAGGTATGGAAAGAAGAAACAGAAAACGATATTAAAAAGAATTCCGCAGAAGATTGGCAGAACAAAAGAAAAAGATATGCGGTCGAAAAAATAATGATTAAAATATTATCGGAAGAAAAAGTTCCAATCTTATCAGGAACCGATTCTTATAACCCTTATGCCTTCCCAGGGTTTAGCCTGCATGATGAAATGGCTTTATTTGTCGACTTTGGAATGACAGCAATTGAGGCTTTACGCACAGCAACTATCAATCCTGTTAAGTATCTAAAAATGACAGACTCATTAGGAACAATTGAAAGAGGCAAAAGAGCTGATTTGGTTTTACTGAATGGGAATCCTTTGAAAGATATTTCCAATACAAAAAACATTTATGCTGTAATGCTCAACGGTAAATTGTTTACTTCAGGCGAGTTGATTAAGATGAAAGAAAATCTAATAAAAACTAACCTTCGCAACCCTTGACAGCATAAATTTCGTGGTTACAGCAGCAGTAATGCACAACATCATGGTTTAATTATATACCTTTTTTACTGTAAAGACTTGTAGTTTTTACTCTATCTTGTTTTAAAACTTTAATTACTTCATAAACTATATAAACTCTTTTACTTTTTTTAGGGCCATATACAAATAATTACTGCCGCAATAATATTACCTGCCAGGGTATAAGCGTCATTAATTAAGTGCAGGCCTTTGGGTCGTTTTTCATATAAATACGAAATACTGATTGCTGCAGCGCCAAAACATATCCCTGTAACCAGGCCAAGTTTTACCCCACCCATTGTGCCCGCTATATCAAGCCTGTTTCTTAAGATTGCCAGGCCGGTAGCAGTAATAAACATTAATACAAATGAAGCGATCATTATACCAGCCATGCCTTTTGTGGCATCTGTATTTTTGGGGTCTATCCTGGTTAGTTCCAGCCACTTTTTTGCAAATAATACTTTAGAATACCAAATAGCGCCAAGGGCAAAATATGCGAGGGCTGCACAAAAAACTGCAATCCAGTTTATGCCGGTTAAAAATGCTGTTTCCATTTTTAATGATTTTAAGGTTTAAAAAATATTATGAAATATACAAACAGTTCGCTTGTTTTGCAAGTATGCTACTTTATCATCAGAAAAAATTCAGAAGTGTAAGTAATTCGCCAAACGGGGAAGTGGCGGCCGACACAGTTTTTTATTATCAGCAAAAAGAAAATATAGTAACGGCAACCTATAGTGGCGGAGATATAATAATAGGGCAACTTATAGCCGTTGTCACAGACGAGGGAAGCCTTGATATGCGTTACCAGCACGTTAATAAAAAGAATGTTTTGATGACAGGGATTTGTTTTTCTACTCCCGAAATTTTACCGGACGGTAAAATAAGGCTGCATGAAAAATGGCAATGGACCAGCGGGGATTGTAGTACCGGGGATTCAGTGCTGGAAGAATTTTAATTATTCTTTTATGCCTGCTCCATTTTATGCTGCATAAATTTTAATAAAGTTTTGCGGGCATTATTTTTAATTTTTTTTTGAAAAAAAGTGTTCCAGCCCAGCAGCCATCCACTGAAACCGAGGGCCTGGCTGCTCCATTTATGAAGACTGAAGCCATCGCTGTGTTCAATTATTTTTCCCCCGGCCATTTTCATATGTGCTTTCACCTTATTCACTACTCGCCTGCCCGTTTTTGAAAAAGTATAAGTTGCGGTCCAGTCGCAGGTGTAATACTCTGTATCTATAGATTGGATATTGCCGTAAACAATAGAAAAATCTTTAGCATTTTTACATAGCATTTCCCACATCGCATTTACTTCATGCGCCTGGAGTAAATCAAAAACGGGGTCAAAAAAAACGATTTCACTGCTATAACAGGCATTCATTTTATGATAATTCAACTCCTGAAAAGCGGTGTAAAAATTATTTATCAATTGTTCATTTGCATTCATAGCTTAATCAGTTTGTTTCGGTAAATTTAGCGATCTAAAAATAAGATTTTATGTATAAGCTTCTCCTCGTTGGTATCATCTTCAGTTTTTCTTTTGGCAGCACTGCTCAGAACCTGGATAGTACCTGGTTTGTAAATAACTATTCAAAAAAAGAAATCTACATCTCCATGAGAGATGGGGTAAACCTTTTCACCTCGGTTTATACCCCTAAAGACAATCTAGAAAAACATCCCTTCTTAATAACCCGTACCCCTTACTCCTGTGCACCTTACGGGGAGGATAAATTTGTACAACTATGGAATAGTTATAAAATGGCCTATGCAAAAGAGAACTATATTTTTGTAACACAGGATGTACGTGGCAGGTATATGAGCGAAGGTATGTTTGAAGACGTTAGGCCATTTAATAAAAATAAAAAGGGGAAAGAAACAGATGAAGCCAGTGATACCTATGATGCAGTAGACTGGTTGGTAAAAAACATTCCGGGTAATAATGGCAACGTCGGTGTTTTCGGAACCTCTTACCCCGGGTTTTACAGCACAGAAGCAGCGCTCAGCGGGCACCCTGCAGTAAAAGCGGTAAGCCCGCAAGCGCCGGTTACTGATTGGTTTATTGGCGACGATTTTCATCACAAAGGCGTATTTTTTGCAATGGATGGTTTTTCTTTTTACCCAACCTTTGGTAAGCCCCATCCCGTACCAACAAAAAATTATGGTAACGGGTTTACGACACCCATAAAAGATAATTATCAGTTTTATTTGCAGGCTGGTGCTGTAAAAAACCTGGCCCGTATGATAGGTGATAGTATTAAGTTCTGGCACCAAATGTATGAACACCCAAATTACGATAGCTGGTGGCAGGCACGTAATGCAAGAGTGGGGTTATACAATGTAAAACCTGCAATGCTTTGGGTTGGTGGGTTATTTGATGCCGAAGATTGCTATGGCGCCTGGAACAGTTATAAAGCCACAGAAAAACAAAGCCCGCAAACAAATAATAAAATAGTGATGGGCCCCTGGTTTCACGGCCAGTGGAGCAGGGAAGGCAGCTTTTTAGGTAATGTGCGTTTCGAAAGCAATACGTCAGATTATTTTCAAAAAAATATTGAGGTGCCTTTCTTCCAATATTATTTAAAAGGAAAAGGAAGTGTGGCAGAAATTGCTGAAGCCAACATTTTTTTTACGGGCGAAAATCAATGGAAAAAATTTGGGTCATGGCCCCCTCAAAATATCGAGGAAAAAAATATTTACGTCATTAATAATAACCAGCTCTCATTTAGTAAAAATTCTTCAGCCCCAAAAGTTGGTGGAATGCAGGATGCCTCAAAGGATTTTTATGAATATATTAGTGACCCCTCCCACCCGGTGCCATATACAGAGGATGTTCATAACAACCGCACACGGGAATACATGACGGATGATCAGCGGTTTGCAGGCCGCCGGCCCGATGTTCTTAGTTTTCAAATGGAAGAATTAAAGGAAGATATGACCCTTGCCGGCCCCATAATAGCCCACCTTGCAACCAGCATCTCTACAACTGATGCAGACTTTGTCGTAAAATTGATTGATGTTTTTCCTGATGATTTTTCTTACCCACAAAATACCATGAGTAACGGTAAAGACTACCCGATGGGAGGATACCAGATGCTGGTTCGTGGAGAAATTATGAGAGGAAAATTCCGGACCAGTTTTGAAAAGCCGGAACCCTTTGTTCCTGGTAAAATCACCCATGTTTCCTTTGAATTGCCTGACGTAGCCCACACTTTTAAAAAAGGTCACCGCTTAATGATACAGATTCAAAGCACCTGGTTTCCGCTGGCCGACAGGAACCCTCAGAAGTTCCTTGATATTTATAAAGCAAATGATAGTGATTTTCAGAATGCAACCATTCGAATATACCATACTGCCACTGACGAAACTAAATTTATTTTACCTGTTATAAAAAAATGATGAAGACACTGTTTTTTATTGCTGCTCTAATCTGTGTTTTAAACGTACCCGCCCAACCTAATAGCAATTTTGTGAAAGAAAATTTTACAAAAACTGAAACGCTTATTAAAATGCGGGATGGTATAAAATTGTATACGGTAATTTATTCGCCAAAAGATGAGAAAGAAAAATATCCCATTCTTTTGGAGCGTACGCCTTACTCGGCAGGCCCATACGGTGATACTAATTATGCCCGTCGACTGGGGCCCAACCCTACCCTCATGAATGAAAAATATATTTTCGTGTACCAGGATGTAAGGGGCAGGTATATGAGCGAAGGGATAAATTTGGAAGTTACTCCCTACCTGCCCAACAAGAAAAGTAAAAATGACATAGATGAAAGCAGTGATACTTATGATGCGGTAGATTGGCTAATAAAAAATGTCCAGAACAATAACGGCCGGGTAGGTCTGTATGGAATTTCTTACCCCGGTTTTTATGCTACTGCCAGCCTTCCGGGCGCACACCCTGCAATAAAAGCTGTAAGCCCACAGGCACCGGTAACGGATGAATTTATTGGCGATGATGCTAATCATAATGGTGCTTTTTTTCTGCTGGATAATTTTGATTTCATGAATTACTTTGGCAAACCGAGAACCGGGCCAGTAAAAGATTATGGCTCGGAAATATTTACAGAAAATTCAAAAGATGTCTATGCGTTTTTTTTGAAACTCGGCCCATTATCTAATACACAATTACCCAAATATTTTAACCATAAAAGTTATATATGGGATGAATATTTGCAACATGATACCTACGATGCCTATTGGAAAGCCAGGAACATCCGCACGAATTTAACAAACATAACTGTTCCAACATTAGTAGTGGGTGGCTGGTTTGATGCGGAAGATCTTTTTGGGGCCTTAAACACTTATTCCGCCATAGAAAAACAAAGTCCGCAAAATAATAACAAGCTTGTAATGGGGCCATGGACGCACGGTGCCTGGGAAAGCGCTGAGTGGAAACAATATGCCAGCCATTATTTTGGCAGCAATACCAGTAAATATTTCCAGGATACGTTGGAAGCAAGATTCTTTAACTTCTATTTAAAAAATAAAGGCAGTTTTGATGCAGCAGAAGCCACCGTTTTTGAAACAGGCACCAACCAATGGAAGTCGTACAACACCTGGCCGCCATTAACTGTGAAACAGACAGATTATTTTTTTAATGCTATGCAGGGTTTATCCACTCAAAAAAATAATGAAGCAGGTTTTGATGAATATGTGAGTGACCCGGCAAAACCTGTACCTTATACCAACGGGGTTTTTAGCCGGAGGAATAACGATTATATGGCAGAAGACCAGCGATTTGCAGCCATAAGACCAGATGTGCTGGTTTATGAAACAGGTGAACTCACAGAAGATATAACCCTTGCGGGAAAAATAACAGCAGATTTACAGGTAAGCATTACCGGTAGTGATGCAGATTTTGTCGTTAAATTAATAGACGTTTTGCCTGAAAGCGAACCCAATTTTAAAAATGCGCCCAGAGGATTTGAAATGGCAGGCTACCAACGGCTGGTACGGGCAGAAGTAATGCGGGGAAAGTTCCGCAACAGTTACGAAAAGCCCGAAGCATTTGAACCAAACAAAATAAGCAATGTAAAATTTAATTTAAATGATGTGGCGCATACGTTTAAGAAGGGGCATAAAATAATGGTGCAGGTACAAAGCAGCTGGTTCCCACTGGTGGATAGAAACCCTCAGAAATTTATGCGTATTCCTGAAGCAAAGGAAAGTGATTTTCAAAAAGAATCAATACGGCTTTATCATTCCAGTAAAATTGTATTGCCGGTTTTAAAATAAAAAGGTTACAAAAAATTAAAACACGACACTTAGTAAAAATATTTCTATGAAAAAATTTATTTTATTCTTCTTCGTCATGACTGGTTTTTACACTTCAGCACAAAGTACATTATCGATTGTGCCAATGCCGGCTGAGGTGAAAATGGGTACCGGTAATTTTGTATTATCCTCATCAACAAAAATAATTCTGCAGGGGAGCAACCTGGAAAACATTGCCGGATTTTTGAATGGGTACCTGCAAAAACATGCTGGATTTTCTTTAAAAATAACAGACAAATCAACAGCAGACAATTTTATAGTACTGAATTATGAAAGAATGGACCGCCTATTGCCGGGAGGGTATAAAATGAAGATAAATAATAAAGCAGTTTCCATCTCCGGAGATAATGAAGCAGGCCTATTTTATGGTTTACAAACCTTACTTCAACTTATTTCTTCCCCTAAAAAAGCGATGACTTCTAAAAATAGTTACCAGGCAATGATTCCGCAATTAAGTATAACAGACTATCCCCGCTTTGCATATCGGGGCATGCATTTAGATGTAGCACGGCATTTTTTTTCCATCAGCTTTATTAAAAAATATATTGATTACTTAGCTGCACATAAATTCAATATATTTCATTGGCATCTTACAGATGACCAGGGCTGGCGCATAGAGATAAATAAATACCCCCTGCTTACCCAGGTTGGTGGATTTAGAAATGGTACCATCATTGGCAGGTATCCGGGAAAAGGCAATGACAGCCTACGTTATGGAGGTTTTTATACACAGGAGCAGGTAAAAGAGGTAGTAAAATATGCCGGCGAGCGATACATAGATGTAATTCCTGAAATAGAAATGCCCGGCCATGCCTCTGCCGCTATTGCTGCTTATCCCCAACTCAGTTGTTTCCCGGAAGAAAATACAGAAATTTTGAAAAGTACGGCTTGGGCAGGCAGCCGCACCGGTAAGCAGGTGCAACAAACCTGGGGAGTATTCAAGGATGTATTTGTGCCTACAGAATATACCTTCAAATTCCTGGAAGATGTGCTGGATGAAGTGATGCCGTTGTTTCCATCAAAGTATATACATATTGGCGGAGATGAAAGCCCAAAAGAAAACTGGAAACGCTCCCCCTTTTGCCAGCAATTGATAAAAGAAAAACAATTAAAAGATGAACATGAGTTACAGAGTTATTTTATTCAGCGGATTGAAAAATATGTAAACAGTAAAGGAAAAAATATAATCGGTTGGGATGAAATATTAGAAGGCGGTATAGCGCCAAATGCAACCATTATGAGCTGGCGTGGAGAAGAGGGTGGTATAATTGCTGCAAAGCAAAACCATGAGGTGATAATGACGCCGGGTACTTATTGTTACTTAGATCATAGCCAAACTAAAAAGGAAGATAGTGTCACTATCGGGGGTTACTTACCCTTAGAAAAAGTGTATGGGTACGAACCTGTACCCACTGCCTTGAATCCCAAACAGGCTAAATATGTATTGGGGGCACAAGGCAATGTCTGGACAGAATACATAACAAACGACAAGAAAGTAGAGTATATGATTTTCCCCCGGCTAAGCGCCCTGGCAGAAGTGTTATGGAGCCCTAAAGCGAAACGCAACTGGAAAGATTTTGAAAGAAGATTGCCGGCTTTAATTCAACTTTATAAAACCTGGGGCACCAGTTACAGCCGTGCCTATTTTGCATTACAAACTTCTGTTTTACCCACCCCCAATTTTAATGGTGTTTTATGGAAACTGGATACTAAAAATAAATCCAAAATAATTTACGTAAAAGGCAAATCAAACAATTCATCGTTTAACTATGCCGCCCCCATATTAGTAACAAGCAATGCGGAATATGGCGCAGCTCTAACAAGCAACAACAATGTGATTATGGATGCCTGGGAGTGGCAAAAATTTGAATTCAATAAAGCGACTGGTAAGAAAATAACCCTGAACGGAAGCCCTTCTTCCAATTATCCCGGCAGCGGCGGGTTTACGTTGGTGAATGGAATAATTACGGAGAGAAAATTGGAGCAATCAGCGGAATGGTTAGGGTTTTTAGGGACAAACCTTGATGCAACAATTGATTTGGGTAAATTAGAAAAAATTAATAAAATAAAACTGAATATTTTAAAGCAGGAAGGAAGCTGGATATATCCGCCGGCGTCTGTGGAGTTTTTTACTTCTGATGATGGAGCTAATTTTACATCAGTTGGCAAACAATCTAACGGTGTAAATGAGTGGACTGATGACCGGCAGATTACAGTACAATTAAATAATACTTCCGCTAGATATATAAAAGTTATGGCGATCAATTTGGGAATAATACCGCAAGGTAATCCTGGCGCTGGCTCGCCAGCCTGGTTGTTTGCAGATGAGATTGAAGTTGAATAGGTGGCAAGTAATTAAGCTCTGACTAAAAATTATTGAAGACTTGGCTTGAATATTTCTTAGCAGTATTCGTTACGTGGCCTGGCACCTATACATTTTATTTTACAGTTTTTTTTGGAGTAACCTATTCATATTATCTTCGTTTCTTTTATACACTGGTTTAATAGTTTTATTAAATAATGCATTACAATTAAAGCATATCGGGCACTTATGAGTAACCTTAAAGAAAACCGTAAAAGCATGATTGATTCTTTAGAAAAGATCCATGTAAAAATTTTTCCTGATTCAAATGATGGATCCGCCTTTGTAGCTTCACAAATTGCGCAGTTAATAAAAGAAAAAGAAGGGGAAGGTAAAAAATGCGTTATTGGCCTGGCCACCGGCTCTACCCCCAAGACGTTATACACTCACCTGGTTCGTATGCACAAAGAAGAAGGCCTGAGTTTTAAAAATGTAATCACTTTCAATTTAGACCAATATTATCCCATGGATAAGGATGCTTTGCAAAGCTATCACTACTTCATGCGAAAAAACTTATTTGAGAAAACAGATATTGATCCCAAAAATTATCACCTGCCTGATGGCATGATGGCAAAAGATAAAGTAAAAGAACATTGCCTTGATTATGAAAAACAAATTGAAGCAGCCGGCGGCCTGGATCTGCAGATTTTAGGTATTGGTACAAACGGCCATATTGGTTTTAACGAACCTGGCAGCGGCATCTACAGCAAAACAAGATTAATAACTTTAGA
>JBDSDN010000145.1:0-6219 GCA_039920545.1 Ferruginibacter sp. | reverse complement strand
GCATAGAGAACTTTTTTACAACATGATTTTTATCATAGTTGTCTTTAAATATTCCATCAGTGTTTAGTTTTGTTTCTACAACCTTGCCATCTACCAGGTTATAGGTAGAGCCTCTCACTTTATCTATTGCTTCCTCATTATTGCTGGTAGTACTTTTATATAATGGTATTTCAACTTTGGCCAGGTCAAACGCATTTTTGTTGAGAATTAAAATTCTCTTTTTGTGTTTGAAGACCAGGGTGAACCAGCCTTTGTTATTCCCCTCAAAAGTGCTTACGCCAACATCTGAAATTATGATGGCACCTTTAGTGGTATCCACTTTTAATTTACTGGTATTAAAATCCTGGGGCGAAACATTTCCGAAAGTTATATTCTGAGCCATTGGCTGCAGGGCACAAAAGAATATACAAATGGAAAGGCATGCAGTTTTGCATAACATAGAGGAGTAGTTTTAGAGTAAGTCAAAAATAAGGAATTTGAAGTAGCAGAATATTTTTTTTATGTTACAGTGCAAACGAATAAAACTGCGAAATAATATATTTTGTGCGAAATAATTTACACAGATTGAATCCAGGAGTTAATACTTCATTTTTGACCCCAAGCCCGTTCAAAATAATAAAGTAGTTTTGCTGCCTATGCAGGCATTAATTAAATCCCCGTTTTTATTATATTCAGATGGTGGGGGAAATATTTTTGAAGACACTACGCTTTACACGACGGGGCGGAGTGGGTGGGACGCTTTACCGGTACCGTTAGATGAATGGATCCTTTTGCCGGATGGAGGTCAATTATACGAACTGCCGGGCCGGCGGGGCATTGGATTAGATGTAACCACCGGGCAAATGCGTATCTGTGAAAAAGGTTGGGCCGTGGCAGCATTTATACCACCGGCACACACGGGTTTATATATTGCAGCCTATGAAACCATGCCTGAGGCACCGACACTGCCTTTATTTTGTTACACTGCTGCAGGCTGGCAGGATAATAAAATTTATGTACCTGCAGTAAGAATAGAACAGGATATCCGCCAGGAAAGTGCAGGGTATGATGATGATGAGATTGAAACCGGTACCACAAACTTATTGGAGGCTTATCCCAACAACAGGTTGGTAAAACACCTGATGGAAAATTGCTGCATGACATATACCTGTCCGGCAGCAAGAAATTTAGCCCTGGGGCGGTGGGAGTGCCCGGTACCTGTTTCGCCCGCATGTAATGCAAATTGTATAGGCTGTATTAGTTTTCAACCGTTGGAAGAAACAATTATCAGTACGCAGGACAGGCTTACTTTTAAACCCACAGCGGAAGAAATTGTCGAGTTTACAGTACCTCATTTACAAACCGCTGCCTTTCCATTAATCAGTTTTGGACAAGGGTGCGAGGGCGAACCTTTGCTCATGTGGGAAACCATCCGGGATGCCATTATTGAAATAAGAAAACATACCAGTAAAGGCAGCATAAATATAAATACCAATGGCAGTAAGCCCGATGCTGTAAAGGTTTTGTGCGAAGCCGGGTTAACGAGTATACGGGTGAGCACCAACTCTGCCCGGGAACATATTTACACCCCTTATTACCGTCCAAATAATTATGTCTTTAACGATCTTATTGAAAGCCTGCAAGTGGCCCGGAGCTTTGGGGCCTGGACAAGTATTAATTATTTTGTTTTTCCGGGAATGACGGATAGTATAGAAGAATATGAAGCCTTGCGGCAGTTGATACGGGAAACCGGTTTGTGTATGATTCAATGGCGGAATTTTAATATAGACCCTGATTGGTATCTCGGTAAAATAGGCGTAACAGATACCGGGGAATGTATGGGGGTAAAACAATTTATGGAATTAATACAGGAAGAATTCCCTAACCTGAAATTTGGATATTTTAATCCCTCCATAGAAAGAATAAAAGGAAATTTTGAAATGGATTTTGCGCATTGAATATTCTCTTTTGGGTTTTTGAGATTCCGAAATATTAATACCCTCAGCGGCGACTATACTTAACAGCTAGTTACCAATTACATGTTTAATAATTTTTGATGTTACTGGGGAAAATTAAAGCGACGTCATCATGAGAGAAAAATTACAGCCTACCATTAAGTGCCATAATGAGAATTATTAATCTTTCTTAGATTCTCCTTGCATTTCTCCCATTTGATTTGTAATTTTCTCTCCCCATGTATTCTTTCTAAAAACCCCAAGCTCCGCTTTATTTTTTAACCTTTGCCGAAAGGCATTTATCAAAATTATTTATCATGAAAAAGATGTTATTTCTTTTTATGCTGATTCCTTTTATGGGATTTGGCCAGACACTAAATGTCGTAAATGCAAGTAGGATTTATGCTAAAGCCGATAAAAGTTCAGCCCTTGAAACAACCCTGGCGGCACATGCGCAAAAATACCATACCGGAAACTGGAAGTGGCGGGTATTTGAAATCATGTCTGGGCCTGATGCAGGAGGATTCCATATAACTGAAGGACCTAATAGCTGGGCTTCTATAGATACACGGGGAGAGATAAGTAAAGAACACACCGCTGACTGGGATAAAATGGTATCTCCAAACTTATCAGAAAAAAACAGCTCTTTATATTTTGTATATAATGATGAACTCAGTACGGTTAAGATTACAGATTATGCTGACAATATTATCATCAACCATATTTATCTTAAGCCCGGCATGGTAGACAGGTTTAAAGAAGAATTAAAAAAATCTAAAGCCGCCTGGGCAGCAGGAAACGAAACTGTAGCGGTGTATGAAGCTTTTGCTTCAGGTTCTCCTCAAATTACCACCGTAACCAGGTTGAAGAACGGTTTAAAGGAACTTGAAAAAGACTATCGGAAGCCATTTAAAGAGCGATATAACACTGCGAATGGCGCTACTGCTTTTGATGATTACTTAAAGGTTTATTCAGAATGCGTAAATAACCGCTGGAGTGAAATGCTCAAATACAGGAAAGACTTAAGTTCTAAATAATACCATTTACACAAAGGCAACAAAATAATCCCCGGGTCAGGTGTAGCAGACAGGCATTTTAGATTTTTATTTATAAATACTTCTGTGAAAAAATTCCTGTTTGCTACTCCTTCTTATAGCGTAAAACTATTTGTAATTATTTTAAACTATAAAACTATGACACAAGCAACAATGACGACTTCCATTTCCCATAGCAGGCAGAACATGGAAGCCTATTTTAATACACATGATGTACAGTATATAGCTGAGGATGCTGTTTTTATAAATATGAGTAGTGGAGAACGCACCGAAGGCAGGGAGGCAATAAAACAACTACTGCATTTAATGTACCACCAGGCCTTTGATGCTGTAGCGGAGGTAAAAAATTTTATTATTACAGAAGACAAAGCCTTACTGGAAGCCCGTTTTAAGGGCACTCATATTGGAGAAATAGCAGGCATGCCAGCAACCAATAAAAAAGTAGATGTTCCACTATCTGTCGCTTATAACCTGGAAGGCGGCCTTATAAAAGAGGCGAGGGTTTATATGTTGATGGATGTAATGATGAAGCAATTGAGTGGAACATAATTATAACCCTGGGTATATTACATTTTAAAAAAACTCTTTTTACCAGGCAGGTCAGCAATTTTTTTCAACGGGGGGTATCTTACCTGGAAAATAATTGCACTAGCTAAAACAATTCGTTTTGTACTGAAGCAGCAATGATACTTCCGGTATTATTTTTCTATTACCTTTCCTATTCTTGCGAATTCTGGTTTGGGATTTGTAGGGGATTTAGCAAACAACTATTTATGGCGCAGGAAAATAACAACGAATCCGGCAAACCCCTTATTTTTAAAGATAAGCGTACAAAGGCTAAAATAGACCGTCACCTTAGTGATATTAATGATGAAATATCTGAAGCAGATATTGCCAGTGTCAAAACCGACGTGACCCCAAACACCCCTGTAACAGAGGATGAAGCAGATAAGGAAGCGTCAGAGCATTTAAAGTCCCTGGAAAACAAAGAGAAGGACAAATTTGAAGATGGCAACAATACCAACGATGTCGATTCATCCTGGAATATCCTGGATAAGGATTAACTGTGGCAGTTTTACCCCTTTTTATTTACCAGTTAATGTGTAAGTAGAAGAACATTAAACATTATTGTCCGATCCAAAACCTATTCAGTCACATAAACTTACTGTCTTTATACCAACAAAATCTTTGGTGTTTTTCACTTTTTTCAAAGATTATAGTAATTCACCCTGCCTCTTTTATTGAAATTAATTCATACAGGCTTGATTTTTGATTATCCACTTCTAAGTGATTAATAAAAACTATTTTTAACCATTAATTCAAATCAAAAACATCCTATTATGAATTTAAAAAAAATTATCCCAGCTTTTTTATTGGCATCCTGCATCAGTTTATCGGTGCCGGTATTTGCCACAAACGTTGTAGTGCCTGCTATTGAAAATCCCAGTACTGATGCACATGTTCAGCAACTCATGACCCGGCTCGCAGAAATCCGTAATATGGATAAAAGCAGCTTATCATCTACTGAAAGGAAAGACCTGAGAAAAGAAGTCAAAGCTATGAAAGCAGAAGTAAGAGCTAACAGGAAGGGCGTTTATTTATCAATTGGTGCCGCCATAATCATTGTTTTGCTTTTAATTATTTTATTATAAGAATTGTTTGTTCAAGCAAATGCCTGGCTTATAGCCGGGCATTTTTGTGCGGTAAGCCCCCCTCATAATTATTACTTACCCAAGCCTTAATGCGATTAATACCATTCACGGCAGAATAAATAAAAATTGCTTTTACGGAGCCAACTATTACAGCCTGAAAAACGTTATATTGTAATAGTAATGAATTTCATTATTTTCTTTCTTTCAGCATTTATTTATCCTTACTGAGAAACCGTTAATTTATCACACATAAAATTTACGGTATGAAAAAAATTATTCTACAAAAATTTCTTTTCTTTTCTTCGCTGATGCTATGTTTCAGCTTTATTACAAAGGCCACCCTTTATCCTTTCAGCAGCAGTTTTTCTGGTACGCAAGAAGTTCCGGTAAACGCTTCACCGGGTACAGGCCTTATATCAGGTGTTTACAATGACGCTACCAACACCATCTTTTACACCTTAACCTTCAGTAATTTACTGGCAGGTACTGTAGCAGCGCATTTTCATTCGCCTGGTGCACCAGGTGTTAGCGCCGGTGTTATCTATGGGTATACCGGATTCCCTACAGGGGTAACATCCGGCACTTACACAGGATCTAATGTGATTACGGAAACACAGGAAACACAATTAAAAACTGGTTTATGGTATGCTAATATTCATTCATCAAGTTTCCCGGGCGGAGAAATACGCTCACAAATCACATTGGGGCCTGCCACTTCTCTTTATACTTTTACAAACACCTACAGTGGTGCCCAGGAAAATCCTCCAACACCTTCTACCGGCACAGGAACGATTACAGGTGTTTTTGACCCTGCCTCGCACACGATTTTTTACCGGGTCATATTTTCCGGTTTACTTGCCCCAACTGCTGCTGCACATTTTCATGCCCCGGCTTTACCCGGCGTAAATACTGCGGTTATATATGCCTATACCGGTTTTCCTACAGGAGTTTTAACCGGTATTTATTCCGGAAAAAATACGATAACTGCTTTGCAGGAAACACAATTGCTTGCTGGTTTATGGTACTCTAACATACATACCACGCTTTATCCTGGCGGCGAAATACGTGCCCAGATAGGGTTACAGCTTGCCGCTGCTATTACTTGCCCCGCTAATATTGTAACTGGTAATGATGCGGGCCATTGTGCTGCCCTGGTAAATTTTGCAGCAACATCTGCCGGTGTACCTTCGCCTGCACTCAGTTATACCCTTAACAATATTTCCATTGTGTCTCCATATAATTTCCCGGTGGGTACCAGCACTGTACATGCTACTGCGACAAATACTACCGGCACTGCAGAATGCAATTTTACCGTTACTGTAAATGATAACGAAGCGCCACATATTACGAACCTTACTGCAAGCCCATCTCAGTTATGGCCACCTAATAATAAAATGCAAGACGTAACCATAAGTTATACGACTACAGATAATTGCACCGGGGCTGTTACATGCACCTTATCAGTTTCCAGTAATGAACCTGGTGGTAGTGCGGATTACATTATTACTGATGAGCACCACCTGAAACTGAGGGCACAAAGAAATGGAAACGGAAATGGTCGAATATATTCTGTTACGG
>JBDSDN010000144.1:0-5656 GCA_039920545.1 Ferruginibacter sp. | reverse complement strand
CTTTATCGTCTTTCTTATTGTGCAGGTTTAAATGTACCTCCCATTCCTGGTTAAGATTTACCATTTCTATTTCCGCAAAGAAGCGGGTGTAGGCAGGATTTGTACTGACGGCTTTAAGAGAACTTTCGTTAAAACGTAATGCTTCTGTCGGCTCTTCCATTTCTCCTTTAAAATGAAGTGTTGAATTGTAAACATTCAGGCTTGTGTTATGTACCTGGTTAAACAAATTTCTATATATTCTTGCCGCATCCTTATAGCTTTCGCCAGAATACATTATACCTTGCCAGCTTGCTGTAGTATCTTCTGCCGAATGAAACCTGTAAATAAAGGATTTTTCTGCTCCTGGTAAAACCGTAAGGCTCTCATAAGTATCTACATCTGTTTGAGACCTGATTAAATTTCCTTGTATGCTGTAATAATTATTACTGAAACTTGAAACAATTTTATCAAGTGAGGCAGAGAAGTCAGGACTAGGAATTAAGGGCTTCAGAAACTGTCCGGAACTAATTTGAGCAGTAAGCACCAAAATAATAATGTAGCATAATTTTTTTATCATAGAATAGCGGGCTTTAAAAAGCAATATAATTAAACCTTTCTAACTGAAAAATTTTAACCTGAAAATAATCCAGTATGAAAGAGTTTTATTTAAAATAAATACCTGCGACGAGGCATAATGCACATACTGCAAAAAGAATTATCAGCAATGGGTAAACGAACTTTATCCAGGCTTTAATACTAATATTTACCAACGCAAGTGAAGGTAGCACCAATCCTGTTGGGGTTATAAAACCCATAATACCCATTCCAAATAAATAGGCATTTACAATTTCTCTACCGGGTACATTTACCAATACTGCCAGGGCACCCATAATTGGCATGGTCAGCACGGCCATACCAGAAGTTGAAGAAATAAATAAAGTAAACAGCAGGTACATTAACAGCAGCGCTACTATAAAGACTGCTGGTGGCATAGTGCCAACGAGGTTAGCTGAATAAAAGAGAATGGAATCACTTATATGTCCTTCATTTAAAATAACTGTTACTCCCCGTGCCACGCCCACAATTAGCGCAACACTTAAGAGGCTCTGTGCTCCCTTAATAAAATTAAGTATAAAATCCATTTCCTTCATTTTCAAAACCACGGCAATCAAAATTGCGGCTGCCAGGAATAACGCTGTCATTTCAATAAGCCACCATTCAAAAAAAACCACTCCGCCAATCATAACCAGGAATGTGAACAGGAAAATAACTAATAATAATTTCGACTTTTTATTCACCGGTAAATGGGCAACTGTGGTCTGAGGCAGGCTGGGGTAGGGTGACTCAATAATCCCATCAGTTTTAAACACTAAAGATGCATGCGGGTTTTTCTTTACTTTGTTAGCGTATTTTACGATATACCAGATTGTGATAACAGTGGATAGTCCAAACATAATAATTCTTTCGGTTAACCCATCCGACCAATTAACACCGGCCGCATTAGATGCAATAATTGTTGAAAATGGATTGGTAAATGAAGAAAGTTGCCCGAGTTGGGTACCTCCAAAAATTACAGCCACAGGTACGATCAAATCGTAACCTGCAGCTAAAAAAACAGGCACTAATACAGGATAAAATACCAGGGCCTCCTCCGCCATGCCGTAAGATGAACCTGCAAAAGAAAAAAGAAAAGTGAGAATGATAATAAGCCAGGCTTCTTTACCTTTCATTCGATACGATAAAGCAGAAAGACCTTTATGCATTGCGCCCGACTCATTAAAAACCTGCATAAACCCCCCGATAAATAATATAAAAAATACGATATCTACAGAGTCGTAAATGCCTTTTATAGGTGCCTGTAAAACTTTTAGGAGGCCCTGTTTATTTGACGGGAGTGTGTGATAGGACCCCGGAATGGATACCGGTTTCCGGATGGCACCGGTTTTAAATTTGTCAAGGGAAATATTTATTCTTAGTCTATCAAGTGTATGTTGTGTTAAGGGCAATAATGAATCTTTTACATCGGTAGAATATTTAAATGATTCACCTTCAGAATAACTCAAAGTATTGTACCTCCCGGCGGGAATAAGCCAGGTGGCGATGGCTGCTAATATAATTACACCCATGAGTATAGAGATGGGGGAGGGAAGTTTTATCTTAAATGCCATGAACCAAAATATTTTTCTAAAGTTATAAAAATAAGGTTGCCTTTTCAGAAGGCCAGGATTAACCGGCTAATAACGAAATGCTAAACAAAGCTGAGAACATTAATCATTATTTTTAGGGTAAACAATTTAATTATGAAAAAGATTCTTGCGCTATCAGTCCTTTTAGCTTTTTTAGGAACAGCTACAATTGCAGCCCCGCTTAACCAGCAAAAAAAGAAACACCACAAGCATCACAAGCACCATAAAATGATGGACAAAAAAGATGTTTCGGCTACAAAGACAAAAATGTAAATTTTTTTAATTTTCCATTTTCTTTTATTGCCTTTCATTGCCATGAATCAGGGTGTGTTAGTTGTAAGACTATTTACGCATACCGGCATTCGTGGCAATTTTATTTACTTCCCTTTAGGTTCTGCTGGTAAATTATTCACTATTTTGCCTCAATGAAAGCAGCATCATTAAAGGAAATCAAAACTGAGCTGGAAATCCTTTCGCAACAGGAGTTAGTTATGATTTTGTTGAGGCTTGGAAGGTTTAAAAAAGAAAATAAAGAATTGCTAACCTACCTGCTGTTTGAAGCTATAAATGAACAATCTTACATTTCAGCGGTTAAAACCGAGATAGACTTGCAATTGTTGAATTTAAATACTTCAAATTTTTTCCTGGCTAAAAAGACAATCCGGAAAATAATCCGCACAGCAAACAAATTTATAAAATACAGTGGATCTAAGCAAACCGAGATAGAAATTCTGATGCATACCTGTAATGAAATAAAACATGCCGGTATTAACATCCAAAAAAGCCCGGCCCTTAAAAATATTTATGCCTCGCAATTAAAGAAAATTAATGCTGCGTTGAATACCCTGCATGAAGATTTACAGTATGATTATATAAGGGAGGTGAAAGGGCTGGAGCTCTGAGATTTATTTCTTAAAAACCCCTTCTTTAAATAATGTTTTAAACCTTTTAAAATCCGGGATAGAAACGTTTCTGACATAGCTGTTATCAGGGTTATTGGTAATGTATTCCTGGTGATAATTCTCGGCATTATAAAATTTTGTAAAGGAAACGACTTGCGTTACAACTTTACCACGGTATTTTTTACTATCATTAATACTCTTTATAACTGTTTCAATTATTTCTCTTTCTCCTTCTGATTTGTAAAACGCAATAGATCTATACTCGCTGCCCACATCATTACCCTGCCTGTTGAGCGTAGTAGGATCCTGGCTGGCAAAGAAAGCACGCACCAGAGTACTAAAGCTCACTTTGCCTGGGTCATAATAAACCTTCACAGCTTCAGCATGGCCGGTTTCTCCGGTAGATACCTGTTCATAAGTAGGATCATTAGTTTGTCCACCAGCATAACCTGACACCGCATCCCTTACACCAACCAGGCTTTGAAACACCATTTCTGCATGCCAGAAACAACCTTCTGCAAAATAAGCCACCGCCTCTTTTGAAGTACTCACTGATTCAGAAGGGATAATTTTTGAAGTATTCACCTGGGATTGCGTAGCGGAAATACCGTAGATAGAAACAAGAATAATGGAAAGCAAAAATTTCATAAAAAGATTTTTAGAATTACACCGATGTACGTACGTATGCCTTAACTGGTTCGGGCTTTTTTGTTAAAGTGAATGTGTGGCGCATTTATTTTGAAATTCTTCCCGTTTAGTAAATAACCTCAATACAAATATTTTTAACTGTAAATTAGCGCCATTAATTTCATAAGGTGAACGAGAAAGTTATTTTGCTTCTGGCGAGTGCACTAACTAAGCTTTCCCTTTTTAAAAAAAATATCAGCTTTGATAAAACGAATTCAATGAAAATTCTTTTCGTAAAAGGAGCATCAAAATATGCATTTTTAATATTTACTTCAGAAGATCTAATTGATTTTAAAAAATTAGTTTTTAATACGGAAGCCCACCATTTAAAGTAATACAGCAAAAAATGATAACGTCCATAAATGATTTTGAAAATGTATTTTTTATTGGGATAGCCGGCACAGGAATGAGCGCACTTGCACAATACCTTGCAGGTATTGGCAAACAAGTAAGTGGCAGCGACCGCTATTTTAAACCCGGGAAAACAAACGATACAAAAGAAAAACTGGTAGCAGAAGGGATCCAATGTTTTTTACAAAATGGAGAAGGTATAACCAATCAAACGCAACTGGTTGTGGTTTCCACGGCAGTCGAGGATACGGTACCAGAAGTGAAAAAAGCGAAAGACTTAGCAATACCTATTATAAAAAGAAGTGAATTACTGTCGATAATTGCTGAAAGTAAAAAAACAATTGCTGTTGGCGGTACTTCTGGTAAAAGTACGACCAGCGCTATGCTTTATGATATACTGGAATATGCCGGCTTGCAACCTGGAATTATTAGTGGGGCCGGCCTGGTGAAAATTATCAAGACGGGAAAAATCGGTAATGCAAAAGCAGGTAAAGGAGAGTGGCTGGTTATAGAAGCAGATGAGAGTGATGGCTCTATTGTACAATATCATCCGGAAATAGGATTGCTGTTAAATGTTGATAAAGACCACCAGGAGACTGAGGAACTCATGGAGCTTTTCGGCATATTTAGAAACAACACAAAATCATTGTTTATTGTAAACCATTCTAATGCCTTAGCCAGCCAGTTATCAAAAAATATTGGGAATGATTTTTCAGTGACGGATGCAGCAGGTTTTACGGCGACTGATTTTAAGCAGCAAGGATTTAATATTCAATTTAAAATACAGGAAATACCTTTCTCTTTAAATACCGTCGGCAGGCATAATATGGAAAATGCATTGGCTGCAACCGCCGTTGCAGCTCAACTAGGTGTCTCATTAAAAATATGTGCAGCCGCATTAAAAAACTATGAAGGAATTTACCGCAGGCACCAGGTATTAGGAAATAAAAAAGGTGTTTGGGTAATAGATGACTATGCACATAATCCTGCAAAATGTGCTGCTTCAATTGCAGCCTGTCAGCAGGTAGCTCCAAAAGTGATCGCCTGGTTTCAGCCACATGGTTATGGACCTACTCGTTTTTTGCGCCATGATTTTGTGAAGGAAATAGCTTCTGTATTAAGACCGGAGGATGAAATATGGATGAGTGAAATTTTTTATGCAGGTGGTACCGCCCTAAAGGATATTTCTGCCAACGATTTAATCACTGAGATAAAATCACTCGGCAAGAATGCATTTTTTGCCGAGGATAGAAATAATTTTTTAACAATGGCAAGGCCTCATTTCACAGATAATTGCGTTCTGCTTTTAATGGGCGCCCGGGATCCGGGATTAGAGGAATTCAGTAAAAATCTCTGGAAGGATTTATAAAAGTATTACTCAATAATCTTTTATATAATATCCAGCTCCGGTTTGGTAAATTCATTTTGTATATCGCCGGTATTTAACGTAGTGGCCGGTTCAAACAAAAGGATGTGCGCCTCTTCATCTGCTACAGGTTTATGTTCTTTTCCCCTGGGCACAATTAGAAATTCGCCCTCTCCTACAGAAAC
>JBDSDN010000143.1:0-2818 GCA_039920545.1 Ferruginibacter sp. | reverse complement strand
CGTGACCGGATTACAAAATTTGAAATTTATCAAAGCCAGGGCATACCTTATTACCTGATTACAGACCCGGATGCAGAAATGATTGAAATTTATTTTTTACAAGAAGGAAAATATGAACTGCAGGTTTTAGACAATCAAAATACATTTTCTTTTTTATTGGGAGATGACTGTAAAGCGGATGTAAATTTTGCCGGAGTTTTTAAGTAATCAATCCAGGGACCTATTATCCGCCTAGTTTTTCTATATCATCCAGGTCTTTATACCTGCCGGTACTTCTTTTAGCAGAAAGTAATGACTCATAATTTATATACCTGATCTCTAATCCATTTTCAATAAATATTTCCGAAACCTTAAATGCTTCTTCAAAATTCAGTCCTTTAACTGCTTTCATGACATCAATGCTGACAGGCGCTCTTCCGTAAGAAAAAACATCTATTGAATTATTCCCTAAGAAATTTTTTTCAGTAAGATCAGTATTTGGTAACCCGAATTCTAAAAATGCTGACCTGAGCTTTTGTAGATTGGAAATGGTAGTATTTACCCAAACATCAAGATCACCCGTAGTTCTTCTGTATCCATGCAAAATAACAGCATAGCCACCTACTAATAAATAATCAACATTATTTGCATTTAAAGATTTTATAAAATCCCTGAAATCGTCATTAAAAATATTACCCATTATTGAGCGTGTTTGCGCATGGAAAATATTGTCTTATCCATTTTAGGCGGTTGTTCGGGATCAATGCCATATGCCATACAGGTAAGGTACCACGCCTGCCCGAGTCTTTCAGCTAAAGAGGTTTCAGGAGAAAACCTATTCTCATTTTCTGCTTCTTCATGCGACATTAATTTTACAATGCTTTTATCCATCTTATACATGAAACAAATTTAATACTTCCAACATAATTCCCCTTAACGTTTGGTGAAGAAGATCTTCATTTCTTATAATCTCATTATTTATGAATCTCACTGGTAAAATGAAATTCTATCTCCGGATTATTAGTACGTTCCGTGTTTAAAAACCATTCGCTTTGGGCCAGGTACACCAGGTGGCCATCTTTATCTTCGGCAATGTTGGCCTGTTTGTATTTTACAAAATCTTCCAGCTTTTTTGGGTCGCTGCTGGTAAGCCAGCAGGCTTTATAAAATGGCAGGTTATTCATTTGTACGGATGCGCCATACTCCTGCAATAGGCGGTATTGAATCACTTCAAACTGCAATTCTCCGACACAACCAATAATTTTTTTATTTCCGCCGAACTGGGTAAATAGTTGTGCAACACCTTCATCAGTTAGTTGAATCAGACCTTTTTCTAACTGTTTGGTTTTCATTGGATCTTTGTTTATGACCTCTTTAAATATTTCCGGTGAAAAACTGGGTATGCCGGTGTAGTAAAATTTTTCTCCTTCAGTTAAAGTATCTCCTATTTTGAAATTGCCGGTATCAAACAAACCTACAACATCCCCGGGGTAAGCCTCTTCAATTACATCTTTCTGGCGGGCCAAAAAACTGTAGGGATTACTGAAGCGAACGTCTTTTTCCAGCCGCACATGATTATAATAAGTGTTGCGGGCAAACCGGCCGCTACAAACTCTTAAGAACGCTATCCTGTCCCGGTGACGGGGATCAAGATTAGCATGAATCTTAAAAATAAATCCGCTGAATTTATCTTCTGCAGGTTCTACATCACGCCCGGTGGTATGCCGTGGCCTTGGTGTGGGTGCAATGCGGATGAAAGTATCCAACATTTCTTTCACTCCAAAATTATTAACGGCGCTCCCAAAAAATACGGGGGCGGTTTTACCGGATAAGTAGTCGGGCAAATTTAATTCGCCGTATACTCCATCAATCAACTCCACATCTTCTCTTAAAGTATCCGCATCTTTTTTACCTATTTTAGCATCTAAAATATCATCATTCAAATTATTAATTTCTAAAACATCCTCATCGGTTGCACTGGTACCGGCGGTAAATAACAAGAGGCTTTTTTCATGCAGATCATATACACCTTTAAATTCTTTGCCACTATTAATTGGAATAGTCATGGGATGAAGCTGAATCTTTAATTCATTCTCTATTTCTTCCATCAGGTCAAAGCGGTTTTTACCATCCCTGTCCATTTTATTTATGAAGACGATCACCGGGGTATTACGCATGGCAATCACTTCCATGAGGCGACGGGTCTGTTCTTCTACTCCATTCACACTATCTATTACGAGGACTACACTATCTACAGCAGTCAGGGTGCGGTATGTATCTTCAGCAAAGTCTTTATGCCCGGGTGTATCCAGCAGGTTTATTAAATGTCCCTGGTATTCAAAAGTCATGACACTGGTTGCTACGCTTATGCCCCGTTGCCGTTCTATTTCCATAAAATCGCTGGTAGCATGCTTTTTTATCTTGTTACTTTTTACGGCGCCTGCTGTTTGAATGGCCCCGCCGAATAGCAGAAATTTTTCGGTAAGTGTGGTTTTGCCCGCATCCGGGTGACTAATAATAGCGAAAGTTTTTCGTTTGTTTATTTCATTAATATACTTCATAAAGGCGGCAAAGATAAGTGTTGTTGCAGGTTGAATTGTTGATTGAGGTTGTAATGCGTTGAGATTTATTTTACCGCCGAAGGGATGGCGGATAGCAGCGTAAATCCTTTTGCCAATAAGAAGGCAAACCCTCAAAACCTTTTCCGGCAAAAGATTGCAGGGGATAGCCGCTGTCAATGCTTATTTGCAAAACTATTGATGATAGCCCCTGCATTTTTTGATTCTTTTTTTAATTAATTCGCCCTCATTCAACAAAGTTAGGCTGACATTGTATTTTG
>JBDSDN010000142.1:0-7311 GCA_039920545.1 Ferruginibacter sp. | reverse complement strand
ATATTGCGGGAAGATTTCATTTTAAAGACACTCACACCCGGTTATTTTTTTTAAGAAAGGCATTACAGGAAAGCAGTGTGATGTACAGCGTGGTGCTTTATAATCATTCTTTTTAAATAATTTCTTTTAATTCTTAAAATATGTTTATCATAACCGCAATCACTGAAAAAGATTTTGATAAAATTATTTTAGAAGATAAAATTTCAGGCACTGCATTATCGATAACACCTGCCTGCGGCGCTATAATACAAGCTTTTTCAGTTCCTCACAACGGCGGTATTTTAAATGTTATAGAAAATTACCAGGATAAAGATGACTTTAAAAAAAATGTTGAAGCTAAAGGATTTCGGGGGACAAAACTTTCTCCCTTTGTGTGCCGGTTAAAAAAAGGTGAATATATTTTTGCTGCAGAAGAATATAAAATTAAAAAATTTTATCTTGACAAAAATGCCATCCATGGCCTGCTATATAATGCAGTATTTGTTATATCCCACCAATCAGCAACGCATGAAAGTGCGACAGTTACTATGAAGCATGAATACCGTGGGGAAGATACAGGATACCCGTTTCATTACGACTGCATTATTAGTTACCAATTAAAAAAGGGAAATGAGGTAGTAGTGACCACAGAAATAATTAATAGAGATAAAGGCACTATTCCCATGGCTGATGGCTGGCATCCCTATTTCACCTTTAGCAATAATATAAATGATTTACAGCTGGAATTTCAAAGCCTGGAAATGCTGGAATTTGATGGGGAGTTAATACCTACCGGTAAATTAATTCCTTACCAGGAGTTTACGGTATTGAAAAAGATAAACAATGTTTTTTTTGACAATTGTTTTACGCTCAATTTTGCTACCTGCCAACCCATGCTGGTGTTACGAGATAGCAAAAATAAAATACAGTTAGAGGTATATCCGGATACGACATATCCGTATTTGCAACTTTACACACCGCAGCACCGAAAAAGTATTGCAATAGAAAACCTCAGCGCAGCCCCTGATGCTTTTAATAATGGTATCGGGTTAAAAACCCTAACTGCTGGTGAACATTCATTTTTTAAAACAACCTATAAAATTTCTTCACTGGCTTAATTGCAAGTGTCCGTAAATTATTAATTATGAAATATCAAATCTTTTGCAGCCGGCTATTTACCGGGGATAAAATTATTGATGATGCTTTCATAATTGTTGAAAATGCTGTTATAACATCACTGGGAAAAAATATTACGGGTGAGGTGGAGTTAACAGATCTAAAAAGCTGGAACCTTGCACCGGGTTTCCTGGACATACAGGTTAATGGTGGCGAAAAATTTTATTTTTCTCAAAGCCCAACCGAAGAAACATTGCACGACATCTGCGACAGCAGTTTGCAATATGGAACAACCCATACCCTCCCTTGTTTAATTTCTTCTACGCAAGAACATATTTTACGAGCCATTGAAACTGTTAAGGAATTTATGCAAAAGCATGATAAGGGGGTTTTGGGAATGCACCTGGAAGGCCCGTTTATTAATCCGGTAAAAAGGGGTGCACATGTAAAAAAGATGATAAGAAAACCCACTGATACAGAACTGGAAGAAATAATCCGTTATGGTAAAGATGTAATAAAAGTCCTGACCATAGCACCGGAATGTTTTACTGTTAAGCAACTTGAAATGCTGATGGAAAGCGGCTTTGTTTTATCGGCGGGTCATACTGATATGAATTATGAACAGGCACAATTTTATTTTTCCAACGGTATCTCATTGGTAACTCATTTATACAATGCCATGAACCAGTTGCAGCATCGGGCGCCTGGGCTGGTGGGCGCAGTATTGGATAACGATAAGGTATATGCGCCTGTTATTCTGGATGGCGCCCATTGTGATTATGCCGCCGCAAGAATAGCTTATAAAATAAAACAGGATAAACTTTTCTTAATAAGTGATGCTGCTTTCCTTGGCAGAAAACTAGAACATTTTAAATGGGGTGAGTTTAATGCAAACCTAGTAGAGGGCTTCTACAGAAATAAAGAAGGCAACCTTGCCGGAGCTGCTATTTCGATGGTAGAAGCAGTACGAAATGCCATCCTGCATTTGAATATTTCTCTGGAGAATGCCATGCGTATGGCAACTTCAATTCCAGCAAAAGCCATACAGATGGAGCATAAAGTCGGTTATATCAGACCAGGCTATCCAGCCCGTTTTATTAAATTTAATGACAGTTTAACTCAATATGAAAGTTTGATATATTAAATGAAATGGAAATTTATCTTGCTTGGCTTTGCCTTCGCTTTTTTATGGGCCTCGGCTTCAACGGCAACAAAAATTGCGCTTCAATCGGCCCAGCCATTTGTAATAGCAGTGTCCCGTTTTTTTATGGCAGGCATTATCATGTTGCTCACGGCTCATGGCATTATGGGTAAGCGGTTACCCCAAAAAAAAGAATGGAAACACATCATCATATACGGGTTGCTGAATGTTAGTATTTACCTGGGTTTATATGTGCTTGCCATGGAGAAAGTTTCTGCTGGTTTGGGAACATTAGCAGTAGGCATGAACCCGGTAATCATAAATATTATGGCAGCAATAGTTTTTCGTCAACGGATAGCCGCAGCTGGAATAGTAAGCTTATTGCTTTGTTGTTTAGGTGTATTTATTGCAGCCTGGCCATTGTTGCAAACCAGTTATGCAAGTATAGATGGTATGGTTCTAATGCTTACAAGTATGATAGCTTATTCGGCAGGGGCTATTTATTATTCAAGAACCCATTGGAACGGCCTGGATATAATTACGATCAATGGCTGGCAGACTTTATTGGGCGGCGTTTTTTTACTGCCGGTATTATTTTTTACTTTCAAAACGGATCGGAATGTTTTTGACTTTAAATTTTGGGGAGGTACGCTTTGGCTTGTTATCCCTGTGTCTATTGGTGCAGTGCAATGCTGGCTGCTATTGTTGAAAAACAATGCTGCAAAAGCAGCTTACTGGCTTTTTCTCTGCCCGATTTTTGGTTTTATTATTGCCTGGGCATTTTTGAAAGAGCCATTAAGCTTTTATACTTTACTTGGGATACTGTTGGTAATTTGCGGGTTATACATTGTGCAGAAATATAAAATTGCAGATGGATACTCGGATGAAACGAGTTGAGCAGATCATCCCTGATTAATTAATTTATCCAGGAATCTTTTTTAAATCCGTGAACCTCTCTTTAATCGGTGTCATCCGTGATTCTATCCTACACTTTAATATAAATTTTATTTTTATCCAGTAGCCAGGAAAAAAACCACATCATCGCAATAAAACAAAGTGCATACATAAGCGAACCCATCCGTAAGTCATTAAAAATCGATTTGCAGGCGTGCTCATAAAACCAGCTAAACGGTGTTAAATAATTTTGAGTGCCATCCGCTTTTATTTCTGCGGGTATCCGTACCAGGGAGAGCAGGCGTGGAAGTATTCCGCTCAGCATAAAAATAAATAAAGCATTTTTACCGAATACATCAAAAAACCTGCTCCAGCCACCTTTCTTGTTTTTAAATTCAATAACATACATAAGAACACTTAAAACCAACATGGCCAGGCCGGTGGTGTAAATAGTGTAGCTGCTGGTCCATATTTTTTTATTAATGGGGAAACTCATATCCCAGAAAAAGCCAGCCAGTACCAGCACACACCCGGTTACAAAAAGCCCGTTCAGCATTTCAGGCGTTTTACCTTTTGCCACAATGTATTGCCCAACCAGGTATCCAAAAATAACCTGTACTATAGAGCCAAAAATACTCATGGTTCCTTCGGGATCAAAAGGTATGCCCTCCCCATGATACATATGTTTTTCTCCGAGTAATTTTATATCTACCGCCGTACCAAACCATCCATGAATACTGAATGGGTCTGCCGGGTTTGCAGCAATGCACAAAAACCAATACGCCATTAATATGAATGCGCCGATTACAAAGGAACCACGTACTTTAAAAAAATAAATAATTACAGCTGCAAAAAAGTAAGCGACGGCAATGCGCTGGAGTACGCCGAAAATCCGCAAAGTTTCATAAGGTTTGGTCACCAGGTTGCCGGTAGCATCATATTTTATAAAGGGGAACCAATTTAAAAATACCCCTATCAAAAATATCAGCACTGTTCTTTTAAGTATTTTTTTCCAGAATATAATACTCCCTCCGGCTTCCAGCCGGGGCATTACAAAAGCCATAGCATTGCCCACCGCAAACAAAAAAAACGGGAATACCAGGTCTGTTGGTGTACAGCCATGCCAAACTGCATGATCAAGCGGTGCATAAATATGGCTCCAACTTCCTGGGTTATTTACCAGTATCATCAGCGCAACCGTAGCGCCCCTAAAAACATCGAGAGAATAAAAGCGTTGGGTCATTTAGTTGATTATTGGATAAAGAAATGTAAAATAATTTATGGGGATCCTAATATACAATTCTATTCTTCACTTTTAATCAATAATAAAATTAATTACTTTGGCTTGCAATCAGGGATATGATTAAGAGAAAGCATATTAAAAAGATATTTTTATTATTGTTCTTGGTAATATTAGTGTATGCTATTCAATATGCCTGGGTATCATTACCGATTATCAGTGGATATGGCGCCAAAAACCTTTGCTCATGTATGTTTGTGGCGGGGAGGGATGTAGAAAGTGTAAAAAAGGAGGAACTGGGCGATTTTCCACTTTCCCTTGCACATTATAATATTAACTATATTGATTCATCCGTTACGGCAAGTGTTTTTGGCGTAGCTGTAAAGAAAGCTTTTTTCAGAAAAAGGCTGGGTTGTACCCTTATAAATGAACTCTCTGAAAATGAAATCCGGTCACAGCACTTTAGGCTTGCAATGCCCCCTTCAATAAATACAGATTCAATAGAATGGCCTGCAGGCGATAAGATCAGCGAATTTGACCAGGGCGGTATTGATCTGCAAAATTTAAAAGTTGTTTTAAATAATTTTATTGCTGAATATAATTCCCCTAAAAAACATGGAACCAGGGCGCTAATCGTTTTGTATGATGGCAAGCTTGTGGGAGAAGAATATGCTGTTGGTTTTAATAAAGAATCCAAAATGCTTTGCTGGTCCATGGTAAAATCTGTTATGGGTACTCTCACAGGAATATTGGTAAAGAATCACAGGCTAAACACAATGCTGCCTGCGCCAATTGCTGAATGGAGAAAAAGTAATGATGATAGAAAATTAATAACACTTCAACAATTATTACAACAAACTAGTGGATTAAGATTTGAAGAAAATTATACCAAAGCAAGTGAAGTAACTAATATGCTTTTTAAAAAAGGAGACATGGCAGGTTATACCGCATCATTGCCGCTGGCGGTTGAACCAGGACGACAGTTTAATTATTCCAGTGGCAACAGTAATTTACTTTCAAGAATTATCAGGCAAGCGTTAGGGGAGAATGCATACCATGCTTTCCCATACGATTCGCTATTTTATAAGATAGGCATGTTTCATACTTTGATAGAACCTGATGCAACAGGAACATTTATCGGATCATCTTATATGTATGCAACGGCAAGGGATTGTGCAAGGTTAGGGCTGCTATATTATAATGATGGAATTATTAACGGGCAACAGATTTTACCTGAAGGATGGGTAAAGGATGCCACCACCCCATCAACTGCAGATAAACGAAAACATTATGGTTACCAGTTCTGGTTAAACGGGTTTGATAGAGGTCTTTCCAAAAGATGGTATCCTGATGTGCCCGCAGACATGTATTTTGCTGATGGCTTTAATGGGCAGGATATTTACATCATCCCATCAAAAAAACTGGTAGTAGTGCGGCTGGGATTACATGTTGTAGATGAAAACAAACTTTTAAAAAATATAATTTCCTGTACCCATTAAGATCAGCTAACCTTCTCACTCAACTCCAGCCACCGCAATTCTTTTTTATCCAGGGCTGCAATAATTTCAGTGATGCGGCCTGCAGCTTCCTGTAACTCATCGTAGGCAATATTTTCACTCATTTTTTCTTCCAGCTTTTTCTTTTCATCCTGCATTGCGGGCATTTCTTTTTCTAAATTCTCCAGCTCAAATTTTTCTTTAAAAGAAAGTTTCTTTGGTGCTTCGGTATTTTCTTTTTTATTATCACCAGACTTCTTTTCTTCCGGTTCCTCCTGTGGTTTCATTATCTGTTGGGATCTGTTGGTAAGCAGTCCTTTGCTCATTGCCTCCCGGTATTGAGAATAGTTTCCGGGAAAATCCCGGATCACCCCTTCGCCTTCAAAAGCAAAAAGATGATCCACCATTCTATCCATAAAATACCTGTCGTGGCTCACAATTAAAATACATCCGGGGTACTCCAGTAAAAATTCTTCCAGGGTACGAAGCGTTTGTAAATCCAGGTCGTTAGTAGGCTCATCCAGCACCAAAAAATTAGGGTTTAAAAATAAAATGCTCATCAGGTGCAGCCTGCGTTTTTCGCCGCCGCTTAATTTACTTAGCAAAGTAAACTGCTGCTCGGCGGTAAAGCCAAATTTTTCCATAAACTGGCTTGCAGAAATTTTGCTGCCATCATTTAATGGAAAATATTCTGCCATGGATTTTACATATTCAATGGCACGTTTATCTTCTTTGTAAACCAAACCATCCTGGCTGAAGTTGCCAAAGACAACCGTATCCCCATGATTTATTTTACCGCTGTCCGGCTGTTCCAACTGCAAGGCTATTTTTAAAAAAGTAGATTTTCCTACGCCATTTTTCCCCACGACCCCTATGCGTTCTCCCCTTTTAAAGGTGTAATCAAACCCTTTCATTATAGTTAGCGGACCATAACTTTTATTTACTTTTTTTAGCTCCAGAATTTTGCCGCCGAGCCTGGTCATTTTTACCTGCAGCGAAACCTCTGCAATTTCTTTCTGTTGTTTCACCCGGTCCTCAACTTCTGTAAAAGCATCCTGTCTGCTTTTACTTTTAGTGGTACGTGCTTTCGGTTGCTTGCGCATCCACTCCAATTCTTTGCGAAAAATATTTTTATCCTTTTGCAATTCACTCTGCTGCACTTCCAGCCGCAAACTTTTTTGTTCTAAAAAATAATCGTAGTCGCCTTTATACACAAAAACTTTTTCCTCATCTATCTCTACAATTTCATTACTAACTGCATCTAAAAAATAACGATCGTGGGTTACTAAGAGCAGCGTAATTTTTGCAGCGTCTAAATATTCTTCCAGCCATTCTATCATGCTTACGTCTAAATGATTGGTAGGCTCATCTAATATGAGTAGACACTTTCCTTCATGCAGTTGCGCTTCTATCAGCGATTGCGCCAGGGCTACTCTTTTCTTTTG
>JBDSDN010000141.1:0-5536 GCA_039920545.1 Ferruginibacter sp. | reverse complement strand
ACGCCTCATATCATTTTTTGAGACATTAATAAGTGGTCTCAAAAAATGAAAAGCTTTACTGTATTGCATTTTGGTAGAAAACCCTTTTTTTAAGCAAACTGATTTGATACCTGAAGGGGCCTTATGTAGCGTAAAAACTCTTAAAAATTTTATATAATATTTTGGTGAGAAAAGGTAATTCTAAGTCTGCCGTGAGTTTAAAAAAAATTTGAAGAAAATAAACGGGGAACATTACCCGAAGTGCATCGCCATTTTAATGAAAAACAGTCAAAGGAGAAATTGTAAATATTGTAGCTGGGATAGATGGGAAATAAAACCTTACTAAGTTTTTTTTCCTGATTTAATGCCAACATTTTCAGGCAGAGCATGCGGCAGTACGAGGTCTATTGCTCAATTTTGATTCCGGTGATCAAATGGGAGCCAGACACAAAAAACAGAACCTTTGTCGTTACTGTTTTGAACCCAAATCTTACCACCTTGCCTTTTAATTATTTCCGCGGAAATGTATAAGCCAATTCCCATCCCGGGGTATGTCGCCTGGCTATCTCCTGTTACCCGGTAAAATTGTTCAAACACTTTTTCCTGCGCCTCTTTGGCAATGCCGATGCCATAGTCATGTATACTTAATTTAACGCCGTCATTCTGCACCTTAGTAGTGACCAAAATTTTATTAGCGCCCGGCGAATATTTTATTCCATTTGAAATAAGGTTATTGACTACCTGGTTTAATTTTTCTTTGTCTCCAAAAATGCGGGCATTAGCACTTTGAATATATGAAATCTTATGAGTAACCGTTGTGTGGCGCATGTCTTCAACTACTTCTTTTAGGAATTCATTGAAATTAAAAAAGTCTTCATTGTACATCAACTTACCTTCCTGTATTTTGGTGAAATCCAGTAGTCCTCCAATAAGCGTACTAAGCCTGTTTATTTGATTTCCCATCTTATTCACTATAGCCAATGTTTTACTATCCCCATTTTCCTGCAGCATCATTTCTGCAATTTGGCCATAAGCTTTAATGGTCGTTACCGGGGTTTTAAGTTCATGGCTTGCCATAGAAAGGAAATTTTCTTTTTGCCTTTCTTCATTTTTCATCTTTTGTATTTCGCTGGTAACACCTACCCACATTTCAATATTTCCGTTTTCATCTTTCACCGGTGAGGCACGGTTCAGGTTCCAAATATATTCACCTTCTTTATTCAAAAATCTCATTTCCATTTCTAAATCACTACCTGTTTCTGCCGCTTTAGCTAAGCGCTTATGAAATTCTTCCAGTTCATCAGGGTGCATAATGTTGTGGTACCCAAAATCTCTAAAATTTTCAAAACTCATTCCTGTAAAATCAATCCATTTTTTGTTCAAATAGGTTACACTTCCATCTGCCTTTGAATTGGTTATTTTAGCAGGCATTAAGTCAGCCATCTGCCTGAAGCGCTCTTCACTTTCTTTTAATTTTAAATTGAACGTTGCTTGTGGAGTTACCTCGTTAGCAATTACAGCCACACCATCTACCTCACCGTTTACATTTCTTTGTGCTTGGTAAACAAATGTGTAATAAGACAATTCCTTGACCCCATTTCGAATAATATATACCGGTAGCTCGTAGCCATAATTGGGTTGGCCCGTTAAATAAACCTGGTGTAATAATTTTCCTAATCCCTGTTCAATTATTTCAGGTATTACTTCCAGCAAAGGTTGGTTCATTATCTCTTTTCCTTTACCCAAAGTTTGAAGCATAGCATCATTGGCCTCCAGAACAATCAAATCTTCTCCTTTCAATATTAAAATCATTGAAGTAGAAGTATGTATCATGTTATGATAACGGTGTTCGCTTTCTTCTGCCTTCTTGCGGGCCATAACCTGTTCCGTAATCTCATGTGCAACGGCCATTATTCCCGATATGGTTCCATCTTCTTCACGCAGTGGTTCATAAATAAATTTTACAAAGACATTTTCCATTTTTCCATATCGCATTAAATTTAAGGGAAGCTCTTCTCCAACAAAACGTTCCCCTTTCTTATAAACTGTATCTAAAAGTTCTTTAAATCCTTGATCTTTCACCTCCGGTAGTGCCTCAAAAACGGGCTTATTTAAAACCTCGTTTTGGGTTCTGCCCCAAAAATCAAGCATCATTTTATTGGCTACTTCCACGATATAATTTTCTCCACGAAGTATGCAAATGGCTACAGGCGCTTGTATAAAAAGATTATTTAATAGTGTTGAAAGTTTTCTTTCTGCATTTACTTTTTTTGTGGTTTCATTTACGGCGCAAAATATACCGCCGACATCTCCGGCTTCATCACGGATAGCGCTATACGAAAAAGTAAAATAGCACACTTCGGGGTGGCCATTTCTTTCAATAACCAATAACTGGTCTTCGGAACCTGTAGATTCTCCATCCTTTAAAATGCCCTTCAGCATGGGCAAAACATTTGGTAAAATTTCGGGCCATACATCCGCTCCCTTGGCACCCATTGCTTTGGGATGCTTTGTCGCTATAAGTTCACGATAGGCATCGTTATATATTTTTACCAGGTCTTTACCCCACCATATTAATAATGGGGAATTTGAGTTGAGGCAAATACTTACGGAAGTGCGAAGACTTTGCGGCCAAGTGGAAGGGTCGCCAACGGAAGTTTCTGACCAATCCATGGTACGAACGAACACACCCATTTTGCTACCGCCGGATAGAAAATTTAAAGATCGGGTAATGGTTTTTTGCTCTAGCATAGCATAAGAAATTAAAGAAAATTCAAAGAATTCTTTTTCAAATGCAGCGTATAATTTCGGGGTTATACAGGTGTACTTGTTGCAGACTTATGAAAGGTAGCTTTTTATTAGCTGGAAAGCATTTAAAAAAATTGTGCTGCAGCTATAGCAATGGGTTAATTTTTACGTTTTGGGTTTCTTCTAAATATAAGGTTACTGATAATTACATTTTTGTACCTGTTGTGGCCAGTTAAGTGGATAACTGACGGCTGCGGGACTAACCTGTTTCTGGACGAGTCCGTTTGCTTCTGCTTAAAACGCAGAGAGTCTTACTAATTGAATAGTTTTATTAATTCTTCATAAGTGTAAATATTACCTTTTACAAAGAAATTATAAGTCTTTGTCCATTCATCACCTGTTCCCCAGCCTACCATTGAGGAAATTATTTTTGTCTTTTTTGGTCCAACTCTGATAAACTGAATAATTTCCTGAAGGTTTCCGTCTTCAGTTTGAACTTTTTTTGAAAAGTTGTCATTTAGTTTAACTTTTAAGCTAAGCATCTCTTGTTCTATGTAGTTAATAATAGTCAGTTTAATTGATGAACTGTCAGCAAGAGACTTTTCCTTTTCATAATTCGTCAAAATGTAACCACCGGTTTCAAGTTCAATGTGTACCACCGGGGCCATCCATTTTTTTAATCCCTGGTCAGTTGTAAAAAGTATCCAGGCTTCTTTTTTATCTACAGGCAAAATAGCTTCAAGTCTTAAAACTTTTTCCCCTGTTTGTGTCGTGTATGAAGTGTTTTTCACAATCTGTGCTGTCAATAATGTAGCATTAAAAAGAAAAAATGCAGAAAGAAAATATTTCATTTCTATAATTTTAGGATGTAATTTAAACTTGCCTTTAACTCAAATATATTTTGTAAGATTATTAAATTAAATTCAAGATTTTGCTATTAAAGTAAAAGCCACAAACAAAAAGGTTTATCAATTATTACCTTACCCAGGTTATAATTGAGACTGCAGCATTTTTTGTTTTATCATTCCGGCAGCTTTTGTATATCCGCCCTCAGCGCCATCAACAAAGTGTATGTGCCTGTCATCCATGTTGCGCACATAGCAAGACATTACGGATTCTTTACTCACATGCAAGCCGTAAATTATTTCGCCATCTTTTTCTAATTTATTCAGCGTATTTTCTAAAAGTTCTCTTTGGCTGGCATTGCCGGATATCACCGTATTTATTCTCCCATCTATAACGAGGATATCAGACATTGCAACCAAGCTTGCCAGGTACATTTGGCCTTTCTTTGTTTTAAAATAAAAATAGCCCAGCGATGTTTTTATCCAATTCACTAATAAATAAAAAGTCCTGAAAGCTTCCATACGGGCCCGCATTTCATGACTTATCTTTGCTAGTGTGGCTTTTAGTTTCAATTTGCCAATACTGATGGGGCTTCGTTTCTGTGGCGTTCCATAGATTTTTTCAATAGCGTCCATCACTTTTTTAAAGGCCTTGGCAGCACTGACGTTTTCACGGGCAATTATCAGCAGGCTAATCACTTCAGAATAATTTTCGGGTGGCATAATTTTATCCCATCGACACTGCATACCATCCATATTTAATTCTGATCTGTTACCTTTGAGTACTTCAAATTGATAATCCTCTCCCTTAATTTTCTTTTCAGCATACATTAAACCAGCTCCTAATAGAACAGGTATTTCAAACTGAACTGAAGTTCTGAGTTTACTGATTTTAAGTTCTTCTTTATTATTATAAATTTCTGATACAGTTACATGTCCAACTCTCATATCAAGATCAAATTCGGATTGTATATTTTCCCGGTGCAGGAATAAAGCCTGCAAAGCCGGCGCCAGCATGGATTCGGGCATAATAAAAGTAGCACCATCTCCTCCAAAAAAGAATGGGATCGTAAGTTTTGCATTGTATACAATATTCATCACTGCAACAATGCTCCCCGTCGCTACCAGGTTTATTGTTTCGTGCAGCCCCTTAGAAACAGCTTCAGTGGAGTCTTTTATATCTGTTATGATAACATGCCAGTTTTCCGGTATACGGTAAAAAAGATGCTCTCTCGTAAAAAGATCACTGAGCGAAATATTATTTACAGGTATGCGGGAATAAAAAAGATCATTATTGTTACCCATGCCTAAATGTACAAAGTAAAAAACCGAATTAGAAACTTTCGCTTAAGGGGGTTAGTTTACAATCTATTTTTGAGTGAGTGCTAAAATTAAAACTGTAGTGCTTACCATGAATTGTAATACCAATCTTTTTGGAACAGTACTACTTAAAAACTTTTATCAATCCAGCTAATTACATCAACCAGCCCAGAATTAAATAAGCAAATAATTCCGGTGCGTGAGTTAAGAGCCGAAGTGTATATGGTTACTATACTTTCTGATCATAAAAGATTACTCGTAAAATTATCATACATAAATAATTGGAACAACTTATAAAATCAGTTTCTTTTAAATTTATTCATCATCTTTAATTAGCTGCTGGTCGGAAGACCCGGCAGCAGCAAAAAAACTTATTATCGCCCGGTACACTAAAAGAGCCTGAGAATAAGTTTGGATAAATGCCGATAATTTGTGCTCCCACTCTAAGCCCAAATTGTATATATATAACAAATGATCCTTCGGAAGGCTTGCGCCATAGGGAAGGGTAGAGATGCTATGCAAAAGTAAAAGTGTATTTAATTTATAGTTCACCTCATTTGGGAAAATAAAGCCTTATATTTATTTACTAAAACTTTTACATTATGGCTACTAAAAAGACAACTAAGTCACCTGCAAAAAAAGCA
>JBDSDN010000140.1:0-15101 GCA_039920545.1 Ferruginibacter sp. | reverse complement strand
CAGTACTTGATCGTGAAGAGGCAGATGACCAGTGTTTTCAGATAGCAGCAAATATTTATAAGCAGCTGGATATGCTCAAAGAGTGTGAGAAATTATATAAAAAAGGATTAAAGAAATTCCCTGATAGCGGGCCGTTGTATAATGAATTAGGTGAACTGCAATGGGCGCAACAGGATTTTGAGGCCATTAAACAATGGGAAAAAGGAATTGAAACCGACCCCTCCTACAGCAAAAATTATTACAATGCAGCTAAGTACTATTTTTTTACGACAGATAAAGTATGGAGTATTTTATACGGGGAAATATTTATAAATATGGAACCTTTAAGCAACAAGGCACCGGAAATAAAACAAATTTTACTTGATAGTTATAAAAAATTATATACAGATGCCAACCTGGATCAGAATAACAAAGACAAAAACTTATTTGTAAAAGCTTACCTGGAGGATATGAATAAACAATCTGCCGTAGCAGCATCCGGTATAAATACCGGCACACTAAGTATGATAAGAACCCGGTTTATTTTAAACTGGTATAATCCCTTGCCTAATAAATTTGCCTTCAGGCTTTTTGAATACCAGCAACAACTATTGAAAGAAGGTATGTTTGATGCTTACAACCAGTGGGTGTTTGGGGCAGTGGAAAATTTGACTGCTTATCAAAATTGGATCAGTACCCACGACGCAGAAAATAAAAATTTTACTGATTTTCAAAGAGGCCGGATTTTTAAAATTCCTAAAGGACAGTTTTACCATTAAAATATTTATTTTGATGTTTGAACATTGTTTACCTATATTTGCGGAAACTTAAAAAGACAACATGAAAAAAATATTTTTTGCTGTAGCGGCTGTTTCACTTTTCTCAGCCTGTAATAATAGCTCAAACGCTGATAGCGCTGAAACTTCTGCAAAGCAGGAAGTAACGACTACCGATGGGGTTTCTTACCCGGTAGATTCTACTTCATTAATAACCTGGATAGGCAGTAAGCCAACAGGTAAACATACCGGTATTTTTAAATTAAAAGATGGTTCTTTATTGGTGAAGGAAAATTCTCTTACCGGCGGTAATTTTACCATAGATCTTACTTCATTAGCTAACCAGGATATGGCTGCTGATGCTGAAAATAAAGGTAAACTGGAAGGGCATTTAAAAAGCCCTGATTTTTTTGATATAGCTAAATACCCTACGGCGAAATTTGAAATTACATCAGTCGAGCCTTTTATTGCAGACAGTACTAATAAGGATATGGTTATGAAAGGAGCCACACATACTATTAAAGGAAATCTTACTTTAAAAGACAGTACAAAAAATATTTCATTCCCGGCAATAGTTAGTTTGGCCGGCAACAGCGCTACTGCATCTGCAGATTTTAAAATTGACAGAACACAGTGGGGTATGAATTATAAAGGGCCAAACAATCCACAGGATTGGCTCATCAGTAAAGAAGTTAACATCAACTTAAATATTGTTGCTTCAAAAAAATAAACCCGGCCTTAAGAATAAAATGAAAAACAGGTTATTTTAATACAGTTATCCTTTCTAGTTTAATATTTTGCCATCCGCTCAAACGGATGGCTTTTTTTATATACCTTAGGAGTAATAATATATTCTCATTATTATGTGGGACAAAACAGATTTTTCTAATTAGGAGAAAGGATAAATAAAAATCAATTACTGAGACTAAAAGTGAGAAAGCTTCTTAATCAGAATGTTCAAATCATGGAATGTTTTAATTGATTTTGTAAGGGTACCAGCTGTATTTGCTTTGATAACTAGTGCCGGCTTCCAGAATTACTGTCTATAATTTTTGTACAACGTTTGCTTATGAATGAACAATCCCGCATATTTGATTTTTTACAATACCAGTTGGATGTATTTCCTAAGCCAGATATGCTTACGGCAAAAGTAGAAGGCACATGGCAACCCCTGAGTACCGCAACAGTTGTAGATATGGTAAACAGGCTTAGTGCAGGTTTATTAAAAATAGGGGTGAGCGGAAACGATATGACGGTAGTGACACAAGACAAAGTTGCCATCATTAGCAGGAACAGGCCGGAGTGGTTGATCCTGGATATAGCTTGCCAGCAAATTGGGGCCACCCTCTGCCCCATTTACCCCACCACGAATATTAATGAATTGGAGTTCATTTTTAATGATGCAGCCATAAAGTATGCCTTCGTAAGTGGTGAGGATATTTTATCTAAGGTGAACGATATTCGAAGCCGGGTGCCTTCGCTTATCTCTGTTTATAGTTTTGATAAACATGATGAAGCAGAATATTGGAAAGATATTTATGAGCATGTAAACGCCGGGGATTTATCCCTTATGGAAGAAATTAAAGATAATATAAAAGCGGAGCATTGTGCAACTATTATATATACTTCAGGCACTACAGGCACGCCGAAAGGCGTAATGCTTAGCCATAGAAATATTGTAAGCAATGTAATAAATGGTAAAAAAAGTTTCCCCTTTAGTGACGCACCACACGCCAGGTCACTAAGTTTTTTGCCGCTGAATCATATTTTTGAAAGAGTGGCCTCATACATTTTTATGTACAGCGGGATCTCTATTTACTTTGCCCAAAGCTTTGAAAGTATTGGCGAAGATATTAAGGAAGTAAAACCAAATGTTTTTTGTACTGTACCCCGCCTGCTGGAAAAAGTGTATGAAAAAATTATGGCAAAAGGAGCAGAGCTAACGGGCATTAAAAAAAACTTATTCAACTGGGCCGTGGCCCTTGGAGATAAATACGATAATTTAATAAGCGGCGGGCCTGTTTATAACCTTCAACTGGCGCTGGCCAATAAATTAATTTTTAATAAATGGCGGGAAGCCCTGGGCAATAATGTAGAATATATAATTACCGGTGGGGCTGCTTGCCAGGTGAGGCTTTTGCGTATTTTCAATGCTGCAAAAATTCCGGTGTACGAAGGATATGGCCCTACGGAAAACAGCCCGGTAATCAGTGTAAACTCCCGTAATAAAGGTGGGATGAAATTTGGAACAGTAGGGCCGGTTATTCAGGGGCAGCAAGTAAAGCTGGAACCGGATGGTGAAATTTGCGTAAAAGGCCCAAGTGTGATGATGGGGTACTATAAAAGGCCAGACCTCACTGCAGAAACTTTAATTGACGGCTGGTTGCATACGGGGGATATAGGGGTGTTTGAAAACAATAGGTTTTTAAAAATAACTGACCGTAAAAAAGAATTATTTAAAACAAGTGGCGGTAAATACGTAGCCCCTCAGCCTATAGAAAATAAAATGAAGGAATCCCCTTTTGTAGAGCAGATGATGATAGTGGGTGCGGAACAGAAATTCGTAGCAGCTTTAATTGTGCCCTCGATGCCAAACCTTAAAGAATGGATGCGACACAAAAATATACCGTTTACAACTAATGAAGACGCCTTGCATAATCCTAAAATATTGGCGCTTTATAAAGAACTGATAGAATCATTCAACAACTTTTTTAATCATGTGGAACAGGTAAAGAAATTTGAACTTATGCCCGAAGAATGGACCATAGAAACCGGTGAACTGACCCCAACGCTCAAACTAAAAAGAAAGGTCATTATGGAAAAATACAAACCTGCTCTAGAAAGATTGTATCAATAAAAAAACTCCGGATATTACCGGAGCTTTTTAGGGGTAGATGAGATTAAACTTTGGAGGAATATTTAAAATTTTTGGTTTTTCTCCAGGATTTATTCCGGCTAAGGAATAATAAAAATTTACGATGGTTGTTGTATAATTCCGGTTTTGTAAGATTTTATTATTAAGGGAATGTTTTCAAACTCACTTGATTTGTCTACAAAATGATCGGATCCTAACCTTTCGCATAAATGTTTATACTCGCTGCTGGCCTGGTTAGTAAGCATAACCACCTTCATCTCAGTAAAATTGGTTTTTACATACTCCAGTAATTCAATCCCACTTTTTTCCGGCAGCTGTATGTCTAATAAAATAATATCCGGCGCAAAAGATACTAATAAACTAATGGCTTCATCATACCGTCCTGTAGTCTTTACCTCATTAATGCAATCCAGCTCATTTATAATAACCGAGAGACGCTTTACTACTAGTACCGCATCATCTACGATTAAAACTTTAAGTTTTTTTGCTTTCATAAAACGGGTTGTGCAAACTGTACCATAAAGGTATTTAAAAAAAATTTCGATTTTTGTAAATACGTATACCTGATACCTGTAGACGAAATTCTACTGGAAATAATGGATTATAGAAGTTTGTTTTCAATAGCATAAAGCGTGAGATCGGCATTATTTTTTGTACCCATTTTAATCATAATCCTGGCCCGGTAAGTACTTACGGTTGTCACACTTAAAAAAAGTGATTCAGCTATCTCCGAGACGGATTTCCCTGCAGCTAATAATTTTAATACACTGAATTCCCGGTCCGATAAATTTTCGTGGGGAAGTTTAATGGAATCGTTGAAAAAGACTGAGGCTAATTTTTCTGCAATTGAGGCCGTAATATATTTTTTACCCAGCAGCACCCGCTTCACTGCATTTACCAGTTCATCTGGTGCCAGATCTTTACTTAAATATCCGGCAGCACCCGCCTTCAAAACCCGGATGGCATACTGTTCCTCAGGGTGAATACTTAAAATTAAAACAGGAAGTTTAGGCTGTATCTGTTTAATTTGCTGCAGGGCGTCCAGCCCGCTTCTGCCTGGCATACTCAGGTCGCTTATTACAACATCCCACAGCGCATTCATTATTTTTTTTATCATTTCTTCTGCATCACCCACTTCTTCAATAACAGCATTAGGAAACCCCTCCAGCAATATTTGCCTAAGTCCCCTTCTTACAATTATATGGTCATCTGCAATCAGTATCCGGATCATTATAATCCTTTTTTAAGATGGGTAAAAGTTATTTTAAAGGTACAATAATTCTTACCGTGGTACCAACACCAGGCTTTCCGGATATTTCATATTTCCCACCCATCAATAACGTTCGTTCCCGCATACCCAATAATCCCAGGGTTTTCTTTTGCGCTATTTCTTGTTCATTAAATCCTTTACCATAATCGGTGATCGTTAAGGTTAAGTTTTCCTTGTCAAACATCAACGACGTAGTAACTGCTGTGGCTTCTGCATGCCGAAGTACATTTGTAAGGCTTTCCTGGAATATTCTAAAGACTGCTGTTGCTAATTCAGTTTTTATTACCGGGTTTTGCAAATTGGTCGTAAAGGAAGATCTGATAAGCGCTCTTTTCTGAAATTCTTCACTCTGCCATTCCATTGCTGCAATTAATCCGAGATCATCGAGTATACTTGGCCGGAGTTGGGTAGCAATCCGCCTCACTGTAATAACTGTTTGATCTATTAATTGAATAGTATCCTTTATTTTCTGGTTAATCTCGTCATCTGGTGAATGTATTTTTTTATTTAGCCAGGATATATCCATTTTTAACCCAGTGAGTTGTTGGCCAAGTTCATCATGAATTTCCCTTGCCATATGCGTTCTTTCATTTTCCCTGATATTCTCCAGGTTAGCTGCCAGCTGGCGGAGTTCTTCATGTGATTTTTTTAAATTTTCTTCTGCTTTTATTTTCTCCGTTAAATCATTGGCCAGAACCAGTTTTGCCTCTCTACCTTCATAATTAATATCGTGTGTAATAATATTCACCTGTATGAGGGTACCATCCTTTTTTTTATGTAACCAAACTCCGGCATTATTAATTCCAGTGGGGAAAGTGGCCAGCGCTTCTTCCATTTTTTTTCTATCCTGTTCGGGACGGATATCCCTCACATTCATGTTGAGAAATTCGGTTTTTGAATACCCGTAATGAGCAATTGCCGCCGGATTTACATCCAAAAAATTTCTTTCCGGCACGGATATCATCCACATTGGCATGGGGTTTTGGTTAAAGAGCAGCCTGTATTTTTGTTCTGATAACCTTAAGGCCTCCTCAGCTTTTTTTCTTTGGGTAATATCCCGTACCAGTGCCTGAAACCGGCCATCTGCCAGCAATTTTGCACTTATTTCTACTTGAAGAGGATGCCCATTTTTTTGTTTTAAAAACCGTTCATTTAATACCACCTTCCCACTCAGTATTTCTTCCAACCGTAGGGGATTTTCTTTTAATTCTTCTTTAAGTACGATGTCCCTCAAATTAAGTTTCAATAATTCTTCTTTACTGTATCCTGTTAACAGGCTTGCACTCGAATTCACATCCAGGTAATCTCCAGCCTGGTTACTAATAAAAATACCATCAGATGCCTGCTCTACAAGTGCCCGGTATTTTTCTTCGCTTTCTTTAAGTTTTTTCTGCGATTTTATTCTTTCAGAAATATCAATCCCCACACCCATCAGGCAGGTTTCACCCTCGTAATTAATGACCATACCGGTAAAATAATACGGCGTCTCATGCCCATCCTTTGACACAAAATTTGCTTCTATATTGTCTTCACCCACCTTAAAAACATTCTCAATTTTATTATTAATCATGTCTTTTTCTGGGGCCTTAAAAAAATCAAGCGGATGCAGGTTTTTTATCTCGTCTCCTGAATAACCCGTTACAGTTTCCATATTTTTATTCCAGCGGTAGTACTCGCCTTGTTTATTAAAGAGATAAAATATACCCGGTAAGCTGTTGATGATTGAATCTGATAACTCTTTTTCCAGCACCAACTTGTTTTCATATTCTTTCTTTGCTGTAACATCCTGCATGGCACCCAACATCCGGTAAGCTGTATCCTGCTCATTATACAGGATGTATGCCTTATCATAAAGGGTACGGTAAAAAGTTTCGTCTTTTGTTTTAAACCGGAATTCTTCTGTTACCAATGATTGTTTTTGATCCAGGGAGTTTCTAAAATTATGCAGCAGGCTATCTTTATCTTCTTTGTGAATACATCCTAAAAACTGCTCAAAATTAAAATCTTCATTTTCTGCCAGTTTAAAAATATTACGGAAACTTTCATTTCCCCATATTATATCAGCCTGCATGTCCCAATCCCAAACCGCATCTTCAGTGGCTTTGGCAACCAGTAGAAAACGTTCGTTAGACATTTGCAGGTCCCGGGCAGAAGCTTCCATTAAACTGATATATTTTTTTCTGTCTGTTACATCCTGTACAATAGACATGATGCCTATGGTGTTCCCTTCCTCATCCCTTAACACAGAGTTATACCAATCGCAAGATATTAACCTACCCCTTTTTGTTACAAACCGGTTTTGAATTACATTATTATTTATCCCGGTATCAGCAAGGGCTTTTAATTTTTCCTGGGTGTTTACTCTATCTTCATCACTCATCAAGTGGTAAACATCTACAATGCCTGCCAGGGCTTCCTCTTCTGTCCACCCAAAAATCTGTTCTGCCAATTCATTCCATTGGAGAATTTTAAAACTTTTATCAAATTCAATAACGCCCATCGGCGTATTTTTTATATGATAACTTAATTTTTCATGAATTTTGGCCAGGGAAATTTCTGCATTTTTTCTTACCGTGATATCATGGTAATAAACCGACATGCCGTTTGCGGAAGGATAAATTAAATCTTCAAACCATTTCCCTGCAGAGGCAGAATATAATTGCAGGCGCTGCGGTTGCTGGGTTTCCTTCGCCAGGTGTAAAGCTGCGTAAAATGGTTCTTCAATCACCTCAGGAAATTGCTCCCATATATTTTTACCAATTAAATCTTCTGGCAGTACAGCATGAAGCTCTGCAGCTTTTTTATTGAGATAGGTATAGTTCCATTCATTATCTAAGGCTATAAAAGCATCTGTAATTCTTTCAAACACCGAATTTAATTCCGCAACTTTAGTATTTACCAATTGCTGAAGGTTTGCCATAACCTGCTGCAACTGTCGCTCTGTATTTTTCCTTTGAGTAATGTCTCTTATTACGCCTACGGTGCCAACCACTTCTCCAGCCAAACCCTGTATGGCAGAAATACTTACATCAACATCTATAGGCGCCCCGTTTTTATGATGATGAACGGATTCCCGGTTTAAATAGGAACCCGCAAGCGCCTCGGGCACAGAACTCTTCTCCGGTTCCTTTTGTAATGGGACCTGGAGTATAGAATCAATCTCTTTACCCAAAACTTCTGCCTCCGTATAACCATAAAGCTTTTCCGCATAACTATTCCAGTTGGTTATTTTATCCTGGTTGTCTGTGGTGATGATGGGATCAGAAATATTTTGAACAAGTGAAGCATTAAATTTTAATGCTTTTTCATTTTTTTCTGTTTGAATATATTCTTTTATTATAGTCCTATAGCTATAGTATAGAATTACAAAAAATAAAATTGATAATACCAGAAATTGCCAGGTTGTTAGTCTTGCAAATTTCTCCCTGTCCAGGTTAGATTGTTGCAATAACTTTCTATCCTTAAAAGCAATAGAGCTGATAGTATTCTCTATACTATCCATGAGTATTTTACCTGGGGTAGCCTGTAAATTCAGGGCTGCAGAATCGTAACCATAGATACGGCGGGTTTCTACAACCACCCGGGAGTAAGCTATTTTTTTATTTAAAAGAAGCAGAAGTTTTGAGCGCTCTTCAGCCTTGGTGGAATCAGTTAATTGTAATTGTGCTAATATTGTTGTGTCTTTCCGGATGCTGTTTAACCCCTGGTAATATGAGGACAGGTAAGCCGAATTACCGGAAATTGTAAATCCTCTTTGCCCGGTTTCAATAGCCTGTATATCTACAAGAATATTTTCCAGGCGAAGCAACACATCTAATGCAGATTTCACATTACGACTTTCACTTTCTGCTTTCCGCATGTTAGAATAAGTAGCCAATAAAAAAAATCCTACAAACACAAAAGCGGCCATAAAAGCCAGGCGTACCCTGTTAATTGTTATCTTATTTTCCATTTTCCGTTCCCTGGTTTACATGATAAAGTACAATATTAATTTGTAAAGGCTGCTGCTAAACGGCGTTATTATAAAAGTTATTTATTCACGCTAACCATTTTGTACAACTACTTACCCGGGGGTAATTCCCGAACTGAACTTTCTTAAACGCTACCAGGATATCTCCTTCCCTTTTTGAGGTTTTTATATCCCTGCTGGGAATGTTTTTAAGCCGGAGAAGGAAAGAAATTTTTTGGAATGTGGCCTCGCCAGGAATCGAACCTGGGTCTGGAGCTTCGGAAACTCTTATACTATCCATTGTACGACGAGGCCATTATTATTAAGAACGGCGAAAGTAGAATATTGGCGTGAAACCGCCTTCATTCATTTAAAAATAATAGGTTGATGTATTATTATTAATCCCCAGAATACTTACACTATTTTGCAAATCCCTGTACATTAGTTCCAAATATTTTTACTGCAATAGCCAGCAGGATTACCCCGAAAAATTTTCGTACAACTATTAAGCCATTCGGTCCGAGAGCTTTTTCTATCCATTTTAGAGAATGAAGCACCAAAAATATTACTATAAGGTTTATTAGAATACCTATTAAAATGTTAGCATCGTAAAAATTAGCTTTTAGCGACATTATCGTTGTAAGCGTACCTGAGCCGGCAATTAATGGAAAGGCAATAGGTACCACACTTCCGCCAATCCTCCCATTCTGATCCGGTTTAAAAAATTCAATTCCCAACAGCATTTCTAAGCCCAGAATAAAAATTACAATGCTGCCGGCTACAGCAAAAGACTTAACATCCAGCCCAAGCAAACCCAAAAATTGTTGCCCCAGGAATAAAAACAAGATCATTAAAGCTCCTGATGCAAACGTAGCCTGGCCACTTTTAATATGCCCGCCCATTTTTGCTTTTAATGTAATAAGCACCGGGGCAGAGCCTAACATATCAATTACCGCAAACAAAGTAAAGGATACCGTTATAATTTCTTTAATAGCCAGCCTGTTCAAATCAAACATACCAGGATTTTGGGCAAAGATAGCCTGCTCTTTTCTTTTTATTGCCGGGCTAAAAGCTTATTTCAAATTATGAGAAAATCTAGCTCCTATAGTAAAAGTAACAGGTGCAGATGGATTAAAATACCGGTTACCTGCGGCATTCAGGTCATTCCCAAGGCTATAAGGTTTATTAAAAGATTGCTCATATGAGGCAAAAAGATCCGCCTCAACACATTTATGAAACTTTGTTTTTAAGCCTGTTTTTAAAAATAAAAGATTGTATTGCTTTGCAAAAAATGTATTGGCATCATTAAGGGGTATTTTATCTGTAAAGCTGTAAGTGAAATTTGCATATAAGCCATTTGCTAAAACTACATCTGTACCTGTTACCAATACATTAGGCGGGGAACCGGTAAGCCTGTTGCCATCGTATTTTATGCCCCCTTGCTGGTAATCTGCAAATTTGGCTTTTAGGTTGGTATAATTAACCCACAGCTTTAATTGCCTCATAAATTTTAAATTATTATTGACCGGTAAATAATTAAGTATGGCCTCTTTGCCCGATTGTTTTGTTGTTCCTGCATTTGCATAATTGTCTGCACCCGAAGCATCCCTTCTGCTAACAATTGTGTGATTAAGATTGAAAAAGTAAAATGCAACATCTATCCATAATTTTTCTTTAAAAATATTCCCTTTTATCCCGGCTTCGTAATTAATGGCTGATTCGGCATTCAGCGACCTGTTGAAATTGCCATCACTTGCATGTATTTCATCTATCGAAGGCGGTGAGTAGCCTTTACTTACAGCTATATACATATTTACTTCAGTGGAGAGTTTTTTAAGAAACGCAACCCGGGGAACTATTTGAGGTCGTAAGAGCTTGGTTTCTTTTAAATAAGGCAATTGATTAACCCGTACAAAACCGTAATAAAAATTATTATAACTTATACCAAGGGTTGACTTTATACCTGCAGGCAGGTTAAATTCTGTCTGCATAAAAATATTGTATTGGCGGGCATCAATTTTATCGTGATATTGTAATGTATCGGCCTCGCCAAATTTATTTGAATACGTGCTGGTATTTGTAAATTCATATTGATATTCGCCACCAAAAGTGCTGGTAAAGGAACTATTTTTGTACTGAAAAAATGAACGCAATCCACTACCTGCTTCTGTTTTCTTTTCATAATTTCTTATAGAAGGGTTCTTAAAATTCGTGTACGCAAAATATGCACCGGTAGTATTTTTCCAATTTTTACTTAATAAAATTTCATTTGCCACATTCGTATAAAATGTTTTCAGGTGCAAGGCTGCTTTTTTGTCCTCGGCGCTTCCAAAAATTCCGGCCGCAGGTCTTGCCTGCCTGGGGTTTTGTTCCATCTGGGCCTGCGTGAGCCCCCCTGGAGTTTGATAATATAAATCGCTGTAAAATACTGTTGCCTGTACATTTTGTTTCGGATTAAAATTATGTTTTAAAATAAAAACCGCAGCATCTTTCCGCAGGTTGGTATGTGCCCGGTAGCCATCAGCCTGCTGGTGAGTTAATGATAGTGCAACAGCAGAATTGCTGCCAGTAGAAACATATTCGGCACTGCCAGAGAACAATCCATAACTACCTGCAGCTGTTTGTACCTGCACAGATTTTTGTTTATTTTTTAGAAATTCATTGCCGAGCAAAACAACCCCTCCTGTACCAGGGCCATACATGCTACCGGCCGGGCCTTTAATAATTTCAATTTTATCAATTGTATTAAATGGAACTTCATTTATGTAGGTATTGCCATTAGCACCGGTAAAAGGTACCCCGTTCCAATAAACTTTCACGTTCCTGATGCCAAAAGCAGATCGTAATAAATTTCCCCGGATACTTAACCGGTAACTACCAGGGCTTCGTTCATCCATTTTTACCCCAGGCACGGTGTTAATTGCGGCTACAAAAGTCTGGTTGCTGTACCGCTCCAGCGAATTGTTATTTAAAATAGCAACGGAAGCAGGTATATTTTTTTGAAGGTCATTTTGTTCGTATGCCTTCACAATTGCTGCTTCTAAAAGAACAGTATCCCGAAACAAAACTATTGGAGGCATTTCTTTCCGAATTGCTGATATATCAGCAGAAATATACCCCGTAAAGGAAAATGATAATACAGCTGGTAGTGAAGAAACTAAAACAGCGTATTTACCTGAGCTATCTGTTATACTTCTGTTCTTCTTGCTATTTTGAACGGTTACATTTTGCAACGAATGACCTTCCGGATTTATTATTCTTCCTGTTATTAAAATTCGGGCCTGGCAAATATGGAAAAAAAATAAACAAAAAGAAAAGGCAGCGATCCGTTTTTTCATAAAAATAAATCTTGCTGCAAGTTCTTATAAATTAGTGAGATCAAAAATACAGCGCCGGGCTCAAAAGCTTTTATACAGGCATACTTTTGCTGTATGTTAGTAAGGCATTTAATGCAAAGGCAATCTTTATACTTACTTTTTAAAAATCTTACTGCCGCAGATGAAAGCTTTATGGTATTGCATTCACAGTTCAGCATAGCGGCTGAATTACAATGAAAATTTATTTTACAACCGGGACAAAGCTTTGATTTATTTAAAGCCATAGAAGAAATTTATATTCTTTAAACCAATTAATCCATTCCTGAATTTTAAAAATCATTTACAAATAAGCGGTCAAAGAAACCTACGCCTGGCTTTAACCCCCTTCAATAAAACAAAAGTAGCGCAATATCCGGTAGTCAATATTTGTACTCAATAATATCCTGGCTTATGTTGTATTATTATTACCATTCAGTATCTTTTCACTATGCTAGTAAAAAATAAATTGAACCTGTTTTCTTTTACCATGATAGTTGTAGGACTGGTAATAGGGATGGGCATTTTCCGGACAGCAGCTACAAGCGCCAAAGACGCTATTGCACCTTCGGTCTATTTCAGTGCCTGGATCATTGGCGGCCTGGTAGCTTTTTGCGGTGCCCTTACCTATGCTGAAATTGGCAGCCGTTACCCTGTTACGGGTGGTTATTATAAGGTATTTGCAAAAGCCTATCATCCGAGTGTAGCCTTTGCCATTAATTGCCTCATCCTGGTAAGCAATGCTGCGAGCCTGAGTGGTGTGGCCTTAATCGGCAGTGGTTATTTATTAAAATTATTCCCTGGTACTTGGACAGATATTGATAAGGCTTTGCTGAGTTGTGTTGCTATTATCATTTTTTATCTTATCAATTTAAAAGGGCTTAAAATGAGCTCTAAAACACAGAATATTTTAATGCTCATAAAAATTACGATGCTGCTGGTATTGATAGCGGCCTTATTTTTTCCCGATAAATATGCGGTCAATCAACATGTCGTTTCTAATCTTCCGGCCCCAGCGTCCCCTGATTGGCTTAATTGGATAAAGAGCCTTGGCGTCAGCCTCATTGCTGTATCTTTTACTTACGGAGGTTACCAGCAAACAATCAATTTTGGTAACGAAGTAAAGCAACCCTCAAAAAATATTCCCCGGGGAATATTTATAGGCATTTTAATTATCATAAGCCTATACCTTTTGGTAAACCTGAGTTATTTTAACCTGGTGGGCTTTAATCAAATGAAGGGAGAACGGGAAATTGCCTATGTAGTGATTGATAAAGTTTTTGGCACCACCGGTGCCACCGTGTTTGCTGCATTTCTTTTTTTAGGTGTAATGGCTTATGTAAATGGTTTACTGCTAAGCAATCCAAGAGTAATGTATGCCATGGGTGATGATGGGAGTTTGCCGAAAATATTTGCTAAGCAAAATGAAAAAACAAGCGTAATGGCCTTTTCATTAACCGTTTTTGCAGCCCTGTGTATTATCATTCTCTTCTTTTCCCAGGAGTTTGAAAAAATCCTCACCTTCACTATTTTTCTTGATTGTTTCGGCATGGTACTAAGCAGCGCCACGATTTTCTGGTTTCGCAAAAAAACAAAAGACCTGGATGGTACAGGAATTTATAAAATGAAACTATTCCCTTTATTACCGATAATATTCATAGCTGCCTACCTGTTTGTTGGTGTAAGCATTTCTATTGCAGATCCCATGGCTGCTGTAACCGGGTTAGGCGTACTGGCTGCATTTATAATCATCTATTTTATTTCTCATAAAAAGAAAACAGGTATCGCCACTCCAAATTAAACTCTATGGATATCTCCTACATCATAAACGAACTGGCAGAAGACCGGGAAAATTATTTTAATGCTGTCTCTCCGCCTATAGTGCAGACAAGTAATTTTGTTTTTAATAGTGTAGATGAAATGCGGAAAGCCTTCACCGATGAATACAGTACTTACCTGTATAGCCGGGGTTTAAACCCTACGGTTGATATACTCCGCAAAAAATTAGCAGCCCTGGATGGTGCGGAAGATTGCCTCGTCTTCAGTACTGGTGCCGCAGCCATTTTTGCGGCAGTGCTGGCAAATGTAAAGGCCGGCGATCATATTGTAAGTGTACAAAAGCCTTACACCTGGGCTCAAAAAATCTTTAACAACATACTTCCACGTTTTGGTATTACTACTTCGTATATAGATGGACGTTATATAGAAAATTTTGAACGGGCCATTTTGCCCAACACATCCCTCATTTACCTGGAAAGTCCGAATAGCTGGGATTATGCCCTGCAGGATCTGCAGGCCGTAGCAGAATTAGCAAAAGCTGAAGGCATCGTTACGGTTTGTGACAACAGCTATTGTACGCCGCTGTATCAGAAACCTGTGGACCTGGGGATAGACCTTTCTTTACAGAGTGCAACAAAGTATATAGGAGGCCACAGCGACACACTGGCCGGTGTGCTCAGTGGCAGCAGGCAGATGATTGAAAAAATTTTTAATAGCGAATACATGTCGGTCGGCAGTGGTATACAACCATTCAATGCCTGGCTGCTTATCCGTGGTTTACGTACGCTACCCGTTCGCTTAGCGCACATCACACAAACGACGCATAAAGTTGTGCAGTTTTTACAGCAGCACCCGGCAGTTGAGGAAGTGATTTTTCCTTTTGATGAATCTTTTGGGCAATATACCCTGGCAAAAAAACAGATGGACGGTGCATGTGGCCTGTTTAGCTTTATCGTAAAGGCGGAAAATATTTTACAGATAGAGAAATTTTGTGAAAGCCTGAAGCATATTTTGATGGCCGTAAGCTGGGGTGGCCACGAAAGCCTGATTATTCCAAAATGCTCTGGAATAAAAAGGGAACATTTTAATGCGGCAAACCGTGAGCACCGGATGCTCAGGC
>JBDSDN010000139.1:0-6962 GCA_039920545.1 Ferruginibacter sp. | reverse complement strand
CCCCCCAGGTCATAAACTGCAATTATTTTATTTTCGTCCTTATCCAACCCAAGCCCATAAGCCAGGCTGGCGGCCGTAGGCTCATTAATAATACGAAGCACATCAAGGCCGGCAAGCTTACCGGCGTCACGGGTGGCCTGCCGCTGGGTATCGTTAAAATAAGCAGGCACGGTTATGACTGCTTTGTTTACCGGAGTTTTTAGAATATGTTCTGCCCGCTGCTTTAATTCTTTTAAAATAAAAGAAGATAAATCTACCGGCGTGTAAAATTTATCACCGACCTGAATTTTTACCAGGCTCTCCGCATTATCATCAATAATTTTATAACTGTAAAAGTTTGATTTGCTTTTTATGTCGTTATAACTTTTACCCATCAGTCTTTTTGCTGAAAAAATGGTTTGCTGTGGTTTGGTAATGAGATAATGTTTTGCTTCTTCCCCCACAATTATATGTGCGTTTTCATCAAAATAAATAACGGATGGCACTAATGAGCTGCTATCATGCTCTTTTAATGCAACAGGTTTTTTTGTTTCTGGATGAATGATGGCAATTAAACTATTTGTGGTGCCGAGATCAATACCGACAATAATTTCATCTTTCTGCAGGCTGCCGGTCGCTATATTAATACTTATTTTTGGCATGGATAACTTGATAACTTTACAAATCCTGAAAATTTAATCCCAAATAATAAAATTAGCAGGAATTAATTTATGCTGTTTAACTCTTTCGAATTTTTACTTTTTTTCCCAATTGTAACTTTTTTATATTACATAACTCCCGGGCATATACGCTGGATTACGCTTTTAATTGCAAGTTGTATTTTCTATGGGTTCTTTATTCCTTCTTACCTCTTCATACTCTTAACCATAATCCTTATTGATTATACCGCTGGGATTAAAATTGAGAATACCTACCATAAAAAAACCTGGCTCGTCATTAGTATTTGCGCAAATGTATTACTACTTTCAGTTTTTAAGTATTATAATTTTTTTATTGAGAATTTTAATGGCCTTACCGGAAGCCATTTTATTTTGCTCAACATCATCTTACCCATTGGCTTATCTTTTCATACTTTTCAATCGATAAGTTATACCATTGAAGTTTATAGAGGTAAGCAAAAGGCAGTGCGGCATCTTGGCTACTATGCACTTTATGTGATGTTTTACCCTCAGCTGGTCGCCGGGCCCATTGAAAGGCCTCAACATCTGTTCCCACAACTGTATGCCAAACATAATTTTGCGTGGAACAATATATTTGAAGGTATAAGGCTGATGATATGGGGGCTTGTAAAAAAAATTGTAATAGCCGACAGGTTGGGAGATTTTGTGGAAGGCGTATTTAACCGGCCAAGTGACGTGAGTTGCGGAAGTATTTGGCTTGCCCTATTGTTTTTTGGTATTCAGATTTATGCAGATTTTTCCGGTTATTCAGACATTGCCTTAGGTTGTGCTAAATGCCTGGGTATTGAGTTAAAGATAAATTTTAACCGGCCCTATTTATCAAAAAATATTAAAGAATTCTGGCAGCGATGGCATATTTCATTATCGCAATGGTTTAGAGATTATTTGTACATACCATTAGGCGGTAATAAAAGAGGTGATTTAAGAAAACAGCTGAATATTTTACTTACATTTTGTATTAGCGGTTTTTGGCATGGCGCAGGATGGACCTTTATTATATGGGGGCTGCTACATGGCTTTTACATGGTAGTATATAATTGTTTAAAAAAATATTTTGATAAAATTAATATTGGTAAATATATAGGGTGGGTTATTACCATGTGCTGTGTATTTTTTGGCTGGATATTTTTTAGAGCACCCTCGCTTCATCATGCTATAGACTTTATTCGTAGCGGCCTGCAGGTACAAAATTTCTCCTGGCAAAGCATCCTTAATGTTCCGGTTACTTACATGACTTATGGGCGCACCACATTGATTATTATTTTATTTACTAGCAGTTATATGTTTGTTTTTGAAAAGTACTCATTGCCACGGCTTATAAACCTGAATAAATATTTTGCAAGAGATATCTTTCTGATAAATTTTAATATTTTGCTTTTTATTTTTTTAGGCATTTTTCATAAAACCTCATTTATATATTTTCAATTCTGATGTACAGGAATAAATTCTTTGCGGTATTGATAATCGTTGTTGCATCAACGTGGGTCACAGCCAATCTTTTTGATTACAGGTATAAAATGCGATGGCAGGAATTTGTTTTTAATAAAATTGAAACATGTATTACTGAAAAAATAAATTATGACGTCTTGTTTTTTGGCGATTCCCGGGTACAACTGGGAATAAATCCTTTTTATTTTGATTCAGTTACTCATCTTAATTCTTATAACCTGGGTTATATGGGTGGCGATGCAAAGTTGATGAATCTTTTTTCTTATCTCTATCTTCAAAAACATACTGCTCCCAAAGCTGTGTTTATTAATGTAGATGAATATGCGGTTGTTCCTTCTTATGTATTTAAGGAAGCCTATTTTTTGTTGTACTATCTTAAAAGTGATCCGGTAGCCAAAATAATGCAGGAAGAAGGATTTCCTACTTCTTTCATTAAAATATTTCCTTTTACTAAATATTGTTTTTTTAATGAGTACAACAGGATATCAATACTGGCACCTAATATAAACAAGAAATTTTCTGTATTTGAAACAACTTCATATAAAGGTTTTACTGCAGTTAATGATTTAATTTTAAAAAACAAGGGAAAGGAAAATAACCTATTTAATTTTCAGCCCGTTAAAGAAAACTTTACAGTGAATGACAGCAGTATAAATTTCTTACAAAGTACCATTCGGCGTTTTTTAAATTTACAAACCAAGGTGTTTTTATTTTACCCGCCTGGTGGGCATTCGCTGAATTTGAACGACCAGGCTAAAAAAAATTTGTCCATAGAAGTGGGTAACAAAATGGCTAAGTATTTTCAAATCCCTTATTTACGTTTTGATACCTTGAAGGCCTTTACTCCAGAATTATTTTATGACAATTTACACCTTAATAAAAAAGGTAGTGTAATGTTCTCCACCCAAATGGGCCTGGCAGCAATAAATGAATTAAAATAACAATAAAAAAGCCGGCTTTACACCGGCTTTATCAACATTAAAATTTTAAAAACTTACCGCATCAGGTACATTTTCCCATAGCCTTTATTAAAGAATTTATCAGTTTTGTCGCCATCGGCTTTGTACTTATCCAGCGCCTTACCATTAAGATTTGTAAGTACCCGGTAAATGTAAACTCCGTTTGCTAATTTCTGCCCATAAGTGTCGGTACCGTTCCATTTAAACTCCGTGATATTTCTTCCAACATGTATGGGCCCAAGTTCGTCCTGGGTAATTTCTCTTACAACCTTTCCGGTAATCGTCAAAATCTGTATCCGCATATTTTGCGGAATTTGCGTACCGGTAACCGTAAATACAAATGCTGTTGAAGTGGTAAATGGATTAGGATAATTCAGCAAATTAGAAATCATCGGTTTATTTATAACGCTGAAGGTTGTACGATAATCGAGATCGCCTGCTTTATTACCATACGCATCCCGACCTGTAACAACCAGTTCATACGTTCCATCTTCAGGGAAATAAGGCTTAAATTCTATGCTGGCTGTATTTTCTCCACTCGTAAGGTCTGCCGGTATAAACCTGAGCGTATCTCCAAAATAATAATTATGCAAAGTCTGATCCGGATTTATAATCTGCACTTTTATAAAGGAGGTATCTTTTAAAGCAAGGAAACGGTTTTCATCTTTAAGCTTAATAAGAATAGCCGGTTTAGATGATACAATATCCTGGTTCAAAATATGTACCCCATCAAAAGTAACATCCAGCAATGGGTTAAATTTATCTTCCCGTACAAAGAAGTCTTTGTAAAGCACATTATTAAAATGATATTGCTCTGGCTGGTCAAAATCAGGATTAAAATCTATAAATAAGGTGTTATTACCTGGATAATCCCGGGAGTCTATGGTATAACTTATGGTAAGCGTATCGCCAACTACCAGCGCCTTTCTTTTCGGGATATTTATAATGTGGGGTACATTGTTTTTATCTGTAATTATAAACTTAACTTTTAGCAGGCTGTCAAATGGAGTTTGACTTATATTTTTAAATGCCAGTGAAAAATTAATTAATTCCCCCTGGTTTACCGTATCCTTCATAGTGTATGTTATATTTGGCGCCACGGCGCCTTCCGGAACATAATCAGCATCAAGTAACCAATATCCTAACTGGTAAGGAATTTTAGAGACATCATTTTGATTATACATCTTTAATCTAATGTAGGGATAGGTAGCCGCATTCACAAAAGAAAGAGAAGTATCAAAAGCCGGGGAAATTGTTTTTAAATAAGTACTCACCCCATTGTAGCTCACACCATATACTTCGATTTTTGTAGTGTCGTTCTGCGGATCATCTAAAGCCGTACCCCTCCAATGAAGGTTGTTCCATTTCTTAGCAGGCCCAAATAATGGAGATTCAATAGTTCCTTTAGTTGATTTACTTAATAGTGGAATAGTTTGCTCCAGTAGAGAATCTGCCCGGCCAATAGCTTGCACAGGGATAAATGATGGTACTCCTTTCCTATAGAAAAATATAAAGGGTTTATGGGAGGTAAAGTCGTCTATTTTATTAAAACCTATACTCTTTAATTTATGATATAATGAATTACCTGAACCTAGTGTTAATGTGTCATTTTGCCACTCATTTATAAAGGAATTATGATTATTAAAATCTAGATTTTCCACTAACACATACATGCCAGCCGGAACTGAATCTATAAAATCCATTGCCCGTTTTCGGTAAAGAGGATTGGTGTAAGGATATTCAAAAAATAACCTGGGTGCGCCACATACGGGCCAGCTGTTAAAACGTCCGTTAGCACCTACGTTTATATTTTTCCAGGGATTTAAAGTTGAGCTATCAAAAACAAAAAAACGAATATTATTCTGAACACATCCCCAGAATTCTATCTGCTTAAAGTCCATATTTATATTGTTCCTGTCAAAATCGTAAGGCGGGTAAACGCCATTGCGTATAATAAGATTTTGCACCACTGAACTAAAATCAAATTTGCGGTTGGCATTTAAAACGATATTATCAAACGTAGAGTTTAAATGTTGGTAATAATGAGATTGATTAAAACCACCTGAATTTTGTGGTAGATAAATAAATGAAGAGATATTCCACACATATTCAGTTGCCCCTAACGGCACCATAGCTACCCGCCAATAATAAACTGTACTGTCAGTAAAATTAATGTTTGTGGGAGTAAATTGTACTATGCCGCCTACCCCATTAGTATTGTATGATTTTTTGAATGGAGAATTAAATAAAGCGGTAGTATCAAATTCCATGGCATATTGCCGCTGACCACTGAGGGGGTTAGCAGTGTTGGCCACATAGGTTATATTCTGCTTATTAATGATGGAGTAATTATAAGGATAAGAAGGCCTGAGTTCATCTTCAAAAACATAAAAATCTTTGGTGAAAGTATTATTGGTTTCATAAATCTCGTCTACCAGGTTGGTATAATCCAAAGAAACAATTAACTGGTTAAGTCCCTTATCAGTATTTGGGCTTATTGGCACCACAAGGTTTATAGAATCAAGATTCCTGATACCAGGAATTAATTTATTATATAGAAATTTAATGCTGTCATTAGGTAGTTTTCGTTTTATGGAAACCCAAATAGAATCACTTACCGCTTTACCCAAATTTCTCATTTTTACATTTACATTGAAATTATTATCTGCAACAGAAATAATATTCGGGCTTATTTTTATTAATTGTGCTTCAATCGCATAATCAGGTTTGGGGAAATTATTGATCCGTATGGCTGGGTCACCATGTAAAGCAATTTCTTCTAAGTGAATACGGCTTTCATAATTTAAATCAAAAAATCGGCCATCCAGGTCACGGATTATTTTCTGTATTTGGTTACCCACTGTACCACCATACATCGTACGGCCAAACTCCTCATAAAATTTCAGATTATACCGATCTAGAAAGTATGGAATACCAAAATGTGTATCTGCCAAAAATCCTATACTGCCTTTCTGATTGGCAAGTACATATTTTTCTGAAATGGAAAGTCCACCGGAAAGCCTCAATGGATCAAAAATAAAAAAGTTACCTGCACTGCAACCACTGACATTAAAGAAAGGATATTTACCGGCATTGTTATAAATAGAGGGATCGCTTAAGTTAAATTCAAAAACATTTGCCGAGGAGTGACCAAAATACCCAATAAACCCAAGGCCTTCTTTAAACAACTCTTCAATACGGGCAATGTTGGCCTGTTCTACCGCTCCGGCTGAAGTTTTGGTAAAAGTTTCTACATGACCACCGTACAAAGTATCTTCAATACTTTTTTTGTATTGATCCATGTAGCTTTTAAAAAAATCACTTTCGCCTCCGTCTCTCCCCCCCGAAACATGCATTATATTTTTCATCCAGGCTTTATCATCTACCGCAGGGCTGTTGGTTTGTTGTGTTTTCTCGTATTGCTTAACTTTTTGCAGATAATTATTTACTTCTGTGCCTGTTACTGCACCCAGCCTGCCAATAGGAATAATGGGCCCCACTGTGCCAGGCTCGGAGGCGAGCAAAACGTCTGAAGCGGGCCAACCAAAGGTCGGAACCAGGTCAAGTAATTCTGAAATAGGATTGGCCTGGTTATAATATTCCTCTATATAATCCATACCACGGCCAATTAAAAATACATATTTTGGTTTTATAGAGAACTGTTGGTTGGTAAATCTTAAAAAGTTTCGGACGGCCTCAGGATGTTTTCTTATGCCAAAAGCAAATTGGTCGGCAAGTTCTTCTATATTATAAATTTTGGTATTAAAATTTCCGCCCTGGGCAGAATTTCTATATTGCCTGTATTGATCTACATAATTATTTCCGCTACCATCATTGTAAATTAAAGGGTTGCTGATAATTATGTAGTCTCCCT
>JBDSDN010000138.1:0-3180 GCA_039920545.1 Ferruginibacter sp. | reverse complement strand
ACTTTGCCACCGGGTGTATTTCCGTAAGAATCTTTATTGCCATTCGGATCCCCGGCATCGCCTTTACCATTCGGTTTATTACCCTGGTATTTATAACCATTATCTTCTGTAACATTATTTCCACCTCCATTGCCGGGTCCATTGTAGGTAACTTTTGGTTTCTGCGGTTTAGGTACCGGCGTAACAACCGGGGCAGGAGTTGTTTCTTTCTTGATTACCGATATTTTTTTTATAGGCTTATTTACGGGCGCTGCATTTTCTTCTGCATTATCATCGGGCTGCACTTTTTCTTCTTCAGCCTGTTTGGGCGCAGCTTGTTTAGGTTGGATTACGGCCTCTTGTGATGGTGATCTTTGCCCTTTTATCAGGGGTTGCTCTTTACCAAAACCTTCTTCATTATTCCCTAAATTTATTTCAATCAAATCCTGCACTACTGGTGGAGTTACGGGCATTACGGTCCAACTTATTAAAAAAAACATCAGCAGCAATCCACCACAAATGATTGCAGTATATATAAATGCTTTTTTATTTTTTTCAGTTTCAAATACCTTTGTCATGAGCTAATATTCCTGCTAAAGTTATTTTATAATGTTTTAAAATCTAAAATCATCTCATTAAAGTGTGGATAGAATTTCAAACTTTAACATTTAAAACATATTCATTAATCCTGGGAAGATGGAACCTGCGAAGGCCTTTCCCCAAATAACAAACTTCCTATTCTAACTATATTACTACCTTCTTCAATGCCTGTTTTGTAATCACTGCTCATGCCCATACTAAGCAGGTTAAAAGTTGAAAAACTAACACTATAATTAGTATACAGATGTTGTAGTTTTTTAAATTCGGTTCGTATTTTATTTTCATCATCACTAAAAGAAGCCATACCCATGAGACCACGGATAGAAACATTTGCAGAACTTGTAACCTTAAACCCGTTCAATACTTCTTTTAATTCGTGTTCATCAAAACCGAATTTGGTTTCTTCTTCAGCAATGTGTACCTGCAATAAACAATCAATTGTTCTTTTTAATTTCTGGCCTTGCTTATTTATTTCTGCTAATAATTTTTCACTATCCACGCTATGAATAAGATAAACGAAGGATGCAATATATTTTACTTTATTACTTTGGAGGTGGCCAATGAAATGCCAACGGATATCTTTTGGTAAAGCTTCATATTTATCTGCTAACTCCTGTACATAATTTTCGCCAAAATCCCTTTGACCTAAATCATACAAAGCCTGTATTTCTCCGAGAGGTTTAGTTTTAGATACGGCAACAAGCGTTGCTTTATTTTTCAATTCACTGATAATTTGCAAATATTTTTCTTTATTTATTGCCATGCTTATTTTTTTGAAATCGCAAAGATGGAAATGCGCCGGGAAGAAGTATATATGGGACTTTACTTCAGACTTATTTTTTACAAATATCTAAAAATGAAAATACGCAAATGTCTAGTTCAATTCCACTAATCTGCTTATAAATTATTTATTTGCCTCTTACAGTAACTGGAACAGGGGAGGCCTATTTCAATATCGTCCGGCTTATTACAATCCTTTGCACTTCGCTGGTGCCCTCATAAATCTGTGTAATTTTTGCATCCCTCATCATGCGCTCCACATGGTATTCTTTTACAAAACCATAGCCGCCATGTATCTGTACCGCTTCAGTGGCGGTCCACATGGCCGTTTCGCTGGCAAAAACTTTTGCCATAGAACTGCTGAGGGTATAGTCTAATTTATTATCTTTTTCCCAGGCAGCTTTCAGGCAAAGCAATCTTGCACATTCAATCTTTGTGGCCATATCTGCCAGCTTAAACTGAATAATCTGGTGATTCATAATTTCGGTACCAAAGGCTTTACGTTGTTTGCTGTAGGCCAATGCAAGTTCATAAGCACCACTTGCAATACCTAAAGCCTGGGAGGCAATACCAATACGGCCCCCGGCCAGTGTTTTCATGGCAAACTTAAAACCGGATCCATCTTCTCCAATACGATTTTCCTTTGGAACTTTTACATCAGTGAACATTATAGTATGGGTATCGCTGCCACGTATGCCCAGCTTATTTTCTTTGGCACCAACGGTTACGCCTGTCCATTTTTTTTCTACAATAAAAGCATTGATGCCGCGGCTGCCTTTGCTCACATCTGTTTGCGCAATAACCAGGTATACACTGGCACTATTGCCATTTGTAATCCAGTTTTTTGTGCCGTTCAGTAAATAATAATCTCCTTTATCTTCTGCTGTAGTGCTTTGGGAAGTTGCGTCGCTGCCAGCTTCCGGCTCACTTAATAAAAACGCCCCGATATATAATTCGCCATCTTTTTTGCCTTGTGCTAAAGGGGCCAGGTATTTTTGTTTTTGATCTTCATTACAATATTCCTGTAAGCCATAACAAACCAGGCTATTGTTAACGCTAACGCAAACACTAACGCTTGCGTCTATTTTACTTATTTCTTCCATAGCCAGCACATAACTTATGGTATCTAAACCGCTGCCACCATATTCAGGCTTTACCATCATACCCATAAACCCAAGATCAGCCAGTTTTTCAATTTGGTCTTTCGGAAATTTCTGTAATTCGTCTCTTTCAATTACGCCGGGCAGGCATTCATTAATAGCAAAATCCCGGGCTGCTTTTTGTATCATTACCTGTTCTTCGGAAAGTTCAAAATCCATATCTGATTTTTTTGTGGCACAAAAGTAAGGTTTGATATTTATCTAAAGGATAAAGGCATGAATATTTTGCACTCCCACTTTCTGTTAAGCAAATAAAAACGGTATTTTTTTGACTGAACCTCAGTTCTGTATATTTGTTAAACAACTTTAATTATTTGCAAACAGCTTCCCAGAATTTAAAGGTTCAAAAGATAATAACACTTATATCCATTACTTTATTTGTAATAAAAATAATAGCGTGGTATATAACAAATTCTGTTGCCATACTAACTGATGCGTTGGAGAGCATTGTTAACGTGGTAGCAGGGCTCATAGGCGTGTACAGCCTTTATATATCTTCCAAGCCGAAAGATTCAGACCATCCTTATGGGCACGGCAAAGTTGAGTTTATATCTGCTGCTATAGAAGGAACATTAATTACTGTTGCCGGTTTATTCATCCTTTATAAAGCTGGCATCAATCTTAAATACCCGCATATCATTCAAAAAATAGATGCAGGTAT
>JBDSDN010000137.1:0-9779 GCA_039920545.1 Ferruginibacter sp. | reverse complement strand
GCTATTGGGGTAGAATCTTTTAGATCAATAAACATGACAATCCTATTCTCATTTTTAGGTTTAATATATTTTCCCGCAAGAATATCAATAAAAACCCCGGGAGAATATTTGTCATTTATTTCTATATACAACTGGGTAACTACAAATAGTACGATCCAATACAATGTTTTTCGCAAGAGCCGGTAGGGGTGCATGGATTCAGCTAAAAAGTTTTGTAAAGAATCAGTTATACTTAAGCCGACAATAAATTTATTTTCCACAAAATGAACGAAAAAATTCATGATGAATGCCGCCAATAAAAGGATTAAAGTTTTAGCCAGAAAATTTTTCCAGAAGGGGCTGTTACGAAAAATATGCCTCAGGGTGAACACAAAAAGATAACCCATGATCAGGCTCATTATAAAAACCAAACATTCCCTTATGATGAGTGAATAAATATCGTGTTGGGGCAGGTACTCATTTACCAGTGAAGCTAGTAAGTCAATTATGGTCCAGAAAATGGCAATGTAAAATATGCGCCTGAATCTAAAACGGCTTACACCGGAAAAAATCGAATATTTATCTTCTTCTTTATTCATGACACATTTTGCAGGTAATTGTAAATATCTTTCTGTGCATTGTGAAGTACCCCATCGTCAATAATCGGGAACTGTTCCATGGTAGCAGACAGTTCCACGGCTTTGGTATTATCTGCCCATTGCATACTAAAATAATCAATCAACTGCTGGCGGCAACTTCTATCCTTAACTTTAATACAGACTTCTATCCGTCGCCGCAGGTTTCTCGTCATTAAATCACTGGACCCCATAGCTACCACGGCCTCACTATCAACGCCAAAAATGAATAACCTGGTATGCTCAAGGTATTTATCTACAATGCGAATTACTCTTATGTTTTCACTCAAAAATTCTACCTGAGGTACCAGGCAGCAGATGCTCCTGATGATTAATTCTATTTTAACCCCGGCTTCGCTTGCTTTGTATAATTGATTTATAAAGTAAGGCTCCTCCAGGTTATTTACTTTAATGCGGATTTGGGCCGGTAATCCATTTTTTGACTTTTTTATTTCGGCATTAATAAGTTTTTCAAAATCTTCCAGGAGATTAAACTGCGACACAAACAACTCATGAAAACTGATGTTAGATTTCTCTATACCAGTTTTCTTTTTTTGGAGAAACCGGAATAATTGATCCAATTCAGTACATACTTTTTCGTCTACAGTCATTAAAACATGGTCAGTGTAATAACCGGCCGTGCTTTCATTAAAATTACCTGTACTTAAAACGGCATAAGATAATATCTTACCTTTTATCTTTTTCTTTACCAGGCCTATTTTAGAATGAACTTTAATCTGCGGATCACTATAAATTAACTTAACACCGGCCTTCTTCATATTGCGGCTCCATTTAATATTGTTGGCTTCATCGAACCGGGCTTTAAGTTCAATAAATGCAGTCACCTTTTTACCATTTTTTGCAGCACTTATCAAGGCATTTACAATATGCGATTCAGCAGCTACCCGGTAAAGCGTAATATTTATTTCAATAACATCTGCATCCACCGCCGCCTGGTTAAAAAAACTTAACACCGGTGTGTAGGAATGATAGGGTAAGTGTAGCAACACATCCTTTTGAGCTACCGTTGTGAAAATATCGCCGTTGGCGGTATATGGCGGATTGGCTATTACTTTTTCTTTTTTATAATTGAGGGAAGAATTAAAGGAAGGGAAACTGAATAAGTCGCTAAGATTATGATAGCGTCCCCCTTCAAATATATCATCAACATTTACCTTAAACATTGAGGAGAGAAATAGCTGAAGATTAGCAGGCATACCCTTCTCATACAAAAAGCGGGAGGCCGCCCCCAGGTCCCTTTTTGAAAGCTGCTTCTCAATTTTATCCAGCAGATTTGTATTGTATTCATCATCCAGTTGCAGCTCGGCATTCCGGTTAAACTTAACGCTGTAAACACTAAGAATATTTTGACCGGGGAAAAGCATGGAAATATTTTCACGGATAATATCATCAATAAAAATAATGTACTCTTTTTCTGCTACCGGGTTTAAGACATAAAAACGCTGCAATTTTTTTGAGGGAATATTGATAGCAACATGATTTACAATTTCCTTTACCGCATCTTTAATTGTAACGATAAAGTATAACTGGTTATTTTCGGGCATAAAATTAAAGGCCGTATCGGGCCCTAAAAAAATTGGCTGAATAAAGGAAAGAACCTTTGATAGAAATAGTTCTCTTACTTCCCCAAAATGTGCCGGTAGCAATGGCTCATTGTAATAAAAATAAATATTATTGGCTTTTAAGGCAGGTATTAATTCATTATGAAGAATATTCCCAAATTGATTTAAAGACGCATTAATACTTAACTGGATCTTTTCGGCAATATCATCTTCATTTAAAATTGCTTCTTTCTTCCTGGTTTTTTTATCCAGTTTAGATAAGGCAACTACAACAGGATATCTTACTCTAAAAAATTCATCAAGATTTGAAGAAAAAATAGCCAGGAATTTCAACCGCTCGTATAAAGGCACTTCAGGATTTTGCGCCTCCTGTAATACCCTGTTATTAAAACCAAGCCAGCTAAGGTCCCTGTTATAAAGCATAAAAAATAATTAAAAAGGTGACCCGGAACTATTGGTAATTGAAGCAGGTGGTGCACCGGAGTTTATTATTGCAGCAAGCGCAAAAGAGATTACGGAAACGATTATACCAAACATAAAAATATTATATGCCATCCGGATAAGTTTATATTTTTTGCCCAGCACTGTTCCTAAATGATAAATATCCTGTATGATAGAACTATATAAATAATCAGAATCTTTCATCATTGTACGCATAGCTGTTTCATATTCTGTCTGTGGCATTCTGTGAAAGTTACCAAAGAAAAGGAGGTTGGTTTTTTTATTGACAATATCTTCATCTTCAAAAGTACCAACGTTTAATTTTGGCCGGGTAGCGAGTATTGCCACGACTATTGTAGTAACTGAAGAGCACAGAAAGATAACGGTTGGTATCATGAGGTAAGGGTCTGTCTGTAGCTTTCGGAGCAGGACGGACAAAATAACAGATATAATAATCGCATTTACAGATATGAGAATATTTGCTTTACTATCTGCCATTTCGCTCAATTGTATATGATTTGAGGAGGTGAGCCGAAGCATGGTTTGCATACCTTTGGTAGTGCCATCTTTTTCTGTTATACCTTTTACTTTTTCCGCAATTTCAGCAACTTCACCCTCTACCTGGTTTTCTGATTTCTTTTTAATTTTTTTCATATTCCCTTTTTTAGAACTGTTTAATAAATCTTTACAATAAGAAGTATAAAATTTATGCTCTTTAAGCATTTCAAGCGTTCCTTTATGATATTGTAGTTTAGTAAGGCAACCTGGTTTAGTATTCTGTAGCTCTTCGAATACCAAACGATTTGTTTCTTTGAATTCTTTAGTGCCAAATTGGTAAGTATCTGCATCGCAGAGAATTTCTTGCATTAAGCCATGTGGTGCCCGTGGATACTGCGTTGCCATTATGCAGCCGGCAATATCTGCTGAAATTTCTCCAGGTAATTGAAAAGGTTCGATAAACCCTTTCATTAGCTCTACACTTTTTTCTTCATGTACATCTGAGGGCACAAAAAGATATCCGGTATCATGAAACCAGGCTGCGACAAAAACGATCAGCATTTCTTTCTCACTTAACTGGTAATGACCTGCAATTTCTTTTGTTTTGCTTACAACCGTTTTCGTATGGTGCAGGTTATGAAATACCAACATTGGGGGATGATTTTCTTCAAACATCTCTACAACAACTTCTTCTGCCCTTTTATAAATAGCTGCGTAATCCATATCTTAAAAACTGATATTTAGTTTGGTGCCCACTGAAAAATTAAATAGGTTATCTTCTTTTGATATTCCTACAACCGCAGATATGACGACCACATTAAATGGAAAAAAATAAATTCCGCCGCCGTAGGAGCTGTGCCATTTATCTGACTCTTCCCCATGGAACCAAACCCGCCCTAAATCGTACAGGCCCACTAAACCTACATCCCCTGGTAATACGTAAGACCTGGATCGGAAAACCCTAAACCTAACTTCTGCACTTCCATAAGCCATAGAGGAGCCTGAAAAACGATTCTTCCTGAAACCTCTTACATAATTATTGCTCCCTAATGACATGGCCTGGAAAAACTCGAAGTTTTTAGAAAAGATATGCCCCCCGCCAAATCTCAAAATGCTGTTTACCTTACTCCTTTCTGAGACGGAAGCATAAATTACCATATCTGAATTTATTTTAGAAATATTTTTGCTGTTGTTATTCAGGCCCCGCATGTCACTAAATTCTGTGAACCAGGTAATTCCACGGGTGGGGAAAATTTCATTGTTTATATAATTAATATCCATTTTTACTTTGCCTCCAAAATAAGCCTTTGGGGAAAATAAACTTGCAGAGTCGGTACCGGGCAAGGATGTGCTTGTTAAAATTTTTCCGTTGTTATCGCTGAAATCATTTGAGTAACGGTAGAAACTCGGACCTATAGAGAGTTGAAAAATATCGTTATATCTTTTTCTTAAAAGCAGATCGAGGTGAGCATATTTGTAGCGGGTACGGTAATAAGAAAGCGGGAGTTTTTTATCATAAACACTATTATTCCCGTATCCAAAGAAATTGGATAAAGTAGGGCGGACAACTTCTGCATTGACAATGATGTCATTTTTAAGAAATGCCTGGTTAAAAATACCTTCATAACGAACCTGCTCTGCCGCACGGTTAATTGCGAACAAAGTCGTTAACTTTTGATTGGTTGAATAAGGTTGTTTTCTGAAGCCATAGGTACGGGAGGAAAACCCCACGCCGACCAAAAAATTATCTTCTTCATTATATCCAATATTAATCTGTGGGAAGATAAATTTGTCATATTGAAATCCCGTGTTTTTATATTCCAGTATTAAAGGGTCCGCAGAGAAATCTTTTTTGGTTCTGCGGTGATTTGCTATGATATTTTTTTCCGTGGACAAATCGTAAATAGTATTTCGGACATTACCTTTCAGGTCAAAACTATCACTACCCTTTCCGCCAACAATCCGCACCTTTATCCGGGAATTTACATCCTTATCAATTTCAAATTTATCATTACTATTTAATCCATAAAGTACCAGTTCTTTTGTTTCCCGATAGTTGAAGGTGCGGAGATACATCCGTGAAGCAGAGTCTGATTTTAAATTTTTCTTGTATACAGATAATTTTAAAAGACCATTATCATTCTGAAGATGAAAATATTCCGGTTCATTACTTCCTGTTACAGTTACATTTTTGGCCAAATATTTATAGTACTTCAAGGCTTGTTTACTCAAAATATCCCTACGGCTTATGAGATTTTTTACGGTGCGGGCAGAATCTAGTTGTTTTAACTCTGGCGGGTACTTAGAGGCAGCTTCTAAAATTACAGCATCTGTCATTTGCATTTGAAAACTGTCGGCTATTAACTTCCATTCATTTTTATCTAAAGAATTTAAAAAAGTACGGTCAAAATCCCGAGCTACATAGTTAAGCCCTTTAATATCCGGTATTCTTTTTTTAAAACCCTGTAAAAAGGGCATCTGATTTTTTGATAAATAATCTAAAAACAATCCATCAGAATTAAAAAATGCCTGGTCCCTGTCCCGGGGTACAGGATAGTACAACTTACCTTTACCCGTATCCGAAGTTCCCCATTTCCACTGGTCAGCATGGCGATCAAAATCCCCGATCAGCATATCCAGTAACCTGGCTTTTAAAACTGCAGGCTGGTTAATATGATGGTCGTTATCTTCTACTAATTTATTTAAGATTTTACTGGTACTTTTTGTATCTGAACCATCAGGAGTAGAGGCCCTGTCTTCCAGCAGGCAAACCGTATTGGCAAATAGTGGCCGGTAATACCCAAGGGCAATATCGTCAGGCACAAAGAAAAACTTTGGCTGGGCTGCGGGGACGTTTACTGCCTTTGACAAAACAGGAACTACAAGTGGCGCATATGGATTGCTGGCTGAAATCATATCTGATACCAGGGCTTGGGCCAGCGTACCCCTAAGATTTTGAGGCAAGGCTTTTTCAGGATCTTTTTCAATTGTTCTCAGCGTCCATTCTTTACCGTTTTTATCTTCCAGTTTCAGGGATTTTGTTTGCTTACCCCCTCCAAGACTTATAATTTTAAAGCCTCCTTGTTCTTTCCGTATATCAAATACTTTTAATTGTACCGGCGTGCTCCATTCCTCCCGGTAATTTTTCCCTAAAAAAGTTTTCTGCAAAGGCGTTGTGTGTTTATATTTATCACTGGCAGAAATTATAACACTGTCCTTAAAAGCAGCCTGTACTTCCCGTAAAGTAGAATCTTTTTTTGGAGCTGCTACCTTGGAAAAATCCAGGATATTTTTAGTGTAGGCTTCTTTCACAGAGTCTCCGAGCACAGTATAAAAAGTAGCCCGCACGTTTTTATTTTTGGAAACCTGGAGGGTAGCAAATCCATTATCTGAAGAAGCAAATAAAGTATTTTTGCTTTTAGATACCCGGGATGTTTTGCTCCCGCTTCCGCTTACAATATAATTATAACTGCTGTCCTGAATCATTTGAAGCGTATGCTCGTGCCCTGAAACATAGATAACGTTGGGATGGCCTTTTATTACTCTTTCAATATCATAAATCATCTCCTGGTAAAAAGGGTGTTTTAAATCCTGTGCGGTGCCAAATACAGCACGGGTTAAAGGATATGCAGAGCCAAGAATGGGCAGCGGAAAATAAAATTTAGGGTTTATATCTGTAAAGGGAAAAACATGCTGCTTCAGCGTGAAATAACCTCCATGCTGACCGTAACTTCTAAAAGGGTGATGAGTAGCGAATATGACTAACTTTTTGGCATTTCGGGAAAGTATATCATCCAGTTGTGTTAACACCTCAGCTTTTGTTTTATACGGGCAATCCGATTCAATACCAGGCTTATCATTCTCATGCAGCCACCATTGACTGTCCATGATAACCAAGGATACATCTTCATTTATTTTTACTTCTACAGGGCCGGGGCAACCATCACGTGGGAGCTGAGTTACAAATTTATTGCCAAGCACATCTATATAATTCTGTACCCTTAAAATAGATTCGAAACCGTTTTTGCCACCGTTGGCCCAATCATGATTTCCAGGAATGAAATAGACATTCACCGGTGATTGACCGGCAATATTAATTTGAGAATCCAGGGGAGCTTTTGCAATGGCATACGTGGGTAAGGCATTATCCGGTAAACCCGTCTTATAGAGGTTATCTCCAAGATATACAACGGTGGTATTTTTATTAAGCGGAACGGTGAGTTGTACCCCATGTACTACGGGTTGTTTGCCATTTGTCAGTTGCCCTGCATCACCTATTAATACTATCGTGGCCTGCAGGCTATCCTGTGCAGCCACTTCTGCGGTACCCAAACATAAAAGTGCACCGATTAAATAACTTCTGATCATTTACCTTTTTTTTTATTTTTTAATATTAAGAGTGTAGCATAGCCTTCTAAATAAACTTCATTGGAAATAATCAGGTCACCTGCAGGGGTAAACGCTAAACCTTCCGGCTGTTTGTAAATTTCGGGGTTCAGTTTAAAAACATCTTTAAAGTTTCCAAGTCTGTCAGTGATCACCAATAATTTACTTACGGAACAGAGAATATATAAATCTTTTGTTACCGGGTTAATTGCGGCGGCGGAGGGTTTTAAAGAAAGCTTATCCATCTTTAGTTTTTTTGCAATTACCGTTACATCAATTTCCATGTAGGGCAGAAAACTTTTGGAGGAATCGTCATAGTAAAACGAACTTACTTTTTTCTTTTTATCATCTTCACAATCTTTACAGAGTACAATCATTTTTCCGGTGGAGTCATCAAAATAAAGGCTTTCAAATTCATTTTCTTTTTTTGTAGTATTCCCGAAATCCAGTTTATCAGTTGAAATTTTTTTACTGCCCTCAAATTTAATAGCTATTATGTTTCCATTGCTTACAAGGGTGTAAAAAATGCTGTCTTTCAAAATTAAATCTTCAAAATCTTTTTTTTCTTCAAATCGCCATTCCCTGGCCTGATCAGGATACTTTATTGGTACTTTAAATAGTAACCCATCTTCATCAACAATAGCAAACACACTGGTGTCTTTTGCATAATAAGCAATGCCGGAAATTTCATCTAATTCCTGGGGCAAATTAATGATATGTGGCTTAGAAATATCATACATATCCGAATTACGGAATTCCCCTTTTTTAGCAGAATTCTTACACCCCGATATGGCAGTAATAAACATAAGAATGCAGGCGGTAGTCAGGAGTTTTAAATCACGCATATTCAATTTTAAATTTTAAGCCATTTATTACTTCAAACGAACTGCCAATGAAAATAAACGGCTTAAGAGGTATATAACACCTAAAATTAAAGGTTTATCAAGTACAAACCATATCAACCTGCTGAAAGTAAAGCTTTAAATAACAGCAATCTTTGTATTAGGCATCGAGTGAACCCCATTGAGCCTTTAAAACGGAAAGAGAAGATAAAGATAATTGGGTTTCTTTATAGTGACCCGCTTTTACTTTTTGCCGGTAAGCTTCGTATAAACTTACGGCACATGCCACCGAGATATTTAATGATTTTATTATACCTACCTGGGGTATAATGAAATTACCATCTGCCAGGGAAATTATTTCATCACTGACACCGCTGTGCTCGTTTCCAAATACAAGCGCAGTTTTTCCTGTAAGGTTAAGGTCGTATAAGCCCACCGCATCACTGCTCAAGTGTGTGGTATATATTTTATCAAAATTTTTTCTCACTGCTTCGAAACATTCTTTTACATTGATATATTGATGAATGGTGAGCCACTTCGCTGCACTTGAAGAAGTTTTAGCACTCCATTTTTCATGTGCTGCTATTGTACTGTTTAATATATAAATATCCTGTATACCCACAGCATCACAGGTACGCATAACCGCAGAGATATTATGCGGGTCGGAAACATTTTCCAGCACTACCGTAAGACCGGGCTGCCGTTTAGTTAAAACATTGTTAAGGCGTTCGATTCTTTCCGGAGTCATGCATGTAAAATTTAAAAGCTATAATGGGTAAATGAAAATAACCAGCCTTACTTTTTGTTTTGCTATTCCAAACCCCGCTAATAAAATCTGCCAACGGAATCGTTATCAAGATTGCCTTTTTATTTCGGCGATATTGTTTATGTCGGGGAAGACAGGTTAATAATAAATGTTTAATCTCCAGGTTGATCCTATTGCCGGGGAATCAATAGCAGCGTTTTCTGTCTTCCATCTATATATCGAACTCCCTTAGTTGTAAACACCCCCTGTTCCTCCAGCATCATGCGAACTTCTTTATTTTTCCATTCCGGTAATATTATTTTAGCATTTAACTCAATAGCATAAGCAGTATTGTACTGTAGTGTATAATCGCCCGTGCCAGGCACACCTCCCTGCATATCCCACATGCCAATGGCAGGCCCGGCTGCATGACCATGATAACCTATCGGGTGGGTATAGATTGACGCATTAATATTTTCTTTTTTTGCCTGGGCCAGGGCTTGTTTTAAAACTGCATTACCGGTTTTATCTAACGCAAAAGATTCAGTGAGTACGTCCTGTAAACGGTTAGCGACTGCGAGTGCCTTTACCAGGTAGGCTGGCGCTTCTTTTTCCCCGGGTTTTAAAACATATGCCAGTTGCTGCACATCAGTATTTAATCCAAGATAGG
>JBDSDN010000136.1:0-3858 GCA_039920545.1 Ferruginibacter sp. | reverse complement strand
GACTTTATTATCAATTTTATCCTTGCCCCATTTAAAATTACATTCCTTAAAAAAAACTGGCTCACTGCAATTTCTTTATTAATTCCTGCACTTAGAATATTTCGCATTTTCCGTTTTATAAAATTATTACAGGGCGTGAGAAGCATCAGCATTGTAAGAATTGTTGCTTCCCTCAACAGAAGTATGAAAAGTCTGCGGGCTACAATGAAAAGAAGAGCCTTTGGATATGTAGCTTTGCTTGCTGTTGCCGTTACGTTTGCAGGCGCTGCAGGAATGTATACCCTTGAAAATCCTAATCCTGGCTTTAATAATTTCGGAATGGCGCTGTGGTGGAGTTCTATGCGGATCATTACAGCAGGCAGTGATTTTTTCCCTCAAACTCCCGAAGGCCGAGGGCTTGCTTTTCTGCTCTCCTTATTTGGATATGCCATATTTGGTTATGTTACCGCAACACTTGCAACTTTTTTTATAGGCCGGGATGCGGAAGAAGACGACGCACCTGTTGCAGGCGCAAAAGATGTAGCAGAACTGAAAGCACAAATCCAAATGCTCACTGCCTCAATTAATGAATTGAAAAATAAATAATTTGGCTCTTTAGACCAGGCTTGAAAATTTCACTCAAAATATTAAAGTGTTTGTTATTTGATTGCTTTAAATATAAACACGAAATGCTATTACACCATCTACTCACCTTAATATTGTATTATGCTTCCACTTACCATCCCTTTATGGGGTAAAGCTACTTTGTGGGGACTGGTTTCGGGGTCAGCCCTAATAATCGGGGCTTTGTTGGGGTATTACACTAAAGTTCCAAAAAAGGTGATTGCATTTGTAATGGCTTTTGGAAGCGGAGTTTTAATCTCAGCGCTTGCTTTTGATTTGATGGATGAAGCGTATAAGCGTGGTGGCTTTGATTCTACGGCCATTGGATTTGTAAGCGGCGCAGTTATATATTCTGTAGTAAATTATTATTTAAGCAAAAAAGGAGCAAAGCACAGAAAAAGATCCGGCGACCAACAAGCTGTTGAAAAAGATAATAATGGCAGCGGATTAGCCATTGCTGTGGGAGCTTTATTAGACGGAATACCGGAATCCATTGCGGTCGGCGTGAGCATGATAGAAGGCGGTGCAGTAAGTACAGCAGCGGTAATAGCCATTTTTCTTTCCAACATTCCTGAATCTTTATCCAGCGCATCAGGAATGAAAAAATCAGGCAGGTCAAAAAAATATATTTTCGGCATCTGGATAGGAATTACAATAATTTCCGGGATTGCATCTTTCTGCGGGTATACAATTTTTAAAAATTTTTCTCCTGATATTATCGCCGCCACTATTGCAGTTGCTGCAGGAGCAATACTTGCTATGTTAAGCGATACGATGATTCCCGAAGCCTTTGAAGAGGGCCATGATTTTATAGGCGTTGTTACAGTATTGGGTTTTCTTTCTGCTTTTCTTTTAACCAAAATGCAATAAAAATAATGGATATCTTAGGGCTTTAATTTTACAGATGATTTAATGATCGTTTTTGAATAAAATAACTTTATCAGTAATTAAGAAGAATAGAAAAAACGCTGACACGTTAAAGGATTCAAGTTAGCAGTTTGCATATTTACCCTGCAATATCCCATACCTTTAAAACCAAAGAATTAGGTATCGTCCTTTGTTGAATGGGAATTCCGTACAACTTTGCGACGCAACTGTTGTTAAATAGTTGCAATGTACCCGGGTTAATAAAAAAGAATATCCAAATAAATCTGCGGGACATTTTTAAAAGAGAAGTAAGTAATTAAATTATCAAAAAGAAATTTTTAAATACTAAAACATTTCTTTCTGGGAAATATAAAAATGGACAGCAGACCGACAATAAAATGTAAATGCCTCGGTTGAGCAAATTAAAAACATCCCGGAGTAAGCTGCCAACCATAAAAACTATTTTGAATGGTGTATTTTTCCTAAGTAACTTTTCTAATTAATATAATACTGCCGAATATGAATAACTCGCCCTCCATCCTGCTCCCTGTTTTATTTATAATACTGCAAAGTGTAGCCTTAAGTTGTACGAATATTAAACAAAGGGCAGGTAAAGCTGGCATTACAGAAGACAGTTTAACACAGCCAACAGAAAATGCTGCTGCCGTAAACAGTTCAAATGGAGATGTAAATTTTGTAATGGCATCGAAGATGGTGATGCCGGCGGTAGTGCATATAAAAATTCATTTTAACGCCTCGTCAGATTATGGTGCCTCAGGGTCAGGTGTAATTATAAGCCCTGATGGATTTATAGCTACAAATAATCATGTGGTCGACAACGCATCGTCGATTGACGTTATACTTCCTGACAAACGAACTTTCTCCGCAAAGATGATTGGACGTGATCCGAATACTGATTTAGCGCTTATAAAAGTCGAAGCTACCGGCCTTCCTGTCGTTAAATTTGGAAACTCTGATAATGTGGAGATAGGAGAATGGGTGTTAGCTATAGGTTTTCCTCTTTCACTTAATACAACTGTAACTGCCGGCATTGTAAGTGCCAAAGCCAGAAACATTGGAATCATAAATCGTCCGGGTACTAATGCCATGCAAAATAATGCGGCGCCTGAAGGAAACATGGCTGTTGAATCATTTATTCAAACCGATGCTGCCATTAACCCCGGCAATAGCGGAGGTGCACTTGTTAATACCGAGGGCGAATTGATAGGCATTAATTCAGCAATAGCGTCGCAAACCGGTAGTTATGCTGGCTATGCTTTTGCCATACCTGTAAACCTGGCAAAAAAGATTTTAGATGATTTAAAAAACTTTGGGGAGGTTAAGCGGGGGGTATTGGGTGTTTCCTTCCCTTCGCCTGCTGCAGAAGACCAATACCTGATACAACAGGGACTTAATCCTGCATCAGTAAAAGGTGTTTACATAACCGGTGTGCAAAATGAAAGTGCCGCTGCTATTGCGGGTCTTAAAGAAGCTGATATTATTCAAAGTATAGATGGCATTTTAATTAACTCGTCAACAGAATTTTCTGAAAGAATAGCAAGACATAAACCCGGTGATGTTATCAAATTAACCTACCAGCGCAAAAGTGATACCGCTACAGTTTCTGCTACACTCCACAGGGAAGATGTGGTAAAAATTGAAGCAAAAAGTGATAGAGCGCTCCAGGAAATATACAGCAGGCTTGGAGCTACTTTCGCCCCGCTAACTGCTGAAATCAGGCAGCACTTTAATTTAAATGCCGGCGTTTTGGTCACTAGGGTTCGTAGGAATGGTTTTTTTGACCAGGCAGGCATTCCGCCTGGTACTATTATCGCTTTTATAAACGGCAAGCCGATTAACAATCCCGAGGATATTGATATGGCTTTACTCTCGGGTCAAAGTGGTATGATACAAATCCTTGCTATTGCGCCGGATGGTTCAAAAGTGGTATTTAACTTCTCAATGGGAACTTAAAACAGGCTATCACTTTAATGAAAATATTGCTATGAGCATTTAAAATTAAAGTTGCACCTTCATCCTCTAATTATAGCCAGAGCTTGCGCAATTAAAAAAAATACCTTTTGTCCTTTCTAAACAACATTTAAAAAATAACCACCATGATAATTCAAATAAACTCAGACAACAACATAACAGGAACCGAAGAACTCAGCAATTTTGTAGAAAGCACGATAGCTGAAACCTTAAAGAGATTTGATAACCAGGTAACCCGGGTAGAAGTTCACTTGAATGATGAGAACAGCCACAAAAATGGTATGAAGGATAAGCGATGTATGCTTGAAGCACGTCTTGAAGGAATGCAGCCAATTGCAGTTACGGCTCTTGGCGATACCATTCAGGAGGCCTTGAAAGATGCATTGGGAAAATTAA
>JBDSDN010000135.1:0-10703 GCA_039920545.1 Ferruginibacter sp. | reverse complement strand
AGGTAATGGCGGATAAATATGGCAATGATGTCGCAAATTCTATTTCGATATTATATGGAGGAAGTGTAAAAGCCGCTAATGCAGTAGAATTATTTGGCAAGGCTGATGTAGATGGAGGCCTGGTGGGAGGAGCAAGCCTGGTAGCTTCAGAGTTTGCTGCAATCATTCATAGCCTGAAAAAGTAGAGGTTACATTTTCCCTTTTATTAAGGTCTTTTCTGACTCATTTATAGACGGAGTAAGCCTTAAATTCACCTTTTCATAATCGTTTAACTTATCCAGCTCTAATATTGTGCTGCTGGAAATTTTATCCTGGTGAAACATGGGTTTGTATTTAGCACCGTATATTATTTCAACAAAAGTGTAAGAACTCCTGGAGACTACAGTATTACTGAACATATCATCGAAAGCTTTTACAAAAACAATAATTTCTCCTTTGGTATTTTTAAAATCAGTTTCTGTAAAATTAAATAAAGGACTTTCTTCATTAATAGGATGTACAATCGTCCAGCTGAGCGTAAGTGCACCCACTTTTGCTAACTCAAGTTTAAGATTAAAAAACCGGTTAACTTTTTCTCCATTTTCTTCTATTAACATGCCCAGGGTAAGAGTAGCTTCTGCATCTGTTAAAGTGGTATTTTTAAAAGGCGCAACCCGAACCATTAAGGCGCTTTCATTTTTATATGGTGCCAATAGAGCATTGTGAGCAAATTTTAAATAAGCAGTTGGTTTACTGAATCTCCCATACATAAGCCCGGTTGCCACGGCGAAACTCAACAGCCCTATTAAAGCCTGGAAAGAAGCAACACTGTTGGTTAAAAATCCAGAAGGGCTTATGCGACCATAGCCAACGGTTGTAAAGGTCTGGGAACTAAAGAAAAAGGCTTCTGTAAATTTTTCCAGTTCAGAATTTGTTTCCAAACCTTTCAGGTGTTCTACGCCGATACTATAATAAATTAAGGTAAAGGCAAGATTAACCAGTATATAAAATAATGTTATGACCAGGAAAAATTTAATTTGGCTCATAGCCAGCATCCCGTGAAACCAACTGTATTTTTCTAAAAAACCCAAACCAGTCTTACGAATATTTGGCCGCCCATCTTTATTTAAAAACCTGCCACCATAATTGGAAGCATTAGTTCCAAAACCGGTGTTTTCAGAAGAGGGCGTGTGAGTATGAATTTTTCGAAGGGATGCCATAAATCAATTTTGATAATACTTTCAACAAAGTTAACATAACTGAGGTGTGTTGTAAAGTTCAATAAATATTTAGTCTTCATAATTCGGGCCCATTATCATCCTTAACTGCTGAAGGCCGGCCAATATAGGCAAACCTGTTGCCCCAGCCTGGTACGGTTTTCGACAGCCTTATAGATGTTTTTACAATAAGCCATTGCAGAAAAGTCCATACTGAGCGAATGTCTTTCTTATTATCAATGTATGGAAAGCCATGTTCCCATACTTTAAAATAAATTTTTTGAAGGCCTGCATTTTCAAAGAGTAGTTGCTGGTTGCAGGCATTTGAAAAAGTGATATGATATGGCTCCTTCACCCTTATGTTTTCCACGTTAATAATTCTTTTTATACGGGTTGTAATCTTCCTGAAAAAGAAGGCCAGATTAGGATTAGTTTCCAGGGGTCCTTCAATAAAAAAAAATCCATCATCTTTTAAATAGCCAGCCAACTTGCAAATTATAGAGGAAGGATCATTCAGGTGCTCCAGCACATCCCCCAAATGAATTACGTCATATTTCGTCGCTTCTTGTTTTTCAAAACCGTCGGCTGTCAGAATATTTATTAGTGGAAATATTGTATTTAATTCCTTTACAAGTATAGGATCATATTCTACTCCGGTAACCTGGTATCCCTTAAACTGCAACTGGTTTAAAAGGCCTGCATCTCCACAGCCATAGTCTAGAAAAGTATGTTTATTAAAGCCCTGCAGCAAATTAATTTGTTCATTATAATTTACGGTATAGTCAAAATAATATTTTTTATGATAACTGATTCCATAAAGTTTGCTAAAATCATCTGTGGACAAAAATGGCAAGACAAAAATAAGTTTGCAATTAATACACTTGTGCCAGCTGAATTTTCTACCGTTGTAACAAATTTCGGGGATATCTCTTTTTATAAGATGCCTACCACTACAAAAAGGACAGAAATTACTCATTTTTAATAACAGGAACTTTTTTTTTAAAATAAAGTTTATTCCTTCATGTTCCAGGAGTGAAAGTTTTTTAAATAATTTTTTTAGAACAGAAGATGTCCATAACACATCCCTTTAGTATAGCCCGGGTACTTATTGCTTCACGGGTTTCTGCATTTTGAATATACTGATACCCGTGTGACTGTAATAATTTTATTAATTTTTCAGCACTATACCCTTGTTGCCTGAGTAATCTATCGTCCAATTCAATTAGTAGCAATGGCGAGAATTTTTTCAAGCTCTCATAAGCTCCTTGTAAAATATCATATTCGTGCCCTTCTGCATCTATTTTTATAGCATCAATAACTGAAATATTATTCTTGCAAACAAAGGAATCAAGTGTGATAAGTTGAACAGTGGCAAATGATATATCATCCTTATCCGGACTTTTACTTAACCGGTTCATGCCACTATTATGCTCATTGGTTTCGTACAATGGTGCTGTTCCTTCATGACTGCTGCAGGCCACATTATAAATACTGATATTCGTAAATATATTTTGATCAATGTTATTTTTCAAACGCTCAAAAGATTGCTCGTGGGGTTCAAATGAATGTACATTACCATAAGTACAATATTGTGCCAAAGGCAGGCTAAAGGTTCCGATATTGGCTCCTATATCCATTACGACGGCATTTTTACCTATAAATTTCAATAACCTTTTCAAAGGCAACTGAGGCAAATTAAAGTAGTTATACCAATCCACAGTATCACTTATGTCATAAGTAAACCGAATCCCCTGGTGAAAACAGTGCCGGAAAGTGGGTTTGGGATAACTTTTTGGCAGAGGCAAAAATTGCTTAAGTAATTTAATGCAAACTCTTTTTTGTATAAAGGTGGCAAGTAATTTTTCTGTCCAGGGAATCTTAAAAAATTTTCTGGGGATATAAAAAATTATTTCTTTTTGAGCAAAAGTGAGCCATGGTTTTTGAGGCATCGTTTTAAATATACTATACTGGCGAATATACTGCAATAAAAAATTATCTTATAATGCCTTAGGGAAAATTTTTTGATTCAATATTTTATAATAATGATAAAAGAATCTCGGCAAATTTCCGATCGTTCGAAATAACCTGGCTTTATATAAACTCATTTTATTTTGCTCCGTAGTGCGGTAATACATTTGTTCATAATTTTTTAAGATATTACTTCCCGGCAGGATAGACAGCAGGCTGTATTTATGCCCATACCAATGGATAAGATAAGGCCGCCCTTTGCGGTTGTAAATGTCTGATACGGGTATTTCCGATACTTCAGGCGACCATCCCCATTTATGAAATGGTACCTTTCGGAATGTAATTTCCCCTGCTGCAATTTTTTTGGCAGCAAGGTAATTAAGCATGCCTTGTTCGTAAAAGAATGTGTCCTTAATTTTTGGCTTAGGCTCTTCCTGCCATTCTATCAAATCTAAAATATCTTTTTTTTCGAATACGCTGGTATTACAAATAAATTGCCCCACATTAAATAAAAATCCCGGGAATTTGTACTCCTGAAAATTCCTGGCAAATGAAGGTTCTTTAAAATACCAGCGTGACTTTTCGGCTTCCAGGTCTGCTGGCAAGTACCCGTCTATGATAAGGCTTTCATTGTAAGTTTCCAGTTTAACTGCGAGGTCTTCCATCCAGATTATATCTGCATCTAAAATGAGGATTCTCTCTTCCATTTCATTTTCAATAAAGGGCCAGAGTTTTGCATAATATCCCATTTTCCTCAACGTCGTATTTGCAATTTTTACATCGTAAAATTTTTCCAGTAATCCGGTATTAAATTCACCCTTACTGAAATCTTTTATTATTGAGATGGGGATGGTCTTATTCCAATATCTTATACTTGCTACGCAGATTTTTGCAAAATACAAGTCTTTTCTATTGCAGACAATATATATAGTATCTATCTTCATTTGATTTCGGAACCTGTATAAGAAATTATATATTTTATCATTGTCTTAAAATTAAAAAGCATTGCTAATTTTAGAGGATGTAATTTTTTAAATACCGCCACTAAGTAAAAAAAGTAAAAGGTATACGCTATAGTACTGGCAATTGCAGCACCGTAAACACCATAACCGGGAATAAATAATATGTCAAGAATCAAAATTATGACGATAGCGATAATAATTCCCTGTATATTTATTTTCATTAAATTTTTTCCTGAAAAAAAAGTGGTAAGAGGGTAGGCAGCAGCTAGCATTAATGTCCCTGGTGCCAAGAGTAAAAAAAGGCTGTACATTTTTTTAAATGAATTGCCATATAAAAAGGGGAAAAGCCAATAGCCTGTTGCTACAATACAAACGCAGATAAGAAGCCCGGTAAAAAAATAAAGGTTTATAAGTTTTACGAGTTTTGTTTCAATTTCTTTTTGTTCATGCACTTCACTCACTACCAAAGGAAATAAACTATAAGACGCCAAAGTGGGTATTAATAATATTACCGGATTTAGTTTTGTAGTTTGAATATAATTACCAAGGTCGGTACCGCTGGAAAAATAATTTACAAGCCAATAGTCAAATCGAAGTAACAAAGCATACAACAAAGCAAAAATAAAAGACTGAAATGCAAACTGTATGAATTTTTTTTGATTCACCAGGGATGGCATCTTTGAGGTAACTCTATATCCCTTAAAAATTAAGAAGATAATTAAAAACAACGCAGGCAGCAACGCCGAGGAAAGGTATATTTTTATAAACACATTGTCAAACGCTATGCCGGGCCAAAACGGCTGGAAAATGAGGCATAAAACCAGTAGTGTATTTAGAACTATAAAAAATAGATTTGGAGTTTTATTGTTGTGAGTGGAAAAAACAATGGAGCTTAATAAACTAGTAATTAAACTACCGGTTACATAAAATAGGCAAAATATTTTCAGCGGGTGGGTGTACAGTAAATTAAAACTATCTGCGAGCAAATAGAATATAATTGAAAAAAAGAATATTCCTAAACTCCAGAATAAACTTAAAGACATCAGTTGATTAATATCTATTTCCTTCCGTGCATTAAAATAAGTAATGGAAGCATCGATTCCTAAACTGAATATTAAAACTACATAAGCTAAATTATTAAGTAATAAATAAAAAATCCCACTTTTTGCAGCGCCAAAATAATGCGCTATAAAAATATTCAGAACAAATGCGCTTAAGTAATAACTAAATCTCCAGGCCAGGCCTTTTAGTAATCTTGCTTTAAAGCTACTCATTATGTTTGTTTAGTAATGGGGGCAAGAAGCTATATTGAAGAATAGTGCACCGTTCGGTTGCTGCACATTAATCCATATGCATCTATACAATTTTCACACTCTGCCGGTAAATTTTTGCCTTCCCTGTGCAACTGCCTGAATTTTTTGAATGCCTTTTTCTTATAAATAGAGAGGGGCAGCTCCTGGTAAATATTCCCGAAAATTACCGGGGGGTTTTTAGTGGTTTGGCCCCAGAGGGTGAAAGGAGTGGTGACTGCTAAAAAATCGCATGGTGCTACGTTTCCGTTTAAATCTACAAAAAAAGTTTCGCTCGCCTGGCAGCCTTTAAGCGTTGGAGTTAGTTGCGGCATGCTGATAATCTGTCCGTTCTTTTTTGCTCTATTTATAGCTTCTTTAAATAATTTTTCTGCCACCACATTACCATTTTTAGAATAAAGTTCCAACCCTTCCAGGTTTTTTGTAAAAGTGAGAATATTGCTTACATATATCTGTTTAATTCCTAAACTAAAAACAAAATCTACATAATCAGGTAATTCGTGTACATTATGTGTATGAGCTACAAAAGTAACTGCTATTTTGTTTTTAAAAGAGGTTGTATTCAGTAGGCTGATGGTCTCTATTATTTTTTCAAAAGAGACTTCGGTTTTAAAATCTTCAACAACTTTTTTGGTACAACCATCGAGTGAAATATTAATTTCAGGCACCGGATATTTTTCCAGCTGATTTATTTTTTCCAGGGAAAGTTCCATTGTGTTGGAAAGAAATGGAAATTTCATCTTCGGATTTATCTCAAGCACAACGTCCATCATCTTAAACAAATTTTTGTTAAGGATGGCTTCAAAAGTTGAGAAGTAACAAATGCTTGCGTTCCTTATTAATGGTTTTAATCTTTCACTCACCATTACAAACTCATGAAACTTCATAATTTTAATAACACCATCCTCAATATCAGTATGGTAATCATTTATAAAGCAATGTTTACATTTTAAATTACAAGCACTTACAGTTTGAATGCTGATGGCCTGGGGATAACCGGAAACATATTTCTTTATCCCCATGAGAACCCGGCTGACAAATTTATGCCGGGGGATATGCTTTAATTTCTTTGATAATATCTTTAGTTTTTCCAGCATGAAAAAGGACACAGGGTTTTAATATTGAGGACAAAGTTAAGTTATCCTGGCTTTTATGCCAGCTAAATCGATTACACCTTATTGAACGTCTCAGTTGCGCCATTAATGCCCATGATAACTGTTGAGGCCAGATTGATAAACAATCCGTGTGCAACTATACCAATCATGTTATTAAGTTCTGCCGAAAGTAGAGCAGGAAATTTTATAGAATCAAAATCTGCATCTAGAATGTAGTTGCCTTCATCGGTGAAGAAAGGTTTGCCGGAAACCTTTCTTATTGTTGCAGGACCTTTTAATAATTTCAACTGGTTTAAAATATGCCCTGCGGCAAAGGGAATTACTTCAATGGGTAATTTAAATTTTCCCAATACCGCTACTTTCTTTGAGGAGTCTGCAATAATTATTTCTTTTTTAGTAAGCGACGCTACAATTTTTTCTTTTAGCAGGGCGCCACCGCCACCTTTTATCAAAAGCAGGTCTTCGGTAAATTCATCCGCTCCATCTATAGTAATATCAATGGCATCAATGCTATTAATATCAATGATTGCAATTCCAAGACCTTGGGCTAATTCTTTTGTTGCATTAGAAGTTGGAATACACCGGATAGACAATCCTTCTTTAACCATTTCACCGATTGCCTCAATGGCATACCTGGCGGTAGAACCTGTACCCAGGCCTACGATCATACCCGGTTTTAAGAATTTTACCGCTTCAAGGGCAGCAAGCCTTTTTTCAGCTTCTAAATCTTTATTCATAAAATATAAACATTAATGTAAATAAATTTAAAGCTGCAATAGTTACTTTACAAATATTTATCAGATTTAATTTAAATACCAGGCCACGATTATAAAGGTTGTATGATAATTTGGCAAATCAAATAGGGAAGCATATTAAAGATGTATTTTTAATCATGAATTTAAAGAAATAAATATGCATGTTATTAGTGAAGAAGTAAACTATCCCATTATTACAAGGAATGAAATCGCTTCGCTCATAAAGCCTCGGCAACCTGATTCTCATAAAGGCAGCTATGGTCATGCCTTATTATTTGCCGGTAGCAAGGGAAGAATGGGAGCGGCAGTCCTGGCCTCCAGGGCGTGTTTGAGAACCGGTACCGGATTACTTACCGCAAGCATTCCCGAAAAAGAAAGATATATTTTACAAACTGCTATACCTGAAGCGATGCTGTTTTTAAGGACCCAGGCTATCGATTGGAACAAATTTTCATCGGTTGGGATTGGACCAGCATTGGGCACATCATTGAAATCTCTCAGGGTTTTAAAAACTGTATTAAAAAAATATCTGCATCCGATTTTGATAGATGCAGATGCAATAACATTGCTTGGCCGCAATAAAGATTTGTGGAACAGCATTCCAGGAGGTTCAATTATAACGCCACACCCGGCGGAGTTTGACAGGATGTTTGGTGAAAGTGCAGATCATAACCAGAGAATGCAAAAAGCAATTGAGCTATCTCAAAAATATCAATGGATAATTGTTTTGAAAAATTATCGAACCCTTATTGCTGCTGCAGGTGAGGGCTATGTTAATACCACAGGTAATGCGGGCCTTGCAAAGGGAGGGTCAGGAGATATTTTGAGTGGAATAATTCTAGCCTTGCTGGCACAAGGCTATGAGACGTTACAAGCTGCAAAAATCGGCGTCTATCTTCACGGCTTAGCGGCAGATTTAGCCTTGAAAAATCAAAGCAAAGAAAGCCTTTTAGCCAGCGATGTTGTTGAATGTATAGGACAGGCATTTATTTCTTTGCAGCAAACCCAATTATAAATTTTTAATTGTCTGTGGAAAAATTAATAAAGCTTTCATAAGTGTTATTTGGAGAAGCCCTTTATCTGAACAATTACTTTTCAGGTATAACTAAAGCCGCTTCATTACATTTTCAATATCGGCTTACAACTTTCTCGTTGACCTTAGCATTGCGAAATAATTTATATTTAATTTTAATGCTCTGAGAGCAGACCATGCCTTCAAATTCTAAATGCAGATTGAAATGTTGTGGTTGGGATTTTAGCCCTGATTGGAGCGGTAGCGCCCGCTGGGAGCGGGACTACAAGCGTAAAGCAGGGCCGATGATGATATATGACTATAGTTCTGCTTCACAAAATAATTTTTATTTAAAACATTGAGCTGCTGAATTCGTCTTCTTAAATGATAGATACAATTTTATTCATTTAAAAAACTAAACATGTACTACAATCAGTCATGCGCCGCAAAAGGCGAAAAGCAAGCAAACGGTCACAGGCATATGCCTAACCGAACTATGCAACGGGCCGCCGTAAATGTATACCGCAGTGAATCCAGTATTGAAATGCTGGTATTTGCCCCAGGCCGCATTAAAGAACATTTTAAAATAGACGCAAAGGGCAACCAACTTTCTGTCTCTTATTTTCCACCGGATGGCTTTGTCCGTCCAGAATGGATTTTAAGGGAGTATAGCAGGGGTGGTTTTGCAAGAACATTTGCTTTGGATGAGTCCGTAGACGTAGGGAACATCTCCGCCAAATATGTTGACGGGGTACTGCAGGTAAGCCTGCCCCTGGTGCCTGGCTCAGAGACGCCTAAAAGAGAAATCGTGGTAAATTAAATGTAAGTTTCAAAAGGAGTGGCAACTGAAAAGCTGCCACTTTTTTTATCAATAGATATTCAAAAGTGAATTCAATTTATATGTCTGTCATTAATGATGTCTCTAAATGAGTCCTAATAAGTGGTTAAAATAATTTAAAATAATCGATTTATAAGAAAAATAACTTGGACACAATTTATGGCCCTGCAAAGCCAGCAAGATGTATTATTAATAAATAAAAATCTTAAAGAATGGGAGTTCGGAAAAGATTTTTCAATCGATGTTATTAAATTTTAAAAAATGTCAACAAAAAAAAGCGACTAAAATATTGCTATGGCATGGATATTGCCAAGGAGTATAAAAATTATTACTATGAAAAGAATATTTTTGACATGCCTGGTTGCATTATCCATTTTAGGGGTTGATGCCCAGACTAAAAAAGGCCATAAGAAAACAAAGCATAGCCATGTAAGTAAAGAGTCAATTGCAAAAGCCGAGTTTGAAAAAAAACAGGCAGAAAGACAGCAAAATATTGAAGAACAACGCCTTGAGCTATTAAGTGCAGATTCTACCAGGAGAGAAAATGATAGGGTAGCTGACGAAAATTTCCAAAAGACTCAAGTGATGTGGAAAGACAGCATGGCTAAAATGATGGATAGTACGTATTCAGCAAAGTTTAAATCAATGAGTAGCGAAAGGGAAATGTGGGCCAAAAATGAGAGGTCAAGAAATGAAATTAACAAAGCTGCAAAACTTAGCGATAACCAGGGACGCCAGGTAAAAAATATCAATCATACCTACACTGAGAAGGCGAAATTAGTGAAAGCGAATATGACCATGACAGACGAACAGAAAAAACAAGAACTGATTACGCTTAATACTGAAAGGATGGCTAGAATAAAAGCAATCCTAGGAAGTGCAAAGGCTAAGAAATTGATGAAAGAAAGAAAAGAATATAACCTAAAAAATGGTGTGGATATGGAAGAAGGTTGGATTGATGAGGTTGAAGGTTATGCTAAAAACAGTTAATTATTAATTCAATATTAAACCACAAAAGACGCCGGGATTGCTGATTTAGCATTCCCGGTATTTTTTTGTGAATTAAAAATTAAACATAAAAGAGTCTTTTCCACAATTTCTTATCTTCAGACGGCAAGGTTAATATTGTAATTGAAATTGCTAAAGTAAAAGGGAATAACTGATTTGCCATTCCCTTTATTAAAATCTGGCTTTTCTTAATGCTTTAATTCGCCCATTAAGGCATCAATATTTACATCAAGTCCCTTTGCTACTCCCATTCCTAAATTAAAATTTGCCCGGAAGAAATGACACAACTGGCGGTTAATGATTAAATCCTTTTTCTCCCCACTAATACCACTCATGGCCCCAACAATGTTAGCTACCAGATTATGCCTGTCGTAATCGTTCATAGCCTTTGTAAACAGTAAACCAGGTTGTGTGTAATGATCATTTTCTCCTTCTCCATTCCTGTAAAACCAGTCTGCAACATTACTTTCTAATACCATTGGAGGTTCCTTGTAATTTTCATCTACATAGATATCATCAAAGCTGTTAGGGAAATAATT
>JBDSDN010000134.1:0-3318 GCA_039920545.1 Ferruginibacter sp. | reverse complement strand
CAATACGTAAAACATCCACCCCTAAATTGGCGTAGAAAAAAATATTCTCCAGCATGGAAACAAATACTGCCGGGTTGGAAAAATTTAAATCCCATTGATAATTATGAAAAACAGTCATTACCCATTTGTTACATTCGGGTATGTAAGTAAAATTGCCGGGTGAGCTTTCCGGAAAAACTTCCGGCATAGCATTTTCAAATTCGTCCGGCATCTCCCGGCTACTGTACATGTAAAAATAATCCTGGTATTCCGGGTTACCTTCCCTGGCTTTTTGTGCCCACTCATGCCGCTGTGAGGTATGGTTCAGTACAATGTCAATCATCAGGTACATCTCTTCCCTTACCATCTTTTGCTGCAGTCTTTTTAACTGCAAAATATTGCCAAACTTCTCATCCACTGTTCTAAAATCAGACACTGCATAACCACCATCGCTTTCTCCTATGGGGCTTTCAAATAATGGCATCAGGTGAAGTAGATTGACACCGAGTTTTTTAAAATATTCGAGTTTAGTTTTCAGGTTTGCCAGGTTGCCACAAAAGCGGTCAACATATAAACTCATTCCAGCGAGGTCATTACTTAAAAACCAACCTTCTTTTTCAAGTTTGGTAATGTCTCTTTTTTTTAATGGTAAAGAGCGCTCGGCGTAGGCCGTAGTTAGTGTTGCAATAAGCTTTTCAAAAAATTCTTCTGCCTTAGGATGGCGGGCATATATACTGTAATATAATAAACGGATGATGGGGGCATTGGCCAGAAACCGTGCATAAAATAAGTTGGCCGATCCTTTAATATCAATTTTTTGTTTTGCTAAAATATGATCAATCTGCTTGTGAAGAACGGGATCGTACATTTTCCTGGGAGCTGTTAATCAAAAATCTGGTTATTCAAATGCCTGAAGGCTTCCATGGCGCCCATATATTCGCAGGTGCGGGCCCCGGCTTTATTTCCATTAGCTATTATTTTTTTCCACTCTTCTATGCTTAGCAAGTGAATAGAAGATAAGGAAAGGCTACTCAACTGGTACAATACAGCGCCCACAAAGGCATCACCTGCACCAGTTGTATCTACCGGGTTTACAGCAATGGAGGGGATAGTTTCCATGTTTTTTTGATGCGACAAAAGGGTGCCATCTTTACCCAATGTTATTGCAAATATGGACCCTGTTTTTTCAGCTAAAATACCAGCTGCATCTTTTACAGAGGAGCTTCCGGTAAGAAGCATAGCCTCTTCATCGCTCACTTTAAAAAAATGGCAATGCTGCAGGAAAAACCAGGATTGTTCAATAAAAGTTTCGGTATTATTTTTAAATAATAAATGCCGGTAGTTGGGGTCAAAGCTGATAAATATATTTTTATCCAGTGCTTTTTGCAGCAATGATTTATAAGCATGTTGCAAAGGGCCGGGAAGGAAAGCGGTGGCTGAACCAAAATGTATAATAGAGAATTCATCAAGATTTATTCCGTCCATATCGCTCTCACTAAGTTCACCATCCGCACCACGGTTAAAAACAAAATCACGTTCCCCATCGTGCATAAGGGAAACAAAAGCAAATGTGGTAAAGAAGTTTTTATCCTGCACCATCCAGGTTGTGGACACGCCAAAGCCTTTCATTACATCCACTAACTGTTGGCCAAAGGGGTCGGCTCCAACTTTAGCTGCCAGCTCAACTTCTCCACCCAAAGCGGCAATAGCCGCTGCCACATTTGTAGGGGCGCCGCCTGTTTTTTTTAAAAAATGTTCCCCCTTAGTAAGCGGCAACCCGGTATCGGTGCAGATCATATCAATTAAGGCTTCACCAATGCATAATATTTTCATGATGATGTAGAATTTAAATTCACAAAATTTATAAAGCTTAATGAGCGCCGCTCATATTTATCGTCACATCAATTTCATTATCTATTTTGGTAGATTTTATAAGCATAGTGGCACCCGCAGCAAGCAATAAAAACACACCTGCAAATGTAATGGCCTTACCAGGGTCGTTGCCTAAAAAATGCTTTAGCACAAAACCAAAAGTAATATTCTGAAGTATCATGGGTATTACAATCATCATATTAATAATGCCCATATAAACGCCGTACCGCTCTTTAGGGATATTGTTTACCACCATCAGGTAAGGCACACCCATCATACTGGCCCAGGCAATACCAAAGCCGGTCATGGGGGCAAATAATAAATATTTATTTTCTATGTGGGGAAATATAAGTAAACCTATCCCTGCCATGAGTAGGCAAACGGCATGCACTAATTTAGGGCTGTATTTTCTGGCCAGGCCCACCAGTGCAAAGGCGGAGAGAAAGGTAGCAATATTGTACCAGCCATTTACCAGCCCCGTCCACCCAACGGCTTCTTCATACAATGATTTATTAAGAACAGGAGAGGTTTTCCAAACAGATTGTGCAATACTTTTTGAAGCGTTTTGCCAATAACAAAATAACGCATACCATTGAAATAAATACACGAGGGACAATTGCCACATTACCCGGGGCATATGTTTTATAGCGTGTAAAATTTCTTTCAGGGGCTCCATAATGCCGCCCTTGCTGGCTCTCAGTTTAATAAGCTCTTCATCTGTCGGGGGTATTTCTGGTGTTTTATAAATAGACCAGCTTACTGAAGCAATAGAGCAAACAGAGCCCAGAAAAAACGACGCAAATACCCAGTAGGGTATTCTTCCATGGTCTCCATGTATATTTTTTTGAAAGAAAAATAAAGAAACATTTGCCAGGGTGATGCCCAGGCCTGTAAAAAAACTTTGAGTTAAAAAACCCGTTGCATGTTGTTCTGCCGGTAACTTATCAGCTATTAATGCCCGGTATGGTTCCATAGCTGTATTATTGGCGGCATCTAAAACCCATAATAAGCCTACCGCCATCCACAGAGTGCTGCTGAAAGGGTAAAGAAATAAACAGATGCTGCAAAATAAAGCGCCTATAAAAAAATAAGGTTTTCTTCGTCCGAATCGTGGATGCCAGGTTTTATCACTTAAAGCACCAATCAACGGTTGTATTAAAAGGCCTGTGATGGGGCCTGCTAAATTTAATATGGGAATCTGGTCGGGGGAGGCACCAAGAAAGTCGTAAATAGGATTTATAGCACTCTGCTGTAAACCAAAACTGTACTGGATTCCAAAGAAACCAACATTCATATTTATAATCTGGGAAAAACTTAGGCGGGGCTTGGAAAATTCCATTGAATATTAAATTATTATTTTAAACAACAATTAAAAGTTAGAAGCGGCTTATAAAAAGATTGAACTTTTTAAAATGTAATATAACATAATTGGCAGATTTTTATGCATCAATTAAATTGTATATTCGG
>JBDSDN010000133.1:0-17571 GCA_039920545.1 Ferruginibacter sp. | reverse complement strand
GCAAGTTTGGAGGGGTGCTTTGATGTAGTTAGTAACCCTGAATTCCTGCGGGAGGGTGTAGCCGTAGAGGATTTTATGAAACCGGATAGGGTCGTAATAGGGACAACATCTGAGAGAGCAATAAAACTGATGAACGATCTGTATATCCCGTTTGTACGCCAGGGAAACCCCATCATTTTTATGGATGAAAAATCTGCAGAACTTACTAAATATGCTGCAAATTCTTTTTTAGCCGTCAAAATCAGTTTCATGAATGAAATTGCACAATTGTGCGAAAAAGTTGGTGCAGATGTAGATATGGTTCGCCGTGGGATCGGCAGTGATGACCGCATCGGCAAAAGATTTCTTTTTCCCGGCATCGGGTATGGTGGCAGTTGCTTTCCTAAAGATGTTCAGGCGCTTGCTCAATCCTCTAGCGAATCCAATTATAAATTTAAAATGCTGGAAGCTGTTATGGAGGTAAATGAAAAACAAAAACTTCATTTAATACCTAAAATAAAAGCGTATTTTAATAACGATCTAAAGGGCCGTCAATTTGCTTTGTGGGGTCTGGCATTTAAACCCAATACGGATGATATAAGAGAAGCACCAGCGCTTTGCATTGCAGATGCCCTGGCAGCAGAAGGTGCTACGGTCATTGCATTTGACCCGGAAGCTATGAGTAATGTGAACAAATTAGAAGGCAATAAAATAATTTTAGCAGAGAATCAATACGAAGCCTTGCAAAATGCAGATGCCTTAATTATTGCTACAGAATGGAACGAGTTCCGAACACCAGATTTTGACAGAATAATATCTCTCCTCAAGGCAAAGATAATTTTCGACGGTAGAAATTTGTTTGATTTGGGCCAGATGCAGCGCTTGGGTTTTCATTACGAAAGCATTGGCAGACGGGTTATAACTATAAATTAAGATCAGGTAAATTCATATATGGGCATGCAAAAAAAAGTTTTAATAACCGGTGCCGCCGGGTTTTTAGGCTCACATCTTTGTGACAGGTTTATAAAGGAAGGCTGCGATGTAATTGGCATGGATAATCTTATAACCGGCGATTTAAAAAACATAGAGCACCTTTTTAAATTGAAGAATTTCGAATTCTATCATCATGATGTTTCTAAATTTATTCATGTAACTGGGCCTCTTGATTATATTCTTCATTTTGCTTCGCCTGCCAGCCCAATAGATTATTTAAAAATTCCAATACAGACATTAAAAGTCAGTTCACTCGGTACACATAATTGCCTTGGCCTGGCCAAGGGGAAAAATGCAAGGATATTAGTGGCCAGTACAAGTGAAGTTTATGGCGACCCTTTAGTTCATCCACAAAATGAAGCCTATTGGGGCAATGTAAACCCGGTAGGGCCACGGGGAGTTTATGATGAAGCTAAACGGTTTCAGGAAGCAATAACCATGGCTTATCATACCTTTCATAAAGTAGATACAAGAATTGTACGGATATTTAATACTTATGGTCCCCGCATGCGGTTAAATGATGGCAGGGCTTTGCCTGCATTTATTGGCCAGGCCTTACGTGGTGAGGATTTAACTGTGTTTGGTGATGGCAGCCAAACCAGGAGTTTTTGTTTTGTAGATGATTTGGTAGAAGGTATTTACCGTTTGCTTAAAAGCGACTATACCTTACCGGTAAATATGGGAAATCCCGACGAAATTTCCCTCAATAACTTTGCTGAGGAAATAATTAAAATTACTGAAACAAAACAAAAAATTGTGTACAGGCCTTTACCCGTAGATGATCCAAAACAGCGCCAACCAGATATAACAAAAGCAAAGGAATTGTTAGGGTGGGAGCCAACTACCACCCGTGCGGAAGGGTTGAAGGTTACTTATGAGTATTTTAAATCGCTTCCTAAAGAAGAATTGAATAAATTACCAAAGGAGTTTAATAAGTCAATAACTAATGAATAAATAGTCAATTATCAATCCGCAAAGCAAGTTTGAAATAAATTGGTAATTGTATGAATCGAATGACTGATAGACTCTATGACTATTGACATAAAAGAAATAAACAAATAATTATACCTCTACCTATGTATCAGGAATTACTAGACAAGAAAAAGACATTAGCGGTAATTGGCCTTGGTTACGTGGGCCTTCCCATTGCGCTGGAATTTGCAAAAAAATTAAAAGTCATCGGGTTCGATATAAATGAAGAAAGGGTAGAAATGATGCGCAACAATATTGATCCCAGCCAGGAACTGGAACCTTCTGCCTTTAAAGGATGTGATATAATTTTCACAAATGATTTAGAAGTATTAAAGTCCGCAAACTTTTTTATTGTAGCTGTACCTACCCCGGTAGATGAACACAATGTTCCGGATTTAATTCCTATACAAAGGGCCAGTGAAACAATTGGGAAAGTTATTAAAAAATCAGATTATGTCGTTTTTGAAAGTACCGTTTACCCTGGATGTACCGAAGAAGATTGTGTCCCGATTATTGAAAAATTTTCAGGTCTTAAAATGGTAGAGGATTATAAAATTGGTTATTCCCCCGAAAGAATTAACCCGGGTGATAAAGAACACACCATCAGTACTATCGTGAAAGTAGTAAGTGGTTGCTGCAATGAAAGTCTTGATACTATAGCAAAAGTGTATGAGTTGGTTGTAAAGGCTGGCGTGCATAAGGCTTCATCAATAAAAGTAGCAGAAGCGGCAAAAATTATTGAAAACACCCAGCGTGATCTTAATATTGCTTTAATGAATGAATTATCAATCATTTTTGATAAAATGAATATTAATACTTTTGAGGTATTGGAAGCTGCCGGTACCAAATGGAATTTTTTAAAGTTCCAACCGGGCCTCGTAGGCGGCCATTGTATTGGCGTAGATCCTTACTATCTTACGCATAAATCCAAAGAACTCGGTTATGAAAGCCAGGTTATTTTAGCAGGACGTGTTATAAATGATGGTATGGCTAATTATGTAGCTAAAAAAGTACTTCAATTTATAATTTTAAATAACGGGAATATAAAAAATGCAAAAGTGCTCGTGCTGGGTGCTACATTTAAAGAAAATGTCAGTGACATTCGTAACAGTAAAGTTGCAGATGTTGTAAAGGAATTGGAATCATTTTCATTAAACGTTTCCGTTTCTGATCCTTATGCTGAGAGTGCCCAGTTAATACATGAATATGGTTTTGGCTTAATAGAAACCATTGATAAAGATTATGATGCTGTTATTGTAACTGTTCCTCATGATGAATATAAAAACCTGGATGATGCATATTTTATATCTATAACAAAACCCACGGCCCTGATTGCTGATTTAAAAGGAATTTACCGCAAAAAGATAACCAGCAGGAGTTATTGGAGCCTGTAAACGTCTGCAAAAAAAGGATCAATATCTTGTGAAAAAATTTTATTAAATTGAATTATTGATCATTACAATTTATTTTTAAAATGACTTTTCATTCGGGAAACATTTCCAACAGCAATTTTTTGGTAACAGGCGGGGCTGGTTTTATAGGCAGCCATATTGCAGAATATTTATTAAAAAACGGTGCTGCCAAAGTTCGTGTGCTTGATAATATGGTAAATGGTTTTGACAGCAATCTGGAAATATTGAAGGTATTCCCACAATTTGAATTTATACTCGGTGATATCAGGGATTTAGAAACCTGTCGGCAGGCTTGTGAAGGCATTGATTATGTTAGCCACCAGGCCGCCCTCGGTTCAGTGCCCCGCAGTATACAAGATCCGGTATATTTTAATGATGTCAATGTTAGTGGCTTTGTAAATATGCTTAAAGCAGCCGTGGATAATAATGTGAATAAATTTGTTTATGCTTCATCTTCCTCTGTTTATGGTGATGAACCTACTTTGCCAAAAATAGAAAACAAGTTAGGAAATTGTTTATCGCCTTATGCTGCTACAAAAAAAACCAATGAATTATACGCACAGGTTTTTGCCGATGTTTATGGATTAAAAACAACGGGGCTAAGGTATTTTAATATTTTCGGACCGAGGCAGGATCCTGACGGGCCGTATGCAGCAGTAATTCCTTTGTTTGTAAAAGGAATAATTAATAAAACGCCGGTTTACATAAACGGCGATGGCGAACAGACCAGGGATTTTACTTTTGTAGATAATGCTGTGCAGATAAATATAAAAGCTATGCTTACTGATAATGAAGACTCCTCAAACAAAGTATATAATGTAGCAGTAGGTGAAAATTTTTCTGTAAATTATTTGTATAACGCCTGCGCCGAAAATTTAAAAAGCGATTGGACAGCCACTAACCGGGAGCCACGAGCCGGCGATATCAGGAATTCCCTGGCAGATATTTCTTTAGCAAAAAACCTGTTGGATTATCGGCCAACAAAAAGATTTGAAGATGGGCTGACAGAAACGATTGAGTTTTTTAAACATTTGTATAGTTGAAGAGAGTTGTAGTTTTCAGTCATTGAACGCTTATCTATCAGTATCATTTATATTATGCCTTTTATTAAAACAGATTTCCCGGGATTATTCATTTTTGAGCCAAAGGTTTTTGAAGACAGTCGGGGTTATTTTTTTGAAAGTTACAATGAAAAAATATGCAAGGCAGAAGGTATTGATATAAAATTTGTTCAGGACAACCAGGCCAAATCTTCCTACGGTGTTGTCCGTGGCCTGCATTACCAATTATCCCCTTTTGCACAAACAAAATTCATACGGGTTTTGAGCGGCGCTATTTTAGATGTGGTAGTTGATTTAAGAAAAGGATCTCCTGCTTTTGGAAAAACCTACTGTATCGAATTATCCGCAGAGAATAAATTGCAGTTACTGGTACCCCAGGGGATGGCCCACGGCTATTCTGTCCTTACAGATACAAGTGAGGTGTTTTATAAATGCGATATTTTTTATAATAAAGACTCAGAAGCAGGGATACAATATAACGATAGCAAATTAAATATCGATTGGAAAATACCAGCCAGTAAACAAATCGTTTCTGAAAAGGATATGCATTATCCATCATTTGATAATTGTAAAAACAATTTCGAATTTTCTTTTTTATAATTCTACATGCTTGACCAGTAAAAAAAATATTTTAGTCACCGGCGCCAACGGACAGTTGGGTATGGAGTTCCGGCAATTAGAAAGTTTGTTTACAGACTACCGGTTTTTATTTGTTTCGAAAGATGAGTTGTCTATAACTGATAAAGCGGCATTTGAAAAATATTTTACAGATCACAATATTGATTACTGTATTAATTGTGCGGCCTACACAGCCGTAGATAAAGCTGAAACAGAAAAAGAAGTTGCTGTTGAAATTAATGTTACTGCTGTTGGCCACCTGGCTGCCATTTGTAAAAAAAACAATTCGACGCTCATCCATTTTTCAACGGATTATGTTTTTGATGGGACTACCAAAATTCCGTACTCAGAAAATTCTCTAACAAACCCAGTAAATTTTTATGGACAAACAAAGCTGGATGGGGAGGGGCTGGCTTTAAACAATAATGAAAATACATTGATCATCCGAACCTCATGGGTGTACAGCAGCCACGGAAAAAACTTTGTAACTACCATGCTGCGCCTGATGTGTGAGAAAGAAAGTGTCGGTGTGGTAGATGATCAGTTTGGCTGCCCTACCTACGCAGCACAACTTGCAGTAGCTGTAATGACGATCATTAATAGTTCTAAAACTGCCACTGGAACTTATCATTATTGTAATGAAGGCATCATTAGTTGGTATGATTTTGCCTGCGAAATAAAAAAGCTAATTAATAGTAAGTGCGTGGTTAATGCAATAAGCACTTCTTCATATCCTACACCGGCTAAGCGTCCGCATTTTTCTGCCCTGGATACACAAAAAATTCAGGCAGATTACCAGCTTCAAATCCCGGCGTGGAAACTAGGGCTGGCAGATTGTATTAAGCTTATGACGCTTTAATGAATATCCTTATAATCCATTTAAAAAAACCGGGGCCGTTAATGATGTGGCTAAAATATTAATCTTGTACAGTATGCATATTTTTTATGGAGGCAGGAATGATAAATTTATTGGTTACTGCCTTCAATATATTAAATAATTGCTCAGCTTTAAAACCAAGCAAACGCAATATCAATCCATTCTTTGGCGCATAAAAATATTTTCAAAATACAGCTCTCCTTCTATAAAGTAGCCCTAGCAAATTGTGCCATTTTTTAATATGCATTTCAGCTGAAGGGATCATAAAATGTCACCAGCTTTGTTCCTTTTAGAAAGTAGTTTCTGGCTGTATAAGGTTATCATCTCAGGCAAGCTTTCTATCACCGGATAAAATCTGCCAGTTCTCCCGCCAGGAATAGTAATAATTTTTCTGACTCCCTTGGGGTTAAGTGCATAAAATGAATTGAGTGGTAAATATTTTTTCTTAATAATCTTTATCAAGTTAGTAAAACCCTTAGGAGAATTAAAATAATCTACCATTAAAAAGCCTTCCATAAAAATTTGAAATATTTGGGCATCATTGAAATATATCTATCTAAGCCTTTACCAGCAACGAATTCCTGGTATTAAAATAAATTTGGCTGTGATAAATAGGTATGTTTTTTATTTTATTTTAATTGTTTATAAAATTAAATTGAAAATATCGGTGATTACTATTTATAAAAACTGCTGTTGGGTGCCAGACTTTTAAAAAAGGGCGGATCATTCCCAACGGTTGAATTAACTATACAATTTTAGAACTAATATAAAATTATGATTGCTCCTGGTGGTTTATATGATCCTGCATTTGAACATGACTCTTGTGGGATAGGGTTTGTTGCCAACCTTAAGGGAACCAAAGCGCACCAGCATATTTCTGATGCCCTGACTGTATTGGAAAATATGGAACACCGGGGTGCATGTGGTTGCGAAAATAATACGGGGGATGGCGCCGGTATCCTTATACAAATGCCGCATGAATTTTTCTTTGATGAATGCCTGAGACTAGGTGTTCACCTGCCTTCTTTTGGTAAATATGGTGTTGGGGTGATATTCTTTCCCAAAGAGATTCGTCTGCGTGAGCAATGCAGGGATATCTTTAACCGCTCAGCAGAAAAATTAGGCCTGCAGGTTTTGGCCTACCGCAAAGTACCGGTTATAACAGATGATATTGGAGAATCTGCTTTGGATGTAGAGCCTACAATGGAGCATGTGTTCATAGCATGCCCGGATCATATTAATGAGCCGGAAGACTTTGAAAGAAAATTATTTATCCTCCGCAATTATGCCTCACACACAATCCTAAATACAGTAAAACAGGATGCTATTGGCTTTTACCTGGCATCACTTTCTTACAAAACCATTGTATACAAAGGGCAGCTTACCAGCAAACAGGTACGTAATTATTTTCCTGATCTTAATGATAAAAGGGTTGTAAGCGCTTTCGGACTGGTGCATTCCCGTTTTGCCACCAATACTTTTCCATCCTGGAAACTGGCACAGCCGTTTCGTTTTATAGCCCATAACGGAGAGATAAATACTTTACAGGGAAATTTAAACTGGTTCAAAACAGGAGAACACGCTTTTACTTCCCCGTACTTCAGTAAAGAAGAGATGGATATGCTCTTGCCCATTATCAGTGATGGGCAGTCGGATTCTGCATGCCTTGATAATGTTGTTGAATTACTTTCTTTAACAGGGAGGAGTTTGCCACATGTGCTGATGATGTTGATACCTGAAGCCTGGGATGGCAATGAGCAGATGAGCCCCATCAAAAAAGCTTTCTATGAGTTTCATGCCTCTAAATTAGAACCTTGGGATGGGCCGGCATCTATTTCTTTTACCGATGGAAAAATTATTGGTGCCACCCTGGATAGAAACGGCCTTAGGCCTTCACGCTATTGCGTTACGCATGATGACCGTGTTATTATGGCCTCTGAAGCAGGGGTGCTCCCCGTAGAACCGTTCCTCGTAAAAGAAAAAGGGAGGCTGCAGCCCGGTAAAATGTTTGTTGTGGATATGGAGCAAGGCCGTATTATAACTGATGATGAATTGAAACAAACCATTTGTTCGCAAAAACCTTATGCAGATTGGTTGAACCAATACAAAATATGCATGGAAGCCCTGCCAGAACCCCGGGTAACGTTTTCCCATTTGTCAGATACTTCCATTTTAAAATACCAAAAAGCTTTTGGCTATTCCACAGAAGATATTGAATCCATTATAAAGCCAATGGCACTCGAGGCCAAAGAACCAATCGGTTCTATGGGTACAGATACTCCCTTGGCAGTACTTAGTGAACAGCCGCAGCATTTAAGTTCTTACTTCAAGCAATTATTTGCCCAGGTTACCAACCCTCCAATAGACCCGATAAGGGAAAAAATGGTGATGAGCCTGTCTATTTTTGTAGGTAACATTGGCAATTTATTAGATGAATCGCCACTGCATTGCCATAATGTAGCTTTGAAACAACCCATACTCAGCAATACTCAATTAGAAAAAATACGCAGTATTGATACCGGAATTTTCCAGGCAAAAACTTTACAAACCTATTTTAGGGCAGATGGTAAAAATGGCTCTTTGCAAAAAGGTTTAGAGCGGTTATGCCGCTATGCAGAAGATGCCGTAAATGATGGTTTCCAGGTGCTGGTACTTACTGACCGGGCAGTAGATAGTGACCATGCTTCTATCCCTACACTGTTGGCTACTGCTGCTGTTCATCATCACCTGATAAGAAAAGGGATGCGTGGGCAGGTAGGTATTATAGTAGAAGCCGGGGATGTATGGGAAGTGCACCACTTTGCCTGCTTGCTTGCCTTTGGTGCAACAGCCATCAATCCGTACCTGGCTCTTTCTTCCATCAGGAGCATGAAATATAATGGATCTTTAAAAACAGATTACACCGCTTATGAGTTGCGCAAAAATTATATAAAAGCCGTGTGTGAAGGGTTGCTTAAAGTTTTTTCTAAAATGGGCATCTCAACTTTACAGTCTTACCAGGGTGCACAAATTTTAGAGATTCTCGGTTTGAATAAGGCAGTAGTATCAAAATATTTCACCGGCGCAACTTCCCGTATTGAAGGTATCGGCCTGGATGAGATTGCCAGGGAAGCCCTGGCAAAACATTATTTTGCTTTTAGTAAAAAAAGTATACCGGTAGATAGGTTGCCTGTTGGGGGCATGTACCAATGGAAACGCAAAGGGGAGTTTCATTTATTTAATCCCCAAACGATACACCTGTTGCAGCACTCAACAAAAACAAATGATTATACGACTTTTAAAAAGTATTCAAAACTTGTAAACGATCAAAGCGAAAAAGCAGTTACGCTCCGGAGTTTGTTCCGGTTTAAAAAGAACCGGCCTTCCATCGCCATCAACGAAGTAGAAGCTGCAGAAAATATTTACAAACGCTTTGCCACAGGCGCTATGAGCTTTGGGTCTATTTCCTGGGAAGCCCACACCACACTGGCTATTGCCATGAACCGGCTTGGCGGCAAAAGCAATACCGGTGAAGGTGGCGAAGATGAAAGAAGATATGAAAGGATGCCAAACGGCGACAGTATGCGTAGTTCCATAAAGCAGGTAGCCAGTGCAAGATTTGGTGTTACCAGTTTATATCTGTCAGAAGCCGATGAGCTGCAGATAAAAATGGCACAAGGCGCTAAGCCTGGAGAGGGGGGTCAATTACCAGGTTATAAAGTAGATGATTGGATTGGCAAAACAAGGCATTCAACGCCAGGTGTTGGTTTAATTTCCCCGCCACCGCATCATGATATTTATTCTATTGAAGACCTGGCGCAATTAATTTTTGATTTGAAAAATGCGAACCGTGCCGCCAGGATAAATGTAAAATTGGTAAGTAAAGCTGGTGTGGGCACAATTGCGGCGGGTGTAGCAAAAGCAAAAGCAGATGTTATATTGATTTCAGGGCACGATGGTGGTACAGGTGCTTCTCCCGTTTCGTCCATAAGGCATGCGGGGCTGCCTTGGGAACTGGGCCTGGCAGAAGCTCAGCAAACATTGCTGAAAAATAAATTACGAAGCCGTGTAATATTGCAGGCTGATGGGCAAATGAAGACCGGCCGTGACATTGCTGTTGCAGCATTGCTGGGGGCAGAAGAATGGGGCGTTGCTACAGCAGCACTAGTGGTTGAGGGCTGCATTATGATGCGCAAATGCCATTTAAATACCTGCCCGGTTGGTGTAGCTACGCAAGACCAGGACCTACGCAAACAATTTACCGGCAATCCGGAGCATGTCGTAAATTTCTTCAGGTTTATAGTGGAAGAATTAAGGGAGATAATGGCAGAACTGGGTTTTAAGACGGTGAACGAAATGGTAGGGCAGGTGGATGCACTGGAAATGAGGCCAGGTATTACACATTGGAAATTCAGCAAGCTAAACTTATCCCCGGTTTTGTACAAAGAACCGGCCTCAGCCATTACCGGTTTATATAACCAGGAAGAACAGGATCATGGATTAGATGAGGTGATAGATTGGAAATTACTGGAAGTAGCCCAGCCGGCATTACAGCATGGACAAAAAGTTTCGGCAGCTTTTAATATTACCAATACCAATCGTACCATAGGTACCATCCTCTCTAATGAAATAACTAAAAAATATAAGGCTGAAGGCTTACCGGAAGATACCATTCATTTTAAATTTACGGGCACCGCAGGCCAAAGCTATGCAGCCTTCAATACAAAAGGCCTTACGCTGGAACTGGAAGGAGATGCAAATGATTATTTTGGTAAAGGTTTAAGTGGCGCAAAATTAATTATCTATCCACCCAAATCTGCTTCGTTTCTTCCCGAAGAAAATATTATAATCGGCAATGTGGCATTTTATGGTGCTACTAACGGTAACGCCTACATCCGTGGTAAAGCCGGCGAACGTTTTGCAGTGCGCAACTCCGGCGCTAATGTAGTTGTAGAGGGTATAGGGGATCATGGCTGTGAATATATGACGGGCGGCAGGGTTGTTATCCTTGGTGATACAGGAAGAAATTTTGCCGCAGGCATGAGTGGGGGTATTGCATACAGCTACGATGTAAAAGGAAACCTGGCTGCCAATTGCAACAAAGAAATGGTAGACCTTGACCCGGTTGGTGAGCAGGATGCGAAAGAATTATATGGCATGATTGAACAACACTATCAATACACCAACAGTACCGTTGCAAAATTTGTTTTAGATGATTTTGACAATCAGCTAAAGAATTTTGTGAAAGTATTTCCGAAAGATTATAAAAAAGTATTGCAGGAAAAAATGGTAAAGGTGAGTGTCGAAAAATAATTTTTCACGCCAAGGAGCAAGCGAAATTATGGGTGCAAGTTTTGTGCTACTCTTTGACCCTTTGCATTCTTTGTTGCTTAGCGTGAAAGTAATCGCTTGGGTTTGGGACACAACGATGATGAGCAATGAATAAATGTTTCTAACAAAAATATTTGAACTATAAAATAAAATCCCCATTAGGGTAACAGCATGGGCAAAATAACAGGGTTTAAAGAATTCGGCAGGGAACTCCCCTCAAAACGGCCGGTAGCGGAAAGGCTGAATGACCATAATGAATTTGTAGATCGTTATACTGATATTAAATTGAATGAACAAAGCAGTCGCTGCATGAATTGTGGTGTACCGTTTTGCCACCATGGTTGCCCCTTGGGCAATGTTATACCTGAATTTAATGATGCTGTGTATAATAAAGAATGGAAAGAAGCTTATGATATCCTTTCCTCTACTAACAATTTTCCTGAGTTCACCGGCCGAATCTGCCCTGCCCCCTGCGAAAGCGCATGTGTGTTGGCGATAAATAAACCTGCAGTTACCATTGAAGAAATAGAAAAACACATTATCGAAATTGCATTTGATAACGGGTTTGTACAGCCTCATGCGCCAAATGTAAGAACCGGCAAAAAAGTGGCTATAGTAGGTAGTGGCCCAGCCGGGTTAGCCGCAGCAGCCCAATTAAACATTGCGGGCCATTCAGTTACAGTTTTTGAGAGAGACGATGCGCCGGGTGGGTTATTACGGTATGGCATACCCGATTTTAAACTGGAAAAATGGGTAATAGACAGAAGGATAAATCTAATGGAAGAAGAGGGGATTACTTTTAAATGCAATGCAAACGTGGGAGAAAATATCAGCATTAACGATTTGCTGAGAGAATACCATGCAATCATATTGGCAGGGGGCTCTACCATACCCCGTGGCCTTAACATCCCCGGTAATCATTTGAAAGGGATACATTTTGCCATGCCATTTTTAAAGCAACAAAATAAGCGTAATGCAGATTTAAGCCCTCTTGTAAATTCTGCAGTCGAAAGCAATATTTATAACGAAAATATTTATGCCGCCGATAAAAATGTCATTGTGATCGGTGGGGGAGATACAGGAAGTGATTGTGTCGGCACTTCCAACAGGCAAAGCGCAAAGACTGTGACGCAATTTGAATTGTTGCCTAAGCCACCCGAAGACCGGACGCATTTAATGCCCTGGCCTACGTACCCAATGACATTAAAAATAACTTCGTCGCATGAAGAAGGTGCGGATAGAAAATGGGCAGTTGCTACCAAAGAGTTTTTAGGGGATGACAAGGGAAATTTAATAGCATTGAAGATTGTAAGCCTGCAATGGAAAACCCCACTGGGAGGCGGCCCGGCCGCTTTTACAGAAGTGCCGGGAAGCGAACAGGAAATACCATGTGAACTGGCATTGCTGGCGATGGGATTTTTACATCCCCAGAAAGAAGGCATGCTTACCGAAATGGATATAGCCATTGATGAAAAAGGAAACATCAATGCTGATGACATAAACTACCTAACAAATATAACCCGTGTTTTTACAGCTGGTGATATGCGCCGGGGGCAATCTTTAGTAGTATGGGCCATAAGCGAAGGAAGGGAATGTGCCCGTAAAGTGGATGAATTTCTAATGGGTTATTCATTATTGGAATCAAAAGACAGTTCTCTGCAGCAAACTTCATTGCAGCTCTAAGGTCACACTTTCCCGCAAATTCAGATTTTAAGAGTCATACTCATATTATATATATAAATATATAAATAATTTTTGTTGATTCTTCTAATTTTAATACTTTATCTTCTATAAAATTTATAAAATCTCTATATTTTACAAATTTTATAAATCTTAAATGCTTTTTTAATCGTTTTAAAGTAAGTTTGTTTAAATAATAATATATATTATTTAAATTAATATTAAATTTAAAAAGTATGAGAAATTTAAGTTTACCAAAGTTAGCGCCCTTCTTCATTTTATCAATTGTAGCCATTGCAGCTATTTTTATCCCCTCTTTGCCCAACTTTGATGATGGCAAATTTAATGGGGCAGATATTGCGTGGATCTTAGTAGCCACTGCCCTGGTTTTTTTAATGACCCCGGGACTGGCTTTTTTTTATGGTGGTATGGTACATCGTAAAAATGTGATAAGCACCATGATAAAAAGTGTGGTAGCCGCGGGCGTGGTTAGCGTACTTTGGGTTACAGTAGGGTATAGCCTTTGTTTTGGTGATACGATCGGTGGGTTTATTGGAAACCCTATGACACACCTTTTTTTTAAGGGGGTGGCCTCTGGTTCCCCGGCATTGCAGGGTGGTGCCCCATTAACTATCCCACTTTTATTATTTGCATTGTTTCAATTGATGTTTGCCATTATTACTCCCGGCCTGGTGGTGGGTGCGGTAGCGGAGCGTATAAAATTTACAGCTTATATTTTATTCATCGTTTTATTTAGTTTATTAGTATATGCACCCCTGGCACACTGGACCTGGCATCCCCAGGGCTTTCTGTTTAAAATGGGGGTATTGGATTTTGCCGGCGGTACGGTTGTTCATATCTCTGCAGGTTGTGCTGCATTGGCAGGGGCGTTAGTGCTCAAAAGAAGGCAATCGCATATTGATCATAAAGAAATTCCGCCAGCAAATATCCCTTACGTACTGATTGGTACCGGTTTGCTTTGGTTTGGGTGGTTTGGTTTTAATGCAGGTTCTGCATTAAGTGCAGGTCCCCTCGCAGTTTCTGCTTTTGCTACAACTAACACAGCTGCTGCTGCAGCGGGACTAAGCTGGATGTTTTTTGATGTTCTAAAAGGGAAGAAGCCTTCAGTTCTGGGCTTTTGTATTGGTGCAGTTGTAGGCCTCGTAGCTATTACCCCTGCTGCCGGGTTTGTGGCAATACCTCAAAGCATATTTATTGGATTTATAGCTGCTATTATTTCTAATGTAGCCGTTTACTATAAATCAAAATCAAGACTGGATGATACTTTGGATGTCTTCCCTTGCCATGGAATTGGCGGTATAGTAGGTATGATCATGACCGGCATTTTTGCCACTAAATCAGTAAATGCTGCAGGCGCTGATGGTTTATTTTACGGGGGTACAGCTTTTTTTGTAACCCAATTAAAGGGATTATCAATTGTTGTTGCCTATAGTTTTACCATGTCTTTTGTCATTTTTAAATTTATAAATTTCATTTTACCTATACGTGTAAGCCAGGAGGAAGAATTACTTGGTTTGGATGCTTCACAACACGATGAAAAATATACCCAGGGTACATTATTAGTACAGACTGATGGGATATTACAGGAAACTACTATAGAAAACTAATAAAAAAGGTACAACCTAATATGAACTTCTGGACAAAGTTCAAGGATTGTACCTCTTCATTAATCACTAAAATCAATTACAATGTTAAGAAAAATTTCTCTTGCAGTTGCAACTGTTTTGTTCTTTTTTACCGCTTATTCTCAGGATACCACTAAAGCCGTTACATTTTCCGGGTCTGTTGATGGTTACTACCGATATAATTTTGCCGGCAAACTGAATAATTATACCAGTTTTACCAATTCGGAAAGTTCTTTCGAGTTGGGTATGGCTTCTCTCAGGGCAGATGCTACTGCTTTATCTGGTAAAGTCGGTGCCACCGTAGATCTTGGCTTCGGCCGAAGAGCCGAGGAATTTTCTTATAATGATGGAGAAGCAGGTGTAGGTAAAAACGGCTTTTTAACTTTAGCCGCTGTAAAGCAGGCTTTTATTACGTATGCACCCGTCTCCAAATTAAAATTTACGCTTGGTAAGTTTGCGACACATGTTGGATATGAATTGGTAGATGCTCCTCTTAACAGGAACTATAGCATGAGCTACATGTTTACCAATGGGCCTTTCTTTCATACAGGATTAAAGGCTGATATTACAGCAGGCCCGGTAGCTTTCATGATTGGTATTACCAATTATACTGACCAAAGTACAGCAACTTCCACTACAAAAAATTTGATAGCGCAGTTTAGTGGAGGTACCACAAGTGGCAAACTTAAATTTTATCTTAATTATTCCGGGTTTGGTGGGTCAGATAGTGGGGAAAATCCCAGCGGCTTAAAATCTTTAAACCAGGTTGACCTGGTGTTATTAGGAATAGTGAACAGTAAGTTTAATATCGGGTACAATGGAACAATTCAAAACAGGAAGCAAATGACCGGAAGCTCAACTGCTGACGGAAGCTGGGTAGGAAATGCAATCTACTTAAACTTTGATCCCACTGCTACTATTGGCCTTACTTTGCGAAGTGAATATATCAGTGATGATAAAACAATTTACTATCCTACCAAAAATATCTTTGCAAATACCCTTTCTCTAAATGCAAAGGTAGGCCCGCTCACCATTATTCCAGAGTTGAGATTTGAGACGGCGCAAAGTAATATCTTTTTAAAAAATGATGGCTCAGGCACAAAATCAACTACGAGTGCATTGTTAGCAGCTGTGTATAAATTTTGATCCAAAATGTTTGGTACACCCGATTTTTAAAATTTAAAAAACAATTCTTAGAGGGCTATTTTTTTAAGCACAATTCAAAAACAGCGGTTGTTTATTTATACAACTTTTGTGATAATTTTTATGCTGCTACTTTTTCAGGTTGATGTATGGTGTATCAAAAAAAACTGCGCTATACAGAATTTCTTGCGGCATTAATAATTCCGAAAGAACTGCGGATGATCAATTTCCGGTATACCTCTTTTGCTTCATCTTTTGCGCCCTGCATGCTTGCTATTTTGCTTATGGCATATTGCTGAATGGTACTTAGCGGCAATACAATACGTTCCCGCATTTGAATAGACAATTGATCTACCGGGTAATTACTCATTAATTCAGTTCTGCCTGTAAGCTTAAAAAGATATGTTTTTGTGAGCTCAAATTCGGTATAAATTAATTGCCATATTTCTCCGTACACTTCATGGTTTGCTAAATGAGCAGTCAGCGGAAAAAAACATTTGTTCATCGCCATTTCACAGTTGTCTATTAATATTTTAAAAAATAAAGACTGCTGGTACAATTCCCTGGCATTTTTAAATTTCCCTTGCTTATCAAGTAGTTCCAAGGCTGTGCCTACACCATAGAAACCGGTAACATTTTGTTTTATCTGGCTCCAGGCGCCAACATAGGGAATGGCCCTGAGGTCTTTCAGCGTAAGCTTTCCGCTGCCACGCTTTGCCGGGCGGCTGCCAATATTCGTTTCGCTGTAAAATTGCAGGGGGCTTACTGCATTGAGGTATTGCATAAAATTGGGATGATCTTTTAAGGCAATATATTTCTCCAGGCTACAATCCGCAAGTTGTTGCAACAAATTTTCCTGGCCTGGTTGCAATGTTATTTCCCGGGTAGAAAATAATTCGTTAGAAATTCCGGCACTCAGTAATTGTTCAATATTAAACTTTGCTGCATCTGCAGTTCCAAAACTTGAACTTACTGTTTGTCCCTGTACAGTGACCTGTATTTCTTTATTGGCAATATTTTTTCCCATACTTGCATAAAACATGTGTGTTTTTCCGCCTCCCCTGGCGGGCGGGCCGCCTCGTCCATCGAAGAAAACAATATCAATATTATATTCTCTTGAAACTTTTGTTAATTCCTCCTTAGCTTTATAAATGCTCCAGTTGGCCATTAAATACCCGCCATCTTTTGTACCATCGCTAAAACCCAACATAATCGTTTGGTGGCAGCGCCTGCGCTCTAAATGCTGGCGGTAGGTTTCATCATCATACAATGCCTTCATTATCCCTGCAGCATTTTTTAAATCCTCTATTGTCTCAAATAAAGGGACAATATCAACATTCAGTTCTTCTTTTTTCCAGCCGCTGAGTAAAAACAAAGCATATACTTCCATTACATTTAAGGCACTCTGGCATTGGCTGATGATATAACGGTTGCAACCCTGTACCCCATTGAATTGCTGAATATTTTTTATGGATGCAATTGTTTCAAGGGTATCTTGTATAACCCCTTCATAGCTTTCCATTGAAGCAGAAGATGTGACTTGACGGAGGGCATTAAGTTTTTTGCTATCATTTAATACGGCATAATTTTCATCAATTATCATTTCTTTTTCTGCAATAGCTATAATTGTTTTTGTATGAACGCCGCTTTCCTGCCGCACATCCAGGGTTGCAAAATGCAAACCGAAGACATGAACTTTACTGATGAGGTTATTTACTAAATGAATGAATAGCCCGTTATGGTCTTTTACCAATAATTCTCTCATCTTTAATAAAGTGCCTAATATTTCTTCACTGCTGATAGAAGTACGATGGCCGGGAATAAAAATATTATCGTAAAGCTTTTTTTCCAGCTCGGTAAGCATTTGTTCTACTCCATTA